>NZ_CAMHZD010000017.1 GCF_946190065.1 Streptococcus mitis
ATTATCAAGCATTATTTCACCTCATCTCTAGTATAACAAAAAAGCCATCAAGTTGATGACTTTTTCAGTAGACTCGATTGGGTGACTTCATTAGGAGATTATGATGAAAAAAAAGTTTTAGGATTTCATTAAATAAAGTTAGGAGGTCTTTATTTAATGGTTATATAATACTAGACCATCCTTAAACTTTGCTTAAGAAAAACAAGTTTTGTTATTTTTCTCTGTTTACCCAAATCATTCCTGTACAATCATAGGTGGATAAAGTTTCAAAACCCATAGAACGATAAAATCCCAAGGTTTTTTCTGTCTGTTCTGTCACCAGCTGGACTTGATAGACATCTTTGTAATCCTCTAAAGCCTCTTTCATTAGGGCGCTACCAATCCCTTTACGCTGATAGATAGGTAAAACGATTAAATCTTGAACCAATACTGATGAGAATCCATCTCCAACCAAACGAATCAAGCCCACCACAGCATCGCCATCAAGCGCCACATAAATCACTAATGAATGAGATAAGGCCTGCTCCAGCATCTCTGGTTGATGGGTATAATTTGTCCAACCGACAGCCTGATAGAGATGCAAAACATCCTCTAGCTTGACAATTTCTTGCTTTCTAATGGTTATCATGTCAACACCTCTTAGAGTTCCCTCAAGCTCTTGTACTGCTGTCCATTTTTATCAAAATTTTCAGGACGCAACCATGCTTCCAAACGAGCTTTGACTTGAGGCCAGTCCTTATCAATCATAGACAACCAATCCGTATCCCTCGTACGCCCCTTATAAATGACTGCCTGACGGAAGGTTCCTTCATAGACAAATCCCAAACGTTCCGCTGCTCGTCTGGATGGCAGATTTAGGGCATCGCATTTCCACTCATAGCGACGATAGTTAAGCTCTTCAAAGACATAGCAAGCCAAGAGATACTGGGCTTCTGTCCCTATCCGTGTCCCCCTGAGTTTTGGAGAAAAAGTGACAGCTCCCACTTCTATTGCTCGGTTATTCTGATCAATTCGCATGAGGGAAAAAGTTCCCAAAGCCTTACCAGTCGCCTTGTCTATGATTGCATAGTAAAAACGGTCCTTACGAGCCAACATCTGATTTAAAAGGGTAACCAGCTCCTCCATATCTGCTACTGGCTCCTGAAAAAGGTAGGTCCACATCTCCTGAGGCGTATCAGACCCATAAACAGCTAGCAAATCCTCCGCATGCTTTTCTACCGAGAGAGCCTCTATCCTAGCATAACGCCCTTCTAAGAAATCAATAGCAGGCAATTCACCTGGTGTATAACCTTCCATTGACTCACCAATCATCTGACCATATTCATTTACTGGCATAGTATTCTCCTTGTTTCACTTATTGAATATAGTATAACATATCTCAATGAAAATTTTAGGAAACACTTGGTTTTCTATTCAATAATGCAAACTCCTCTTATAAAAATCATCCATCCACTTTATGGAGGAATAATCAAATATGGGAACGAGTGAGGTAATGCCCCTTATGCTTCTCTCTATTTTTTACTGTTTGTATTCAAATTTCTCTTGTTTTAGTGTTTGCTTTTGTAGACTGGACTACCAACCAGAACTGTGTTTTTATCTTAGTTAGGACTATTATAGTACTGTTCAGCACTATCTACAAATTCTTCAGATGTGTATCAAAAAAATTTATCGTAGCAAACCAAGAGTCTACACTTTCTTTCATTAATAAGCGCCAATATTTTCGATAACGATGATTCGGTTGATAAGCAACCGTCAACATATGCCCTGTTTCATGGTATTTTTTAAACAAAATGGATTCCCCTTTATAGTGTGAAATAATATCATCTATCGCGGATGATGCATTCCATATTTCATCAACATCACTTCCTAGTAATAATAAAGGAGAGACAATTTTACTCACATCAATCTGAGCCCTTCTATCTTCAGGAATATGTTTTCCAAAAAACTTGTTTAACAAATAATCTCCTAACTGAAATTTTTGATAAGGAAGTTCCTTTTGTAAATATGTCCAAGAAGATGAATGAGAGTTGAGTTTTCCCTTTATTCCCTCAAATATTACATTTGAGGGGGAATTGAGTGCCAAACATTGAACATCTTCCAAAATACTTTGTCCAGCCAGAACAAGCTCTGCTCCTTTAGAGCGACCATATATTCCTATTTTTGTATTATCAACTTGAGGATGATGATATAGAAAATCTTTCGCCTCCTCCAGACATTCTATTGGAATTCGTTCTAAATTTTGGGGTAATCCCTCTAAACCAAAATAAGCTATCGCAAGACAAATATAGCCTCTTGAAGATAAAAGTTGGGCAATATTCTGAGCTTTTTCAATTCTTCCCTCACTACCGCTAACAATAATCACGGCTGGCGCCCTTCTTAACTTTTCATCATAAAATAATCGACCTTGAAAATGCTTGTCATAGATATCTTGATATCTTACTCCCAGATTCATATAACGCCTTACAAAACTTTGCTCCGCGACCATATCTTTCCCCAGCCTGATTTTAATTTCAACACCAAAACAATCTCGTAATGGAATTCTATCAAGAGAACTAGGTAATCTCCTTTTCCTATTCTTCAACGGTTTCGCATTAAAGAATAATCCCATTTCTGAAACTCCTTTATAAGATCCCGAAATAGATGCTGTCTGAGAGGTATCAATCATACCGTCCTGATCAGATAAAAAAATTGCGGTTGATTTCCATATAACATCATGATCTAAAAGCAAGGGAGCATTTATACAGTAATAATCAGACAGGTACATTTCTACACAATACATTGCCCTTGGTTCTAAACCATTAATAGCAATATAAAAAGATTCATCCGCTAAATCTGTTTGTGAAATCAGTTCTATGTTTACAGTCATATCTTCTCCTTTTTGTTAATTTGCTTAACAATTATATTTGAAATTTACCGTGACTTTTACCACGGTAATTCTCCCCACACCTTTTCAATATCATCCATCAATTTCACAACGGTTTTAAGTTCCACCTCGCTATAGTTGTTTAAAACTGAAAAGATTGATTTTTCAATATATTCTTGTTGCTCCTTATGGATTTTAAAAATTTCGATGCCTTTTTCAGATAATCTCAAATATTTATTTTTCCCATTATTCGGATCAAAATCAAAAACAACTAAATTTTTTTGAATCAATCTCCTAACACTTTGAGTTATTGCACTTCTTGAAACTTCTAATAATTCAGATAATTTTACTAGATTTAAGGGCTGATTTTTCCCAATCACAACAATCAAATGTACCTCATTCAACGTAATAGATTTGTCAACACCACTTTTATGTTGATTTTTTTTTAACTGTTCAAACGCTAAAATAAACCTATTGAAACGATTATTAAATGTAATAAAGTCTTTTTTATCCATAATCTCTCTTTTCTTTGTTAATCATATTAACAAAATAGAAACTTCCTGTCAAATAAAAAATCCTCCAGATTCTATTCTGAAGGATTCCTATCTTATTTCACAACAATATTAACCAATTTATTCGGTACCGCAATCACCTTCACGATTTCCTTACCGTCAATTTCTGCTTTGACTTTTTCGTCAGCCAGAGCAATTTCTTGCAATTCTTCTCGTGATAGGTCTTTAGCGACCATGAGTTTGGCACGGACTTTACCTTTGATTTGGACGACAATTTCGATTTCGTCTTCAACCAATTTGCTTTCGTCCCAAGTTGGCCAAGCCACATAAGAGATTGACTCACCTGTTGCTGCAACTGTTTGCCAGAGCTCTTCTGCCAAGTGAGGCGCAAATGGTGCAATCAATTGGATAAAGCCTTTGGCGTAGTCTGCATAAAGCTTGTCTTCCTTGTTAGCTGCATTGACAAAGACCATAAGTTGGGCAATGGCTGTGTTGAATTTGAGGGATTCGATTTGTTCTGTGACAGCTTTAACAGTTTCGTTGTAAACTTTGTCAAGAGCGCCATTGTTTTCCGCAGCTATTTCTTTACTTGTAATCAAGCGGTAAACACGGTCAAGGAACTTACGGCTTCCTTCCAGACCTTCTTCTGACCAAGCAATCGAAGCATCAAGTGGTCCCATAAACATTTCATAAACACGAAGGGTATCGGCACCGTATTGTTCCACCACATCGTCAGGGTTAACCACGTTCTTGAGCGATTTAGACATCTTAGCTGGCGCTTGCTCTAACTCTTCACCTGTTTCTACATGGAAGAAGGAACCGTCACGTTTTTCAACCTTGTCAGTCGCCACAAGAGCCCCACGGTGGTCACGGTAGCTGGTTCCCAAAATCATCCCTTGGTTAAAGAGTTTTTGGAATGGTTCCTTAGTTGGAACAACACCGAGGTCATAGAGGAATTTGTGCCAGAAACGAGCATAAAGCAAGTGAAGAACGGCATGCTCTGCACCACCCACGTAGATATCTACTGGCAACCATTGTTTGAGGAGCTCCTCATCGGCCAATTTCTCAGTATTGTGCGGGTCAATATAGCGGAGGTAGTACCAGCTTGAACCTGCCCATTGTGGCATTGTGTTGGTCTCGCGACGACCTTTGACACCATCTTCACGAGTCACTTCAAGCCAATCTGTCAAATTAGCTAGTGGACTTTCACCAGTACCTGAAGGACGGATATCCTTGGTTACTGGCAAGACAAGTGGCAATTCATTTTCAGGAACAGCTGTTGAAGTTCCGTCTTCCCAATGAATGATAGGAATTGGCTCACCCCAGTAACGTTGACGGCTAAAGAGCCAGTCGCGGAGACGGTAGGTCACCTTCTCTTGACCACAGCCTTTTTCTTCCAACCAAGCCACAATCTTAGCAATTGCGTCTTCTTTGTTGAGTCCATCTAGGAAGTCTGAATTAACGTGAAGGCCATCTTCTGTGTAGGCAGCTTCTGCTACATTTCCACCTTCAAGTACTTCTACGATTGGAAGGTCAAATTGTTTGGCAAATTCCCAGTCACGTTGATCGTGGGCAGGCACAGCCATAACGGCACCTGTTCCGTAACTAGCAAGAACATAGTCGGCAATCCAGATTGGAATTTCCTTACCATTGACAGGGTTGACGGCATAAGCACCAGTCCAAACCCCTGTTTTTTCTTTGGCAAGGTCCGTACGAGCCAAGTCAGACTTGAGGCTAGCTTGGTGTTTATAGTCAGCTACTGCCTCTGCTTGCTCTGGACTTGTGATAGCGTCAACCAAATCATGCTCAGGAGCCAAAACAGTGAAAGTTGCACCGAAAAGAGTATCAGGACGAGTTGTAAAGACTGTGAATTCCTTGTCTGTTCCCTTAACTTTAAAAGTTACATTAGCACCAGTTGATTTCCCAATCCAGTTGCGTTGCATGTCCTTGATAGACTCTGGCCAATCAAGTTCATCTAAGTCATTGAGCAAGCGCTCTGCGTAAGCCGTGATTT
This sequence comes from Streptococcus mitis, assembly GCF_946190065.1. Classification (GTDB taxonomy): domain Bacteria; phylum Bacillota; class Bacilli; order Lactobacillales; family Streptococcaceae; genus Streptococcus; species Streptococcus mitis_DE. The sequence goes on from NZ_CAMHZD010000017.1 coordinate 5,390, forward strand.
TGAGCATCCATTGGCGCATTGGTTTGCGGACAACTGGATAGCCTCCACGCTCAGATGTTCCGTCAGGAAGAACTTCTTCGTTAGCGATGGCTGTTCCCAATTCCTCAACCCAGTTTACTGGTACTTCCGCTTCATAGGCCAATCCTTTTTCGTAAAGCTTAGTGAAAATCCATTGAGTCCACTTGTAGTAGTTTGGATCTGTCGTATTGACTTCACGATCCCAGTCGTAAGAAAATCCAAGCGCATTGATTTGGCGTTTGAAGTTGGCAATGTTCTCAGCTGTAAATTCTGCTGGGTCATTCCCCGTATCCATAGCGTATTGCTCTGCAGGCAAACCAAAGGCATCCCATCCCATTGGGTGAAGGACATTGTAGCCTTGCGCACGTTTGTAACGGCTGAGGATATCGGTTGCAGTATAACCTTCTGGGTGTCCTACGTGCAGACCCGCTCCAGATGGATAAGGGAACATATCAAGAGCATAAAACTTCGGTTTTGAGGCATCTGTTCCTGTCTTAAATGTATGATGTTCTGCCCAGTAGCCCTGCCACTTAGGCTCAATTTCTTTATGATTGTAAAAACTCATGGTCTCTCTCCAATTTTGTGATGTTACTATTATACCATTTTTGAGGGAATTTGAAAGACGAGAAATGTTCTTTTGGGCTTGTATGCCAAGAAAGACCGAATCGCAAATCCAGCTTATTTAGCAGTACAAAAAATTAGCCCACACTTGGAGCTAACTTCTATCAATTATTTTTCTCTAGCATCTTCTCACGTCCTAGTTCTCGGTAACTACGGTCGCCGACAACTTCTACGCTAAACTGGCCGTCCTCATATTCAAGGATCGTCACGCTACCATTATCTAGACCATGCGGATGCATGCCATTAATCAGATAAACAATGGTTCCAATGGTCATTCCGTGGCTGACGACAAGGGCATTGCCACCGCCTTGTTCTTCCATTTCTTTGGCAATCGCTTCAAATCCTTCCTTGATTCGACCACTGAGTTTTTCCCAACCTTCAGCCCAACCAGCTGTATCGACCTCTACCAAGCCCTCAGCCAGTTCAGCATAAGACAATTGATGAACATGGTCCACATTAAAGATACGAGGAATAATGCCCATGAAAAGATCACCATCATAAGCTCCGTCAAAACTACCGAAACACCATTCTCTGATACGCTTGTCCATGCGATAAGGGATTTTCCCCTGCAAACCAAGTTCATCAAGGATGATTCCCATTGTCTGAATGGTGCGGCCAGAATCACTCGAATAAGCGCGCTCAAACTGTAGACCAGATTCTCTCAAACCGATTCCTAATTCTTGAATCCCTCGCTCACCTTCAGCTGTTAAGGGTGTATCGCTCCAACCTTGCGCGCGACCAATCGTGTTAAACATAGTCTTGCCATGACGTACCAAATACAATCGTACTTTTACCATTTTCCGTCCTCCGTTTGTTTCTATTATATCATGGATGATAAAACAAAAGCCACCCATACAGGCGACTTTTGCAGGAGATTATTATGAAAAAGTTTAGGAGTTCTATTAAATAAAGATATTAGATGAAAATCAAATTCAAACTAAATCAGTGTTATCTGTTTCAAATAATATTAGGAGGTCTTTATTTAATGATTACAGTATACATACCTAACCTTAAATAGAACTTAAAATTTCTCCTATTTTCTTAATTTTTAAAACTATGAATTGGTGCTGGAATTTGTCCTCCACGAGAGATGAAATCGACAGACGAAGCTCCATTGATTTTCATAACAGGTGCAGTTCCTAATAGGCCTCCAAACTCAATCATATCACCTTCTTTTCCTTTGGGAATGATACGAACAGCCGTAGTTTTCATGTTGATAACACCAATTGCAGCCTCATCTGCAATCATGGCCGCAATGGTTTCAGCAGGTGTATCTTCTGGAATGGCAATCATATCCAAACCAACGGAACAGATAGCAGTCATAGCTTCTAGTTTTTCCAGATTAAGAGAGCCATTTTGCACTGCAGCAATCATTCCTTCATCCTCTGAAACAGGGATAAAAGCACCAGACAAACCACCAACTTGGTTGCAAGCCATAACTCCGCCCTTCTTAACTTGGTCGTTCAAGAGAGCCAAGGCAGCCGTCGTTCCATGCGTACCAACCGTCTCTAGTCCCATTTCTTCTAGGACACGTGCTACAGAGTCTCCAACCGCAGGAGTTGGCGCCAAACTCAAGTCAACAATACCAAACTCCACACCCAGTCTCTCGCTGGCCATCTGTCCAACCAATTGACCAATACGAGTGATTTTAAATGCAGTCTTCTTGACTGTTTCGGCTACTACGTCAAAGCTCTCACCACGAACTTTTTCCAAGGCACGCTTTACCACACCAGGACCAGAAACCCCGACATTGATGATAACATCAGCTTCTCCAACACCGTGGAAGGCACCTGCCATAAACGGATTGTCCTCAACAGCATTAGCGAATACAACCAACTTAGCAGCACCCATATCAGATAGAGTTGCCGTTTCCTTGATAATACGTCCCATATCTGCCACAGCAGTCATATTAATACCAGACTTGGTTGAGCCGATATTAACTGACGAGCAGACCTTGTCTGTTTCTGCCAAAGCCCGAGGAATAGAATTGATGAGAATCTCATCTCCCTTTTGATAACCCTTTTGTACCAAGGCAGAGAAACCACCGATAAAGTCCACACCAATTTCTTTCGCAGCCTTATCAAGCGCTTTTGCCAGAACCACATAGTCTGTCGCATCTGTCGCTGCTCCAATCAGAGAAATAGGAGTCACCGATACACGCTTATTAACGATAGGAATTCCCAACTCAGCTGCAATTTCATCCCCAACAGCCACTAAATTAGCCGCCTTGGTCGTAATCTTTTGATAAATTTTCTCCGCAGCACGTTCAATATCTGGATCAATACAGTCCAAAAGGGAAATTCCCATGGTAATGGTTCTAATATCGAAGTTTTGCTCCTCAATCATAGCGATGGTTTCAGTAACTTGTCTAATATCCATGTGCACCTCCTAGATGTTATACATAGCTTCGAAAATCGCTGCACTCTGAATATTGATTTTTACATTCAAAGTTTGCCCAAAAGCTTCAAATTCATTACGAAGATAGGTAAAATCTTGCTTTTTATCACTAGAGACGACAGCCATCATCGTGAAATATTCATCCAAAACAGTTTGAGAGATATCGTCAATATTCAATCCCAATTCTGCAATTTTACCAGAAACACCTGCAACAATTCCAGATTTATCTTTACCAACAACAGTTATAATCGCTTTCATAAGCAAACTCCAATTCTTCTTAAAATAGGAAACCTGAACATTTAGCAGATTTCTTCTTAAATAGTATAGCATAATTCTAACTAAAATACTCAAAAACGCCTGCTTACGAAGTTGTTCTTAGGAAAAAAACAATTTCGTAAACAAGCGTCTACTATCCCAACTTATGATGAGTGTTCCCGCTAGGACCTAAATCCTAGCGGTAGACCAGAGCTAGACTAAGAGTACAAGACTCCATCATCATAACACTCAACAAAATTGATGATTTTATACTAATTCGATGATCGCCATTGGCGCTGCATCACCACGACGTGGTTCAGTTTTAAGGATACGAGTGTATCCACCGTTACGTTCAGCATAACGAGGTGCGATTTCTGAGAACAATTTTTGAAGTGCTGTAGTAGAAGTGTACTTGTCAGTTGCTTCATCATAGTTTTCAGATGCGATTTCATTACGTACGAAAGCAGCTGCTTGACGACGTGCATGCAAATCACCACGTTTACCTAGAGTAATCATTTTTTCAACAGTTTTACGGATTTCTTTAGCACGAGCTTCAGTTGTCACGATTGATTCGTTGATCAAAAGGTCAGTTGTCAAATCGCGAAGCATTGCTTTACGTTGTGAGCTAGTGCGTCCTAGTTTACGGTAAGCCATTTATTCCTCCTTTATTTATCTTTTAATCCAAGACCCAAATCAATAAGTTTGAATTTCACTTCTTCCAAACTCTTGCGTCCAAGATTTCGTACTTTCATCATCTCTGCTTCAGATTTTTCTGTCAAGTCATGCACGGTATTGATACCGGCACGTTTCAAACAGTTGTATGAACGCACAGACAAATCCAGTTCCTCAATCGTACGATCCAAAATACGGTCGTCAGATTCAGTGTCAGCTTCTTTCATCACTTCAGTTGACTTGGCAATCTCAGTAAGATTTGTAAACAAATCAAGATGTTCTGTCAAAATACGTGCTGAAAGCCCTAAAGCATCTTCTGGAATAATTGTTCCATTAGTTAAGATTTCAAGGGTTAATTTGTCAAATCCATCATTGCTACCTACACGAGCAGGTTCCACTTGATAGTTGACTTTTGTAACTGGTGTATAAATAGAATCTACAGCAAGTGTTCCAACTGGTGCATTATCTTTTTTATTTTCATCAGCAGGTACATATCCACGACCACTGTTAACAGTCATAGTCGCTTTTAGAGAAGAACCTTCACCGATTGTAAAAAGATAATGATCTGGATTTACAATTTCGATATCGCTATCTGTCAAAATGTCACCAGCTGTTACTTCAGCAGGACCTTCAACATCTAGTTCGATGATTTTTTCGTCTTCAACGTACGATTTCACTGCAATTCCTTTAATGTTCAGAATGATTTGCATCACGTCTTCACGAACACCTGGAACTGTGTCAAACTCATGTAACACACCATCAATATTGATAGATGTCACAGCTGCTCCTGGTAGAGAAGCTAGAAGTACACGACGAAGAGAGTTACCAAGAGTTGTACCGTAGCCACGTTCAAGTGGTTCGATTACAAACTTGCCATAATCTTTATTTTCATCAATTTTTGTTATATTTGGTTTTTCAAACTCGATCATTTAGTTACTCCCTCTTAAACGAAAAGCAGTGTAATGCGATGATTATACACGGCGACGTTTTGGAGGACGAGCACCATTGTGTGGCACTGGAGTCACATCACGAATTGCTGTTACTTCAAGACCAGCGGCAGCAAGCGCACGAATAGCTGACTCACGACCAGAACCTGGACCTTTTACAGTAACTTCAACTGATTTAAGACCGTGTTCTTGTGCAGATTTAGCAGCAGCTTCAGAAGCCATTTGAGCAGCGAATGGTGTAGATTTACGAGAACCTTTGAAACCAAGAGCACCAGCTGATGACCAAGCAATTGCATTACCATGCACATCAGTAATCATAACAATAGTGTTATTAAATGTAGCGTGAATATGAGCAATACCAGATTCGATATTCTTTTTCACACGACGTTTACGTGTTGGTTTAGCCAAGACTTTTACCTCCTATATTATTTTTTCTTACCAGCAATCGCAACAGCTTTACCTTTACGAGTGCGAGCGTTGTTTTTAGTGTTTTGTCCACGGACAGGAAGTCCACGACGGTGACGGATACCACGGTATGAACCGATTTCCATCAAACGTTTGATGTTCAAGTTTACTTCACGACGAAGGTCACCTTCAACTTTGATTGCATCCACTTCACGACGGATAGCATCTTCTTGATCTGATGTAAGATCACGTACACGAACATCTTCTGAGATTCCAGCAGCAGCCAAAATTTTCTTAGATGTTGCAAGTCCGATACCATAAACATAAGTCAATGAGATTACTACGCGTTTGTCATTTGGAATGTCAACTCCAGCAATACGAGCCATGTTTTCTCCTTTCTATCTTATCCTTGACGTTGTTTGTGTTTTGGATTTGCTGGGCAAATTACCATAACACGACCATTACGACGAATAACTTTACAGTATTCGCAAATTGGTTTGACCGATGGTCTTACTTTCATTTCTTATCCCTCCAAGTTTTTCGATTATTTAAAGCGGTAAGTGATACGTCCACGTGTCAAGTCATATGGACTCATTTCGACAGTAACACGATCTCCCGCTAAAATACGAATATAGTTTTTACGAATTTTACCAGAAACTGTTGCTAAAATCTGATGTCCATTTTCAAGTTCAACCGTAAACATTGCATTCGGCATTGTATCAACTACTTTGCCTTCAACTTCAATCACATCGTCTTTTGCCACGCAAAAGCACCTCCATAAATTTCGATTCGATGCCTCTAGACACAGAGACAACAATTATAAGTCAGACTATCTCAGTATAACATTTGTAGCGGATTTTTGCAAGTGTGAAAAACGCTTTATTTCAAATTTGTCAATACTTTTTCGATATCTGAGAAGACATCATTGATATCTTGATTACCTTCGATGTCATGAACCAAACCTTTGGCACGGTAGTGAGCAATGATTGGTTCTCCTTGAGCAATATTAACATCCAAACGACGTTTCACTGTCTCAGGTTTATCATCTTCACGTTGGTAATAATCTTCTTCTTTATAGTCAACTGGTGGGTTAAAGACCTTGTGGAAAGTTTCTCCAGTTACGCGGTGGATAATACGGCCACTTAAACGTTCCAAGAGGCTATCTGGATTCACTTCAATGTTGATGACACCCTCTAGTTCAATGCCAAGTTCAGCCAATGTTTTGTCCAAGGCATGAGCTTGTTCGATTGTACGTGGGTAACCATCCAACAAGAATCCTGTTTCTTTAATATCATCTTGTGAAAGACGTTCTTTTACGATTCCATTTGTAACTTCATCAGGAACCAATTCACCCTTGTCAATGTATGACTTAGCAAGAACACCCATTTCAGTTTGATTTGCCATAGCAGCACGGAACATATCACCTGTTGAGATATGTGCAACATGGAATTGTTCTACAATTTTTGCTGCTTGAGTTCCCTTACCTGCACCAGGTAAGCCCATAATCAAAAGATTCATGATTTGATCTCCTTATTTTATTTTTAAATAGAAGCAAAAAGTCTTTTCACCCCTATTTAAAAACAAAATAGAAGAGGGGAGACCAAACTCTCACAAATGTCAGAGTTTAAACCTCCACTCCCTCAGCATTTACTGAGTCAGTAAATGCTTTTATTCTGTTCTATCCATGAAACCAACATACTTACGTTTCAATAGGTAACCTTCCAATTGTTTGATTCCTTCAATACCTGTAGAGATAATGATCAAAAGACTGGTTCCTCCAAAAGCAACTGCCTCTGAAAGTCCAAAGAAATCTTTTGCTACAATCGGTAAAATAGAAATCACACCAAGGAAGAGAGAACCAACAGTTGCAAGACGACGAAGAAGTTTAGACATATATTCTTCTGTACCTTTACCAGGACGAACTCCGTGGATATAGGCACCGCTCTTTTGTAGGTTCTCTGCCGCTTTTTCAGGATTAATCTGTACAAACGTATAGAAGAATGTAAAGAGAATAATCAATAAAGCATACATGGCAATACCAGTTGGTGAAGTTGTTGCCAGCATTTCTTGTGCTGTTCTTACCCAAGCCCAATCATGACCTGTAGCGCTCAAAAACTGAAGAATAGCCGCTGGCGCTGCAGTGATCGAACTTGCAAAGATAACAGGGATAACTCCAGCAGGGTTTACCTTCAAAGGAAGGTAAGAGCTAGATGGAGCACCTTGTGCAACCTTAGTATATTGGATTGGAATTTTGTATTCTGCTTGTTGAACATAAGTTGTAAAGTAAATAATCAACAATACAGTAATAATCAAAATGATTACGAAAATGATAGATGAGTTGATACGGCTACTTGGGACGTTCACAAAGTAGTCCACATAGATGCCCTGAATCATCTCTGGAATTGAGGCAACAATCCCGGCAAAGATAATCATAGAAACACCATTTCCGTATCCCTTATCTGTAATTTGCTCCCCCAACCAAGTAACAATCATGCTACCAGCTGTTAAGATGATACCAATCATGATAAAGACTTGTGGAGTAAGAGCTGTTTTCAACAATTGAGCTCCAGCCAAAGTATTAAAACCAGCTGTAATCCCGATAGATTGCACAAAGGCTAAAACAAGAGCAATATAACGAGTAGCTTGATTCAATTTTCTTCGACCTACTTCCCCTTGTTTACCCCACTCTACAAACTTGGGTAAAATATCCATTTGCAAGAGTTGAACAACGATAGAGGCCGTAATGTAAGGGCTAACACCAAGAGCAAAAACTGAGAAGTTTTTCAAGGCATTCCCTGACACCAAGCTCAACATGTTTAAGAAGGATAATCCACTTAAAGCATTCAAGCTATTGGCATTCACACCAGGAACTGTAATGCTAGTTCCGATACGAAAAACCAAAACGATAAAAATTGTAAATAAAATTTTTGATCGAACCTTCTTGACTTTAAGAGCTTCTCTTAATAATTTAAAAAACATAGGTCACCTCTCTTAGATGACTTCTACTGAACCACCTTTAGCAGTGATAGCTTCTTCAGCTGATTTAGAGAATTTAGCTGCTTTCACAGTCAATTTCTTAGTCAACTCACCGTTACCAAGAATTTTAATACCTGATTTTTCAGCTTTAACAATTCCTGCTTCGATAAGAACAACTGGAGTAACTTCAGCACCATCTTCAAAGACGTTCAATTGGTCAAGGTTCACAATTGCGTATTCTTTAGCGTTGATGTTAGTGAATCCACGTTTTGGAAGACGACGGAACAATGGAGTTTGTCCACCTTCAAAACCAAGGCGAACTCCGCCACCGCTACGAGCTTTTTGACCTTTTTGACCACGACCAGATGTTTTACCGTTACCTGATGAAGTACCACGACCAACGCGGTTACGTACTTTACGAGAACCTTCTGCAGGTTTCAATTCATGAAGTTTCATTTTTATTTTCTCCTCTTTTGTAAAATGCTAGCGCCGATAAGGGAGAAAAGGTTGTCTCCCCCATCAACTCGCCTATACGACGTCATCATAAATGACTATATCTAGTTTTAGGGGATGGTATACTGCACATCCCCTAAAAATTCATTAGTTTACTTCTTCAACTGTTACCAAGTGAGATACTGCTGTGATCATACCACGGATAGCAGCGTTGTCTTCTTTAATAACAGAGCTGTTCAATTTGCCAAGTCCAAGTGCTACAACAGTTTTACGTTGTGATGGAATGCGTCCGATTGGAGACTTAGTCAAAGTAATTTTAATTTGAGCCATTTTATCCCCTTTCTTATGCCAAATCAGAAACTGAAATACCACGAAGGGCAGCAACTTCTTCAGCGCGTTTCAATTGTTTCAAACCTTCAACAGTTGCACGAACAATGTTGATTGGAGTGTTAGAACCAAGTGATTTAGATGTAATATCTGCCACACCTGCCAATTCCACAACGGCACGAACTGCACCACCAGCGGCAACTCCAGAACCTTCTACAGCAGGTTTCAACAATACTTTAGCTCCACCGAATTCTGAAAGAACTTCGTGTGGGATTGTTGTTCCAACCATAGGAACTTCGATCAAGTTTTTCTTAGCATCATCTACTGCTTTACGGATTGCTTCTGGAACTTCTTGAGCTTTACCAGTACCAAATCCTACGCGACCGTTGTGGTCACCAACAACAACAAGAGCTGCGAAACGAAGACGACGTCCACCTTTAACAACTTTTGTAACACGGTTGACAGCAACTACGCGTTCTTCTAATTCAACTGCATTGTCTTTAAATGCCATTTTCTAGTGTCCTCCTATTAGAATTTCAATCCGTTTTCACGAGCTGCATCAGCCAAAGCTTTCACACGTCCGTGATATAGATATCCACCGCGGTCGAACACCACTTCTGAAATACCTTTAGCGTTTGCACGTTCTGCAACGAGTTTACCGACAGCAACGGCTTGTTCAGTTTTAGTTCCTTTTGAAACTTCTTTGTCAAGAGTTGAAGCACTTGCGAGCGTTACACCCGCTACGTCATCAATCACTTGAGCGTAGATGCCTGTATTAGAACGGAATACGTTCAAACGTGGGCGATCAGCAGTTCCAGAGAGTTTTCCGCGAACGCGACGGTGGCGTTTTTGGCGGAGTTTGTTTTTATCTGGTTTTGAAATCACAGTTTTCACCTCTTTAGTTTTAAATCGTGTGCTATGCACAAAGTTGGAAAATAGGTTGGTGGTTGAGAATCAACCACTCAACATTATTTACCTGTTTTACCTTCTTTACGGCGAACGAATTCACCAACGTAACGGATACCTTTACCTTTATATGGTTCTGGTGAACGAAGGCTACGTACGTAAGCAGCTGTTTGACCAACTACTTCTTTTGAAATTCCGCTAACAACGATTGTTGTTGGATTTGGAAGTTCAAAAGTAATTCCTTCTGGAGCTTCAACTTCGTCTGGATGAGATTTACCAACAGCCAAAACAAGTTTAGATCCTTGAAGTTGTGCACGGTAACCAACCCCGCGCATTTCAAGTTCTTTCTTGAATCCTTCTGATACACCAACAACCATGTTGTTCAAAAGGGCACGAGTAGTTCCGTGAATAGTTTTCATTTCTTTTGAATCGTTTGGACGGTGAAGAGTTACTTCAGTACCTTCCACACGGATTTCAATATCTTTTGAGAACTCACGAGTAAGTTCTCCTTTAGGTCCTTTTACAGTTACAACGTTGTCATTGTTAGTGATTTCAACACCAGCAGGCAACACGATAACTTTATTACCAATACGTGACATGTTTATTTTCTCCTGTTAAATTGTCAGGCCATAATGGCCAGTTTTCACGGGGTTAAAGATACTTATTGAGTTCAATAGCTAAATTGAACACGCTCTAAGAACTGTGCAAAATAGATAAGTTGGCTTGTTTGTAAACAAACTTCTCCAACTTCCTAATTTTGCTTTGTTCTTTACGAGCTTTGTATCTTGATTTTACCAAACGTAAGCGATAACTTCTCCACCAACATTCTTTTGGCGTGCTTCTTTATCAGTAAGCAAACCTTCAGAAGTTGAAAGGATAGCAATTCCAAGTCCGTTAAGAACTTTTGGAAGGTCTTCACGTTTTTTGTAGACACGAAGTCCTGGTTTAGAAACACGTTTCAAGTTAGTGATAACTTTTTCACCGTTTGGTCCGTATTTAAGGAATACACGGATGATGCCTTGTTTGTCATCTTCGATGATTTCAACGTTTTTTACAAAACCTTCGCGTTTAAGGATTTCAGCAATCCCTTTTTTGATGTTTGATGCAGGTACTTCAAGTACTTCGTGTTTAGCTTGGTTAGCGTTACGAATACGAGTTAGGAAGTCTGCGATTGGGTCAGTCATAACCATTTTGTTTTTCTCCTCTTACTAGTAGTTTGCAAGTTGCACTTGCTAGTTAATACATGATACAAAGAGCGTAACAGCAAGAGCAAAAATAGGCAATTTGATACAGGAGCGATGCTCCAAAGAAAATTGGTCTGTTTTGCCAAAGCTGTAGCTCGTGTTCAAATTGGCAAGTCCAACTGAACCCGGGCTAAACTCTGTGTGAAAAAGATAAACTTTCCTAGAAACTTCAGTTTCTTCGTCAAGTTTCCTATTTTCACTTAGAGTTTTGACGCCCTTGATATCTTAAATTACCAAGATGCTTTTGTTACACCAGGAATTTGTCCTTTGTAAGCTAATTCACGGAAGCAAACACGGCAAAGTTTAAATTTGCGGTAAACTGAATGTGGACGACCACATTTTTCACAACGAGTATAAGCTTGAGTAGAGAACTTCGCTGGACGTTTGTTCTTAGCAATCATTGATTTTTTAGCCATTAGATTTACCTCCTATATTATTTTGCAAAAGGCATTCCAAGGCCTGTAAGCAATGCACGTGACTCTTCGTCAGTGTTAGCAGTTGTTACGATAACGATGTCAAGACCACGAGTTTTGTCAACGTCATCGAAGTTGATTTCTGGGAAGATCAATTGTTCTTTCACACCAAGTGTGTAGTTTCCGCGTCCATCAAATGATTTTGTTGGAACACCGTGGAAGTCACGTACACGTGGAAGTGAAACTGAAACCAATTTATCCAAGAATTCGTACATACGTTCACCACGAAGGGTAACTTTTGCACCGATCGCAACACCTTCACGAAGACGGAAGCCGGCGATTGATTTTTTAGCTTTAGTGATAAGTGGTTTTTGACCTGAGATAAGTGCCAATTCTTCAGCAGCTTTTTCAAGGCTTTTAGCGTTTGATACAGCTTCACCAACACCCATGTTCAAAACGATCTTATCTACTTTAGGCACAGCCATCACTGATGAGTAGTTGAATTGTTCTGTCAAAGCAGGAACTACTTCATTAAGATATTTTTCTTTTAAACGATTTGCCATTATACTTCTCCTTTCCTTCGTGATTAATCAAGCACTTCGCCTGATTTTTTGTTGTAGCGAACTTTTTTACCGTCTACAAATTTGTAACCAACACGACCAGCTACACCATTTTTGTCCAAAACTTGAACGTTTGATACGTGGATAGCTGCTTCTTTTTCGATGATACCACCTTGAGGAAGCTCGTTAGTTGGACGTTGGTGTTTCTTAACGATGTTAACACCTTCAACGATAACTTTGTTTACTTTTGGAAGGGCAGTAAGGACAACAGCTTCTGTTCCCTTATCTTTACCAGCGATTACGCGAACTTTGTCGCCTTTTTTTACAAACATTAGGTTTCTCCTTGATTTTTCTTACGCCCATAAGGGCACCCTGGAGGTAAATCCAGGGGACTAGTTTGTTTCTAAAAATTAAAGTACTTCTGGAGCAAGTGACACGATCTTCATGAAGCCACCTTCACGCAATTCACGTGCAACTGGGCCAAAGATACGTGTTCCGCGAGGAGTTTTGTCTTCACGGATGATAACTGCTGCGTTTTCGTCAAATTTGATGTATGAACCATCAGCACGACGAGCACCTGATTTAGTACGAACGATAACTGCTTTAACAACGTCACCTTTTTTAACCGCACCACCAGGAGTAGCTTGTTTTACAGATGCCACGATAACATCACCGATGTTTGCAAATTTACGTCCTGAACCACCAAGAACTTTGATAGTCAAGATTTCACGAGCACCGCTGTTGTCTGCGACTTTCAAACGAGTTTCTGTTTGAATCATTTCAGTTTTCTCCTTTCAGGTTTGATTAGATGATGACCGCTTCTTCAACAACTTCTACAAGACGGAAACGTTTTGTAGCTGAAAGCGGGCGAGTTTCCATGATACGTACGATATCGCCTTCTTTGGCAACATTGTTTTCATCATGAGCTTTGTATTTTTTAGAGTAGTTAATACGTTTACCATAGACTGGGTGGTTACGTTTTGTTTCAACTACAACTGTGATTGTCTTGTCCATTTTGTCAGATACAACACGTCCAACAAGAACTTTACGATTATTGCGTTCCATTGAAATTTCTCCTTCCCTAGTCTATTATTTCGCTTCAGATTGAACTGTTTTGATACGAGCGATTTGTTTTTTAACTTCTTTCAAGCGAGCTGTTTGTTCCAATTGACCAGTAGCAGCTTGGAAACGAAGTTCAAACAATTCTTTTTTCAATTCGTTTTCGCGCTTCGCGAGTTCTTCTTGAGAAAGACCACGAAGTTCTTTAACAAATTCTTTTACTTCATTAAGTTTCATGCCTTCTCCTTATTCTGCTTCACGTTTTACGAATTTACATTTAACTGGCAATTTGTGGCTAGCAAGACGAAGCGCTTCGCGTGCAATCTCTTCAGATACACCAGCAATTTCGAACATCACTTTACCACGTTTAACTGGTGCTACCCAACCTTCAGGTGCCCCTTTACCAGATCCCATACGCACACCGATAGCTTTAGCAGTGTATGATTTGTGTGGGAAGATTTTAATCCAAACTTTACCACCACGTTTCATGTAACGAGTCATGGCGATACGAGCAGCTTCGATTTGGCGGTTAGTGATCCAGTGGCTAGTTGTAGCTTGAAGACCGTATTCACCAAATGCTACTTCTTTTCCACCTTTTGCTTCACCGCGCATTTTTCCACGGAATTCACGACGGTGTTTAACACGTTTAGGTACTAACATTGGTTATTTACCTCCTTTAGTGTTTTTGCGAGCTGGAAGAACTTCACCACGGTAGATCCATACTTTAACACCAAGTTTACCGTATGTAGTATCTGCTTCTTCCCAAGCGTAATCGATATCTGCACGAAGTGTGTGAAGTGGAACAGTTCCTTCAGAGTATCCTTCAGCACGGGCGATATCTGCACCGTTCAAACGACCTGATACTTGAGTTTTGATTCCTTTTGCTCCAGCACGCATTGCACGTTGGATTGCTTGTTTTTGTGCACGACGGAAAGCAACACGTTGCTCCAATTGACGAGCAATTCCTTCACCTACAAGGTGAGCATCCAAATCAGGTTGTTTGATTTCGATGATGTTGATGTGTACTTGTTTTCCAGTCAATTTGTTAAGTTTCGCACGGAGTGCATCAACGTTAGCACCACCTTTACCGATAACCATACCTGGTTTAGCAGTGTGAAGTGAAACGTTAACTTTGTTTACTGCGCGTTCGATTTCGATAGTTGAAACCGCTGCGTCAGCAAGTTCTTTTTGAACGAATTTACGGATTGCAAGATCTTCATGAAGGTAATCCGCGTATTCTTTTTCAGCATACCATTTGGCATCCCAATCACGGATGATGCCGACACGCATACCAATTGGATGTACTTTTTGACCCACGATTTTACCTCCTTATTTTTCTGCAACAGCTACAGTGATGTGAGCTGTACGTTTGTTGATTGGTGAAGCTGAACCTTTCGCACGTGGACGGAAACGTTTCATAGTTGGTCCTTCGTTTGCGAATGCTTCAGATACTACCAAGTTAGCTTTATCCAAACCAAAGTTGTTTTCAGCGTTAGCTACAGCTGAGTTCAAAACTTTCAAGATGATTTCAGCGGCTTTGTTTGGAGTGAATGTCAAGATTGCGATTGCATCGGCTACGCTTTTACCACGGATGTTATCAAGAACAAGACGTGATTTACGAGGTGAAACACGTACTGTACGAGCCATTGCTTTAGCTGAAGTAATTTCTGCCATTTATGTTCTCCTTATTTTCTACGTGTTTTCTTGTCGTCTGCAGCGTGACCTTTGTAAGTACGAGTCGGTGCAAATTCACCAAGTTTGTGACCTACCATGTCTTCTTGGATGTAAACAGGTACGTGTTTACGTCCGTCATAAACTGCAATAGTGTAACCAATGAAACTTGGGAAGATCGTTGAACGACGTGACCAAGTTTTAATAACTTTTTTCTTTTCGTCGTTAGCTTGAGCTTCAACTTTTTTCATCAAATGCTCATCGACGAAAGGTCCTTTTTTAAGACTGCGTCCCATTTTTATATTTTCTCCTTTAAATGTTGTACCACAGCGGCTTGCGCTCCTATGGAGCGCTACCGAGCTGGCGGATTTACTAGTTGCTTAAGCGACTAGTTTAATATTATTTCTCGTTGCGACGACGAACGATAAGTTTGTCAGATTTCGCTTTCTTGTTACGAGTTTTAAGACCAAGAGCAGGTTTGCCCCATGGAGTAGATGGTGCTTTACGACCAACTGGTGCTTTACCTTCACCACCACCGTGTGGGTGATCGTTAGGGTTCATTACAGAACCACGAACTGTTGGGCGGATACCTTTCCAACGGCTACGTCCTGCTTTACCAAGGTTTACAAGTCCGTGTTGTTCGTTTCCGACAACACCAACTGTAGCACGGCAAGTTCCAAGAATCATACGAACTTCACCTGATTGAAGACGAACAAGAACGTATTTACCTTCAGAACCCAATACTTGAGCAGATGCACCAGCAGCACGTACCAATTCACCACCACGACCAGGTTTCAACTCGATGTTGTGGATCAAAGTACCAACTGGGATGTTAGCAAGTGGAAGAGCGTTTCCGACTTTGATATCTGCTTCTGGACCTGAAACGATACGTTGACCTACTTCAAGACCTTTTGGAGCGATGATGTATGCTTTCACACCGTCAGTGTAGTGTACAAGAGCGATGTTTGCAGAACGGTTTGGATCGTACTCGATTGTTTTAACAACTGCTTCAACGTTGTCTTTGTTACGTTTGAAGTCAACCAAACGGTAGAAACGTTTGTGTCCACCACCTTGGTGACGAACTGTGATACGACCGTTGTTGTTACGACCAGCCTTGCTCTTCAATGCAACAAGCAATGATTTTTCAGGAGTGCTTGTTGTGATTTCAGCGAAATCCAAAGAAGTCATATTACGGCGACCGTTTGTTGTTGGTTTATAAACACGAATTCCCACGATATTTCCTCCTTAGATTATTCAGCTTCAGCAGCAAACAACTCGATTGCTTTAGAATCAGCTGTAAGTGTGATGATAGCTTTTTTAGTTTTGTTAGTAAAACCAGTGTAACGTCCAACACGTTTAGCTTTTGGTTTTACGTTGATTGTGTTAACATTTGCAACTTTAACACCTTCGAAAGCAGCTTCAACAGCTTGCTTGATCAAAAGTTTGTGTGCACGAGTGTCAACTTCAAATACATATTTTCCTGCTTCAAGTTGAGCCATTGAGCTTTCAGTGATTACAGGTTTTTTGATAACATCATACAAATTCATTATGCAAGAACCTCCTCGATTTTAGAGATAGCTGCTTGAGTAACAAGAAGTTTGTCACTATTTGCGATGTCAAGAACACTTGCAGTTGTAGCAGTCGCAACTTTCACGTTTGGAAGGTTACGAGCTGAGAGAGCTGCGAATTCGTTTCCTTCTTCAAGAATAACAAGGACTTTAGAATCGATGCTCAAAGCTGCAAGAACTTTTGCAAATTCAGCAGTTTTTGGAGCTGTAAATTCAAGAGAATCAACGGCTACAAATTTATTTTCAGCAACTTTTTCTGAGTAAACAGATTTAAGCGCAAGGCGACGAACTTTTTGAGGAAGTTTGTACGCATAGCTACGTGGAGTTGGTCCGAAGACGATTCCACCACCACGCCATTGTGGAGAGCGGATAGAACCTTGACGAGCACGTCCAGTTCCTTTTTGACGCCATGGTTTGCGTCCGCCACCTGAAACAGCTGAGCGGTTTTTAACTGCGTGAGTTCCTTGACGAAGGCTAGCACGTTGGCTGATGATCACATCAAACACAACAGATTGGTTTGGTTCGATACCAAAGATTGCATCGTTAAGAACAACTTCGCCAGCTTGTTTACCAGTTTGGTCGAATAATGTTACATTTGCCATTTTGACTGTATTCCCCTTTCCTTATTATTTACCAGCTTTAACTGCTGACTTGATAGTGATAAGAGATTTCTTAGCACCTGGTACGTTACCTTTGATAAGGATAACGTTCTTTTCTGGAACAACTTGTACAACTTCAAGGTTTTGAATTGTTACGCGGTCACCACCCATACGTCCTGCAAGGTTTTTACCTTTGAATACGCGGTTAGGTGCAACAGGTCCCATAGAACCTGGACGACGGTGGTAACGAGAACCGTGAGCCATTGGTCCACGTGATTGTCCGTGGCGCTTGATAACACCTTGGAAACCTTTACCTTTAGAAGTACCAGTTACGTCAACAACGTCTCCAGCTGCGAATGTTTCAACTGTGATTTCAGCACCAACTTCCAAGCCTTCAACGTTTTTGAATTCACGAATGAAGCGCTTAGGAGCCGTGTTAGCTTTCGCTACATGTCCTTTAGCAGGTTTGTTGCTCAATACTTCGCGTTTGTCATCAAAACCAACTTGGATAGCGTTGTATCCGTCTGTTTCAACAGTTTTAACTTGAAGAACAACGTTTGGAGTTGCTTCAATAACTGTTACAGGGATCAATTCGCCAGCTTCAGTGAAGATTTGAGTCATTCCCACTTTTTTCCCTAAGATTCCTTTTGTCATGAGAAAATAGTTCCTTTTCTATATTTTTATTCAAAAAGTTTTTAACGAGCGTTTTTTATGCTCAAGATATCAAGCTTTAGATTAAAGTTTGATTTCTACGTTTACACCACTTGGAAGATCCAATTTCATCAAAGCATCAACTGTTTTTTGAGTTGGGTTAACGATATCGATCAAACGTTTGTGTGTACGCATTTCAAATTGTTCGCGAGAGTCTTTGTATTTGTGAGTCGCACGAATGATTGTGTAGAGGCTACGTTCAGTTGGAAGTGGGATTGGACCCGCAACTTGTGCACCTGTACGAGTAGCTGATTCTACGATTTTTGCAGCCGCTGTGTCAAGCGTACGGTGTTCGTAAGCTTTCAAACGGATACGGATTTTTTTGTTTGCCATCTTTTTCTCCTTTTCGTCTATTTAAGATAATAGGCTAGCTCCACAAGAAAACCGACGCGGTGTTGCGTGGCAATGCAACCGAGCGTGTCGCAACCTCTTGCATCAAAGCTAAAGCTGTAATTTACAGCACCATAATAGAATAACACAAAGCCCCTGCGATTGCAAGGGATTTGTTGCTGTTTTTTAAAATTTTTAACATGAAAATGTTTTCTTTTTTAGCAGGTCATTTATTTATGTATTTTATGGAAGAAAGTTACTCTCTCTTCACCTGTTCATAGCTTTCTTTTCCGTCAGTAAGCTTATCCCAAATCACTACTTGCCCACTTTGGAGCGATTTTTGCACATCGATAATTCGTTGGTTGGACGAACCTCGAAACTGGAGCATGAGATTTCTCTTAGTTCGGTCATACCGTCCATCGACAAGGATGTCAATTAGCGACAATAGTTCCAGTTTATCTGGAGTTTCCAACATCATTTCTTCCCAAGTATAGCCCGTCCAGGACCAGATGTCTTTATCTGGCAATTCCTTCCGAATGCGCTTAACGAGTGGCAAAAGAATCCCAGTATTGAGAAAAGGCTCCCCTCCCAGCAAAGTCAAGCCTTGAACATAGGGTTGAGCAAGATCTGCCATAATCTGTTCTTCTAATTCTGCTGTATAGGGAATTCCTGCCTTGAAAGACCAAGTCGCTACATTATAACATCCCTCGCAGTGAAACATGCAACCTGCTACATAGAGAGAGTTACGCACACCCTCTCCATCTACAAAGTTGAAGGCCTTGTAATCAATAATCCGCCCTTGACTGAGTTCCTCGCTTTTCCATTCTTGTGGTTTAGGATTATTCATTTGCTACCTCTATCCAATAACGCTCGACTCCATTACGAACATCTTCAAGAATTCCTCCATTTGCTAAAATGACTGCTCTGCTAGCAGGATTATTCACGCTACAGGTCACAAGAATTCTCTTGATGTTCTTTTCCTTAGCAACTTGCAAGCCCTGACTGAGAGTTTCCTTAGCATAACCTTTACCTCTTTCTGATAGACGAATGGTGTAGCCAATGTAGCCAGCATAATTCAGTAACCCCTCATTCAGTCTCAATCGCAGATTCAAAAATCCTAGAGCACGACCTACATCATCAAATGATACAAATTGAATAGAAGGAACACGATTTTCAGGCAAGTTTATTCCCATCTCTTTTTGCATATTTGTTTCCAACCACTCTTCATACACAAAGTTCTCTGTATCCCAAAATCCTCCATCATGTCCTGATTGGCTCTTTTCAAACTCTTCCATCATCTCTAAAACTGTTACTTTATCTGCTAATATTGGTCTTCGTAGTTCCATTCTTACCTCCCACTAAGAGAAAAGCGAGAGCTGGCTCTCACTTTTATTTTTTCTTGTTCTTGTTTAAAAATTGTTCTCTGAGGTTGAGCAAACGTTCTTTCTTACCAGCTCCACCTTTAGAGTGTTTCTCGTGATAACGGGTCACTTGTGCACGCCCCTTATCGTCTAATTGATATTTTCCCATTTCATTTCTTTCTAATTTGTTACTTGATGGCCAGCTATTTTAATCGTTGAGCCATTCATGTGTTTGACACGCGCAGCGATTTCCTTGTGACGCCCATTGACCATAGGTCTCGCTTGAGGATTGCCTAAATAGCCACAAGTCCGTTTAACAACGTCTACTGTTTTAGGGTCGCTATTTCCACAGTTTGGACAAGCAAATCCTCTCTCAGTTGGTTCAAAATCCCCTTCAAAGTCACACTTGTAGCAACGGTCGATTGGTGTATTGGTCCCTAGATAGCCGACACGGTCATAGGCATAGTCCCAGACAGCTTCCAAGGCCTTTGGATTTTGCTGAAGGACTGGATACTCACAATAATGGATGAAACCACCTGACGCACCTGCTTCTGGATAGACTTTCTCAAAGTCTAATTTTTCAAATGGTGTTGGATTTTTACGAACATCGTAGTGGAAAGAGTTAGTGTAGTATTCCTTGTCTGTAATATCAGGAATAGAACCAAACTTCTCTGTATCTAGTCGGCAGAAACGGTCTGTCAAACTTTCAGATGGTGTTGAGTAGATAGAGAAATGGTAGCCATATTGGTCAGACCACTCTTCTACACGGCGTTTCATATCGCGAATGATATCCAGCGTAAATTCCTTAGCTTCTAGATTGTGTTCCCAGCTATTTCCAAAGAAAACTGTCGCTACTTCGTACAAACCGATGTAACCCAGCGAAACTGTCGCACGACGATTCTTAAAGAGCTGGTCAACACTTTCTTCTTTACCTAGACGATGGCCAAAAGCACCGTATTGATAAAGGATAGGAGCATTGGCTGGTGTCGCCTCTTTAGTGCGTTCGATACGATAAACAAGAGCATCTTCAGCGATATTCATCCGCTCGTTGAAGATTTCCCAGAACTTATTCATGTCGCCCTCAGACTCAAGAGCAATACGAGGTAGGTTAACTGTCACAACACCCAGATTCATACGGCCTGAATTGACTTCTACACCATTTTCATCCTTCCAACCTTGAAGAAACGAACGGCAACCCATAGGCACCTTGAAGGAACCTGTCAAGTCAACAATCTTATCGTAAGACAAGACGTCTGGGTACATCCGCTTGGTTGCACACTCAAGAGCCAACTGCTTAATGTCGTAGTTGGGAGTCCCTTCTTCCAAGTTAAGACCTCTTTTTAGCGTAAAAATGAGCTTAGGGAAGATGGCTGTACGGTGTTCTGAACCAAGGCCCTTAATGCGAATGTTTAAGATAGCTTTTTGAATTTCCCGCTCAAAACGATTAGTTCCTAGACCAAAACCTAGCGAAGTGAAAGGTGTTTGCCCATTTGAAGTGAAGAGGGTGTTGATTTCATACTCAAGAGATTGCATGGCATCATAGATATCTTTTTGAGTTTTCTTCCAAGCGTAATCTTCCCGTTTTTCAGGTAAAACCCACTCTTCTGCATCTTTGAGATGTTTTTGGTAATTCTTCTCTGCATAAGGCGCCAAGACTTCATCGATACGGTCAGCTGAACAGCCTCCATACTGGCTAGAAGCAACGTTGGCAATGATTTGGGAAATCTGAGCTGTCGCAGTCTGGATAGACTTGGGACTTTCTACCTCTGCATTTCCAATCTTAAAACCATTTTCCAACATCCCCTTGAAATCAATCAAACAGCAGTTGGTCATAGGTGTATAAGGACTGTAGTCCAAATCGTGATAGTGGATATCCCCTTTTTGGTGGGCATTGGCTACGTGCTTAGGAAGCATTTGCAGTCCGATTGACTTTCCAACAATTCCTGCTGTCAAATCACGCTGGGTGTTAAAGACATCGCTGTCTTTATTAGCATTTTCATTGACAACTGCCTGATCTTTGTTGAGAAGTTTATGGATACTAAAGTTAATATCTGTCGCTTTTGATCGCTCGAAATCCCTCTGTGTTCGATAAGTGATATACTCTTCAGCCAGCGCATATTCTTTAGCTTCAAGGAGTTCATGTTCTACGATATTTTGGATTTCGTAAATCTTAACTCCCTTTGGAAAGCGACTATGAATTTCTGTGACAATTCGCTCGGTCAAAGCATTGAGGCGTTTTTCGACCAAGGGTGTCACATCCATAACCTTGTCAGCCGCCTTGTGGAGAGCCTTGTCAATCTTGTCCACATCAAATACAACACGTCTCCCATCTCGTTTTTCAACGAAGAGAGTTGGCAAAATTGTAATTTTTTCTTCTAGTGCAATCATATGCATGCTCTTTTCTAAAATGTTCTTTCTAAAAAGTATTATACCACTCTAAAAAGAAAAATCAATATCTTGTGTTAAAAATCCTAAAATTTTTAAAAATACACAAGATATTGATTTTGTTATTTAATTTTATAGACTTTAAACTCTGAGTAATCAGTCTTTACTTGTTGGTAATTTTCTTTCAAAATTGTTTCCACTTCAGACCAGACTGCTACCTTATCATTCACCACAATCACCTTAGGTTGGTTTTCTTTCAAGTCATTGATTAAACTAGTTTTATTCTCTTCTGTACTCGTGTAAAGAAGAGGTGATGGGAACATGGATCCAGCCAAACGCTGGCTTTCTTTATACATCTGAACATGTGAATCCCAAATATAGATTTGGTCACCATCACTCGTCTCTTGTTTGACTCTATCTACCACTTGATGTTGTTCTCTATAAGAAGCTGGATGCAAGACAAAACGAGCTACAAAAGGAATTGCAATCAGATAAACCACCACTAGGATCGGTAAGTAGAGATTCCCTTTCATGAATTTTTTCCATAGAGTAGGAACTTCCTCTCTTCTCCGACGACGAGCTCCTCTAGCTGAATGTTTCCCACGAATACTGGTCATCAAAAGAAGGAGTAAAAATGGAAGGATTAGAATCAAACGCGAACCGTGAAGAGGTTCTTGAGAAAAAAGCAACAAGGCTAATACAAATAAGAAAGTAAAACTAGCTGGTACTGAAATAACATATAATCTTGATGCCTTTGATTGGAACAATCCTAGAAAAACAAGGAAGAGAGCTCCTAAACCAAAGGTCAACAAACCATAGAATACAACATTATCCATTAGTTGAGGATTCAAGACCTGAAGGGAATCAATCGGATATAAAAGACTCCCTAGAGCCTCTCCAAAACCACCTGAAGCAAGAACATAATATCCTACTGGGTAAAAGATGATAGAAAAGCCAAGTGCTGCTGCAAAAAACTGATAAACTCCATGAGCAAGGCGGCCATGCCCAACATTAAAGACAAATAAACCAATCGTTACTACTGCAATAAAGAAAAGACTTGTAAGAGGCTCTATGAAAAATGATAGGGCCAAGAAAATCCCCAGACGTAGAAATCCCTTGTCATGGTTAGGATTTGATAGATAAGCTGCTATGAACGAAAATCCTGCAAACAGAAATGGCAAAGCTAAAATCGTAGCATATCCTCCTCCAAAACCGAGACCGGATACCAAAATATAAAATATGGTTAAGAGTTGCTTGGCTTGCTCCCTTTGTCCCGTCAGATAGTCAGTTGAAGAAAAGAGGAAATAACCTCCTCCTAAGAGGGCTAGCCATTCTACCAAGGCAAAAAGAATGCCTCCTTGGGTGATGTAAAGTAGCAAGTAATAAATAAGACCGTGACTAGCATAATAGCTACTGTAGAGCTGTCCTCCCTGATGCCAAGCCCACCCTATATACAAATCCTGCGCCTGAGAGGGACTTACCATATCTAAAAGTAAAGGTATCACCACAGAAAAAAACGTTGCAATCGTACTTCCAATGATGAGTCTGAAAAACGGGAAAGCTACCTGTTCTTCTTTTTCTACATGAGATTCAAGGTTCCTATCCAATCTATTTTCAATGTCATTACTCTGTATCGTTTCGGATACTTCTTCGATTCTGCCATATACAGCCATGTCGTTTCTCCTATTCAATTTATCTGTCTTAGTATATCAAAAAGACCTAAAATTGTCAGCTTGCGATGGCTGTTTGAGTGATTTTTTGCATAGTTTCACAAAGGTTTCAATTTCCCGAAATCGGTGTAAATGCGTCTGTTTAAATGACATGATATAATCCAATTCTTTCTGAGTCAGCATCATTCCCCCTCTATCTTTCTATTCGTAAAAGGCAAGAAAAATAGGACTGGGTTGTGTCCTAAGTCCTAGATTTCTTATAAGATTGGGGCAAATAACTGGGCAATTTCCTTAATCAATTTTTGATACCAGCTATTTTTTATCGTATGAGGGAAAATTTCTTGAGATACTGAAAAAATCTCCTCAAAATCTTTTTGAATCTCTGTGATTGATGCCGTTTTATATAGCAAAACTGCATCTTCATAGTGATGAAGCAAACTTCTATAATCTAAATTAATCGTTCCAACTGCAGCAAAGTCCTTGTCCACTAGGATTTGTTTACTGTGGATAAAGCCTGGACTATACTCAAAAATCCTGACTCCTGCTGACAAAAGATCCGGATAGGCTCCTCTTGTTATGAGCTGGATTAATTTTTTATCCGGAATGAAAGGAGTCACGATGCGGACATCAACACCCCTCATGGCTGCATTTTTAATACTCTCAGTTAAATCATAGTCAATAATCAAATAGGGTGTTGTGATATAGACTGAATCAGTAGCCTGATTAATCAAACTTTGATAAACTTTTTTCCCTACTTGAGTACGGAAGATGGGCTTGGGTCCACTACCGTAAGGAATGCAGAGCCCTTGGCCAGAACAAGGCTGATTTTCCAGGTGATACTGGTCAAAATCGCTGATTTCCCCACGATTGATGTACCAAGTCATCAAAAAAAGACGGGTTAGAGCCTTGACACCAGGGCCATCTAAGCGAATCCCACTGTCCTTCCAATAGCCAAAGCGTTCTATATGATTGATGTACTCATCGGCTAAGTTAATGCCTCCTGTATAGGCTACCTGACCATCTATGACAAGGATTTTACGATGGTCCCGATTGTTGTAAGCCACCGTCAAACGAGGAATCACCTTGTTAAACTTATGGGCTTCAATTCCTCGACTACGAAGTTGAATAGTATAGTCTCCAGGCAAAGTCGCCATACAGCCGATATCATCATAGAGCATCTTGACCTCTACACCCTGAGCTGCCTTTTGCTCTAGTATATCTAGTATGCTATTCCACATCAAACCTTCTTCGACAATATAGTACTCTAGAAAGATAAATTTCTCAGCTTTCTTGAGGTCTTCCAACATATGTTGCCACATGCTTTCACCCGAAGAAAAGAATTGTGAATCTGTTCGATCATAGACATCGGCATTGCTATCCATACTTAGCAAAGATTTGATAACTCCGTAAGCCGCCTTATCATCTTCCTTCAATTTCTGGCGGAGAGCTTTACTGTTATCCTCCCGAAAATGCATAGAACCAAGTTTGTCCAACTGCTTGATTTCTTTTTTGGACAATCGCCTTTCACCAAACATCAGATAGAGCAAGGGTCCGATGACAGGAACAAAAGTTACCACTAACCACATTACTTTACTATCAGGTGTCATTGAACGATTGACAATTGCGACAATAGTCGCCATACTCATAAAGATTAAGAGAATAACCCATAGAATAGGAGCCATACGCCCTAAGTAAAGAAAGAGACCAAAAACAAGAGAAAGTTCAAGCAGCATAATCGAAAGACTAAAGCCATACTTGGACATTAATAATTGAAATTTTCTATATTTCATATCCCCTCCTTGATATTTTGATACTCAATGAAAAGCAAAGAGCAAACTAGGAAGCTAGCCGCAGGTTGCTCAAAACACTGTTTTGAGGTTGCAGATGGAAGCTGACGTGGTTTGAAGAGATTTTCGAAGAGTATGAATGCTAAAAACAGGTAATTGATACTAGTATAACTCAGGTATTCGGTAGAAGGCAAGTATTTATAATCATTTTTCTGCGTAAAAACAAAAGAGACTGACAAAACCAGTCTCCTTCTAGTCTATTTTGATAAAACAATGCGATCAGACGCTTCTCTATCCATATCGTCGATAATCATCTGATTTCCATTGATTGCATAAATCTTGACATCATCCCCAATAATCATACGTTGATTAGCGGCATCGAAGCTAACCTGCTTGATTTCTTGATCTCCGTCAGTTTCTACCTGTGTCCAGGTGCCCGTTGTACCAGTTACCACTAAAGTGATACGGTCTCCCTCGTCCTGACCGGTATAGGTTCCATCAATATCAGTTGGTTGAGCCTCAGGAGCATTTTGTGAAGAACTTGTTGCTGCCTGGCTGCTATTTTCTGTAGAAGATGAAGCAGCAGATTGTGATTGCTGAGTTTGTTGTGTTTGCGAGTGAGTTGCTGGTTGTTGAACTTGTTGTGCTCTTTGTGAACAAGCTACTAAAAGACTAAGACTTGCTAGAGAAGCAAGAGAAAGTGTGAATCTTTTTAATTTCATGATAAATTTCCTTTCTGCTACCAATTTACAGAATTTTTTCCCTCTAACTAGTAGTTTCCCTAGTATAACAAGTTCAAAAAAGGAGGTCAATTCATCTGCTCATGGGTCAGCAAGTAGCCCCGTACTTCTGAGATAAAATAGAGAGACCCTGTAACGAACAACAAATCCTGGGCACCTGCTCTTGCTTCAAAATTGCTAATAAATTCTCGGTAAGAAGGAACTATATCGTAACCTGTTACATCTGTTTCATCCAAAGAACCTTGATAGTCAAAGCCGGTCACCTTGAGTTCCACCTGAGACAATTTTTCAGTCAGATAAGCCAACATCCCTTGATAATCCTTCCGTTTCAAGGCTCCAAATAGGATTTGAGGACGATAACCTTCCTGCTCTTTTTCTTTAATAAACTCAACCAAGCGAGCCAAGGCAGGAAGGTTATGAGCACCGTCCAAGTAAATCTGAGGACGAATACGCTCCAAACGCCCAGCCCAATGGGTCTTCTCCAAAGCCTGTCTTACAACCTGTTCATCAACAGCTTCCTTTCTTTCTCCCATAAAAAGAAGAAACGTTTGCAACGCCAAGGCCGCATTTTCCTGCTGATAAGCTCCTTCCAAACCTATTTTCAACTGTGAAAGGTAAGCCAAAGAGCTTGAAAAATCCCCATTCAGCATTGAAAAATCCTGACCTGCCTGATAAAGGTCAACAGCTAAAGAGTCTGTTTTTTTCTGACAAACAAGCCTAGCTTCTGAAGGCAACTTAGCAATCACTGCCTTTTTACCAGCCTTAAAAATACCAGCTTTCTGCTCTGCAATTGCTGCTATACTGTCACCCAGAGTCTCCTGATGGTCAAGTCCGATGGAGGTGATGACAGCAATCTCTCCAATTACCACATTGGTTGTGTCAAGTAAGCCACCAATTCCCACTTCTAATAAAACCAAATCCACCTCTTGCTCTCTAAAATAAAGAAAAGCAATCAAGGTCAGCAATTCAAAAAAGGACAACTGGTCATGAGTTTGCAGAAGTGTTTTTTCCATCTCCTTGACCTGCTCAGCTAAACGGATAAAGTCTGAGTCTGCTATAGGTTCTCCATTAATGCAGATTCGGTCATTGATGGAGACGATATGAGGGGAGGTAAAGGTCGCAACTTTTTTGCCATGCCCCATAAATAACTCCCTCATAAAAGCAATGGTAGAACCTTTCCCATTAGTCCCAGTGACGTGGATAATAGGGTAAGACATCTCGGGATTTCCTAACAAATCCACCGCTTGCTGCATTCGGCTCAAACCTGATCGAAAATTCAAACCAATCCGACTATGGAGCCATTCTTCTACTTCAAACATATACATCTCCTTAATTACAGGTTCAATCAACTGCCTCAATAAAGTCTCATAACTAACAAAAACGAGGCCAGGATTTTCGTCCCGACCTCTCACCTGGTTAGCTAATAACTAGCTACTATGAAGTTAACGTGGGGTAAAACATCCCCCGAACTTACTGACGGTTTTTATTTTTAGCGTCAGGCTAAACACGTCCACTGGACGTTCCAACTCTTCCCAATTTCTAGGAGTTGGGGTGATACAGTCTCCCAGACTGCCTGCTCTTTCTTTTTTCTAAAAGCAGGGCTAAAAACGTCCCCCGGACGTTTTTACTCCTCCATAAAACTATTGAAGACTTCTTCAATCATGTTCCATTCGTCTTCTGAGTCTTCTGGGATTGGTTGCAATTCACCTTCTGTTCCATCTTCGTTTTCGATGAATGAGTAAGCTTGGATTTCAACTTGTCCGTCTTCGTCTTCTTCTGCATTAACTGGTACTAGAAGAACATAGTTTTTACCAAATTCTTCTTTTCCATCAATCGTCAAAAGGATTTCAAACAAGGTTTCGTTTCCTTGTTCATCTACTAGTGTGATTAGTTCACGTTCTTCGTGGTCGTGGTTATGATCGTGTGACATAGCCTCTCCTTTGTATTAAAATTTTCTATCTAAATAATTTTGTAAAATCAGCTGAGCTGCTAATTTATCAATGACTTTCTTGCGCTTGTTACGACTAATATCTGCTTGTTCAATCAACATGCGCTCAGCGGCAACTGTTGTCAAGCGTTCATCTTGATAGTCTACTGGCAAACCAAAAAGCTCTTCTAGCTTTGCTCCGTAGGCTTGACTAGCTTCCACGCGCGGTCCGCTTGTATTGTTCATGTTTTTAGGCAAGCCCACTACAAATCGTTCCACCTTGTAAGCTTCAACCAACTCCTTAACTCGGTCAAAACCAAATTGGCCTTGTTCCTCATTGATTTGGATGATTTCAAGTCCTTGAGCCGTAAAACCGAGCGGATCGCTAATAGCCACCCCTACCGTTTTTGAACCGACGTCCAATCCCATAATTCTCATAGGTTATAGATCGACTCCTTGTCCTTTAAGGTAGTAGCGGACCAATTCCTCAACGATTTCATCACGCTCATACTTACGGATTTGATTTCGTGCATTATTATAACGAGGAACGTAGGCAGGGTCTCCACTCAATACGTAACCTACGATTTGGTTAATTGGGTTGTAGCCCTTATCGTTCAACGAAGCATAAACATCAGTCAAAGTTTCGCTAATTTCTTTTTTATTGGAATCGTCCAATTTAAAACGTACTGTTTCTTCAGTAAATCCCATTCTAACACCCTCTTTCCTTAGAATATTACTATTATAGCATAATTCCTTACGTTCTACAAATCAGGCAGTCTATTTATTTGGATTTTCTATTGTTCTGTCGCGCCATTTGCCAATCTGTCTGAAATATATTTGCTTGGTTCATTCTTCAAGAGATTTTCTAAACCAATGTTCTTCAAATATTCTAACTGAGAAGCCTTCTTGACATCCAAAACTTGAAAATCAAAACTAGTTGTTGTTTGAAGTTCTGTTGCACTCAATAGTTTGGTTTCAAGCTTAAATCCTGCTAATTTGCGAGCTTCTATGATAGACTCATCCTTCTCCTCCGCCTCGAGAAGAGCTTTTTGAGTTTCTTCCACTCCATGTTGGTCGATATAAGTCTTCAACTCATCAGAAACTGGACGTTTTTGTTGAATCGTTAAGCTCAAAAAAGTTTTGTCCTTGTATGTAATGGTTTGGGTTTGCTGGCTACCATCATCTGACTTGGGCAAGACCAAAGTCTTGGTCACAACTGTATTCTTCTCAGCATTTTCAATAACTGGCAATGCCGACTGAAGCGTATCCTTTTCTGTTTTTGTAGCTGTTCCAGTTTCTTTTTTCTGTCCGCAACCAACTAGGACAAAAAGGAAAGCTAGACTAACAAGAACTATTTTTTTCATTTCTTTCTTCTTTCTTTTTGAAATTAAAATAAGACTGGGAGTTGCTCCCAGCCTTGATGTTTATAGAGCTGCACGCAAACGTGCTTCTGCATTTTCTACATTACGGACAGAGCGTGGTAGGAAGGCACGAATATCGTCTTCCTTATAGCCAACTTGCAGGCGTTTTTCATCTACAAGAATTGGGCTCTTTAAAATTCTCGGTGTTTCCATAATCAGATTGAGAACTTCATTGACGCTCAAATCTTCAATATCCACTCCAAGGGCTTTGGCATAGCGATTTTTAGACGAAACGATGCTGGCTATTCCGTTATCTGTTTTGGTTAGAATATCCAGTAATTCTTCTCTCGTAATTCCTTCTTTACCAAGGTTTTGTTCTTTATAACTTAACTGGTGGGCATTGAGCCAGGTTTTTGCTTTTTTACAGCTAGTACAACTTGAGACTGTATAAATTTTAATCATGTACCTACCCCTTTCGCTACATGTTACTATCAGTTTAGTCTATTATACCATAAAAAACATCCGACTTGCGACCTATTTTTAAATTTTTTTGACTTTTTTCGTCATTTTCGTACTTTTTTCTTGACAAAATGAAATTTACAGCCATTCTTGATATTTCTTGATATAGATTTTTTTCACAATTGTCACGCTAATCATATACAAAATAATGATGAAAAGTAAGAAGATGAAATAAATCGGTTTTAAAGGAGTTAGATGGAGAAGGCTAGATAGTGGACTGTAGGGAAGGAAGGTCACAAAGGCTGCAGCCAATAAGGTTGTCACAAGGACTAGCCAAGCTGGACGACTTTGTAAAAAGGGAATTTTAGCTGAACGCAGCATATGGATAACCATGGTCTGTGACCACATGGACTCAATAAACCAACCTGTCTGAAACAAGACAATAAATCCTACGGCAGACTCCGCTCCATGGACATAGGCTTGACCTGTCGTCATGGGTACAATGATAAAATAGAGCAAAATAAAGGTCAAAATATCAAAGGCAGAAGATATAGGCCCCATCCAAACCATGAAACGTGTGATGGACTTAGCTTCCCAAGTATGCGGATTTCTCAAAAAATCTTTATCCACCTTATCAAAAGGCAAGGCAATACAAGACAAATCATAGACTAGATTTAGGATAATCAAATGGACTGGTGCCATTGGTAAAAATGGCAAAAAGATTCCAGAGACCAATAGGGATAAGATATTCCCAAAATTAGAACTCACTGTCATTTTGATATATTTGGTCATATTGGCATAGACCTTACGACCTTCAACAAGTCCTTTTTCAAGCACCATTAGATCCTTATCAAGTAGGATAACATCAGCTGTTTCTTTGGCAATATCTACTGCTGTATCAACAGAAATCCCCACATCTGCAACTTTCATAGAAGGAGCATCATTGATCCCATCTCCCATATAGCCGACAGCATGACCGTTAGCCTTAAATTGCAAAATAATCCTTGCTTTTTGGTCAGGAGAAAGTTTGGCAAAGACTGTTACCTCCTCTACGGCTTGAGCCAATTCTTGATCACTCATCTGGTCAATTTCAGACCCTAACAGCATCTGATTAATATCTAATCCAACCTTTTCACAAACTGCTTGGGTAACTTTTTCATTGTCTCCCGTCAGAATCTTTGTTTGAACCCCATGTTCTAACAGTGCCTTAATTGCTGGTGCTGCAGATGGTTTAGGAGGATCTAGGAAAGCTAAATAACCAGTTAGAATCATATCCCCTTCATCATCAACTGTATAGGCATGTCCTTCCCTCAAACCTGACTTATAGGCTACTCCCAAGACACGCAAACCTTGTTGATTGAGTTGTCTGACTTCTGCTAAAATTTCTTCTCTAATAGCATCTGTCAAGGGAGTAATCACTCCTTGGTATTCCGCATGACTGGAAATCGTCAACATTTCCTCTAGGGCACCCTTGGTTACCAAACTAACAACTTCGTGTTCATCCTTAACGATAACACTCATCCGTCTACGTTCAAAATCAAAGGGAAGCTCATCTATTTTTTGAAAAGTTTGAGCCAGATTTTGCAAGAGGGTGTGTTCTTTTGCTTCCTTTTCAGTCCGTTTGATGATGGCTCTGTCCATCAAATTTTTCAAGCCCGTTTGAAAATAAGAATTGAGATAAGCTCGTCTCAAGACGGTCAAATCCAAATCTCCATGTATATCCAAAGGATATTCAAGAACAATTTCGTCTTGAGTGAGGGTTCCGGTTTTATCCGTACACAAGATATCAATCGCCCCTAAATCCTGTATGGCATTGAGTTTCTTGATAACCACTTTTTCCTTGGCCATGATAATGGAGCCTTTTGCTAGACTGGCCGTGATAATCATAGGAAGCATCTCAGGTGTCAATCCAACACCAACACTCAAAGCAAATACGCCAGCTTCTAACCAATCTCCATCTGTTAAACCATTGGACAAGAAAACGATGGGCACCATGACCAGCATCAAACGAATCAAGAGCCACGAAATACTATTCATCTCCCGCTCAAACGAAGTAGGCTCGTCATAGGTGTTCAAAGTCTGCTCAATGGCCCCCATCATGGTATCATCACCAACTGCTAAAACCACAGCCTTGGCACTACCAGACAAGACATTGGTTCCCATAAAGGCGAGCGCTTCTGCTTCTAGCAGACTATCAGATTGTTGAACTGTTGCCTTGGTCAAGGCCAATTTTTCAACCGATTCACTTTCACCTGTCAAGCCCGACTGTTGTACAAAGAAATCACGCGACTCAAATAAAAGAAGATCTGCTGGAATCATGTCTCCAGCGCTTAATTTAACCACGTCACCCACTACCAAATCATCGATAGGTACTTCTTGGATTTCTCCTTGACGAATGACAGTCGCTGTGTTGACAATCATTTTTGATAGATTGGTCGCAGCCTTATCACTACGGAGTTCTTGGACAAAGCGTATGCCACCAGAAATGAGGACTAGGACAACGATGATAATAGAAGTCGTCGGATCTTCTTGACCTGGTTTTGCCAACCAGACATTGGTCACCAAGGAAATCACGGCGATGACCAGTAAGATGATTGTAAAAGGATTGATAATGGATTCGTAAATCTTTTTGAGGATACTGTCTTCTTGACCCTTTGTGATGGTATTTTCGCCATATAGGTCACGATTTTTCTCCACCTGCTCCTCAGTCAAGCCTGTTAGACTTGTCTTATAAAAAGAGAGAGTTTCGTTTAAAGATGTATGAATAGCTGTTGCTAATCTTTCTTTTGTAGTTTTCATTGGTTTCTCCTATCTGTATGAATGATGTGTTTCATACACAGAGACCAATCACTTTATAAGGGCAGAACGACACAAATCAGCGATTGGCTGTGTATGTGCGGTTCCGGATGATCGTCAATTTGCATCGTCTATCTCCTTTCTTTGATTTAAACAGTAGAAAATCCCACCATAAAATGGCAGGATTAAAAAACTAATTATCTGTTTTTCGTTCAAGCTTTAACTCCATAGGGCAATGTAATGAGCTTAGTCTTGGCCTTCGCGACCAGGACTGTTGACCAACGAGTAGTGTCTCCACTGCTTTGCGGTAGTCATCCGTATCCCTATGGTAGCCTCACCTACCGTTTTCGTTTTTCAGTATAAACCTTTAAAATTTAAAAGTCAATCATTTGAGTTGTTTAACTCTTAGATAACTATCAACTCTTTTGGAGCTAGGGTCAACAATTCACAACCTGTCTCTGTAATCAGGATATCATCCTCGATACGAACGCCATATTTGCCTTCGATATAGATACCTGGCTCATCGGTCAAGGTCATACCTGCCTTAATAGTTTCTGTAGAAGTTTGGCTAAAGTATGGTTCCTCATGAATATCCAGCCCAATACCGTGGCCAATGCCGTGGGTAAAGTAGTCGCCATAGCCAGCCTCGATGATAATATCACGAGGAATTTTGTCAAAGTCTCGGAAACCTAATCCTGCCTTAGCCTGGTCAATCAAGGCTTGGTTGGCTTTCAAAACCGTATTGTAAATCTCTGCCTGCTCGTCGCTGACATGCCCCAGATAGATAGTCCGTGTCATATCACTGACATAGTGGTCATAAAGACATCCGAAATCCATGGTAATGGCTTCTCCCAGCTCCACTGGTTTGTGCATTGGATGGGCATGGGGCTTAGAAGAGTTGATTCCGCTAGCTAAGATAGTGTCAAAAGATAAGCCAGATGCTCCCAACTCACGCATGCGGAAATCAAGGAAGTTGGCAATCTCAATCTCAGTCTTTCCTGGCTTAATAAAGTCAAGCGCGTCGCGGAAAGCTTGGTCTGAGATAGAACAAGCCTTGCGAATAGCTGCAATCTCCGCTTCATCCTTAATCATTCGAAGACCTTCGACAAACTGAGTTTGTGGAAGCAAGTCAATTCCTTCAAAGGTTGCCTGCATACGGTGATAATAAGAAACTGAAATCTCATCTTCAAAACCGATTCGAGACAAGCCCATGTCCTTAACAATGCCTGCAATGACAGCCAATTCATCACGGTCAGCCACAATCTCAAACCCACTGGTTTCTTGCTTAGCTGCAATGATATAGCGAGAGTCTGTCACCAAGACCTGACGGTCACGGCTGATGAATACTGTTCCATTTGAACCCCAAAAACCAGTCAAGTAATAGACGTTTTTAAGATTGTTGATGATAATGCCATCCAGTTCTTTTTCTTGCATTTTAGTTAGAAATGCTTGTACGCGTTTATTCATGATGTAACTTTCCTTTCAAATAATGTCCTGTGTAGCTGGCTTCATTGGCCGCTACTTCTTCTGGAGTTCCTGTTGCGATGATAGTTCCACCGCCGACACCGCCCTCTGGTCCCAAGTCGATGATATGGTCTGCTGTCTTGATAACGTCTAGATTGTGCTCAATGACAAGGACTGTATTGCCATCGTCAACAAAGCGAGCTAAAACCTTGAGCAAGCGAGCGATATCCTCAGTATGAAGCCCTGTCGTCGGTTCATCCAGAATATAGAATGACTTGCCTGTCGAGCGTTTGTGGAGTTCGCTAGCCAGCTTCATACGCTGGGCTTCTCCCCCAGAAAGAGTGGTAGCTGGTTGACCTAGCGTCACATAGCCCAGTCCCACATCCTTGATAGTCTGAAGTTTACGTTGAATTTTCGGAATATGTTGGAAGAATTCCACCGCATCGTTGACCGTCATGTCCAAGACCTGTGAAATATTTTTTTCCTTGTAGTGAACTTCTAGGGTTTCACTGTTGTAGCGGGTTCCGTGGCAGACCTCACAAGCCACATAAACATCTGGCAAGAAGTGCATCTCAATCTTGATGATCCCGTCACCTGAGCAGGCTTCACAGCGACCACCCTTGACATTGAAACTGAAACGCCCCTTCTTGTAGCCTCGAATCTTGGCTTCATTAGTCTGAGCAAAGAGGTCACGTATATCGTCAAAAACTCCCGTATAGGTAGCAGGGTTAGACCTTGGCGTTCGTCCTATAGGGCTCTGGTCAATGTCAATCAAACGATCAACATGCTCAATCCCTGTAATAGTCTTAAATTTACCAGGTTTGTCTGAATTACGGTTGAGCTTCTGGGCAATAGCTTTTTTGAGGATGCTGTTGATTAAGGTTGATTTCCCTGAGCCCGACACACCTGTCACTGCGATAAATTTTCCTAGTGGGAAGCGAGCAGTAACATTTTGCAGGTTGTTCTCTCGCGCTCCTGTCACTTCGATAAAACGACCATTTCCGACACGTCGCTCTTCTGGTACTGGAATCGCACGTTTGCCTGACAAATACTGGCCTGTGATAGACTTACTGTTACGAGCCACCTGTTTGGGCGTACCTGCAGCAACAATCTCCCCACCAAAAACACCTGCACCAGGACCAACGTCAATCAGATAATCAGCCTCACGCATGGTATCTTCATCGTGTTCTACCACGATGAGAGTATTGCCCAAGTCGCGCATCTTTTTGAGACTGGCGATCAAACGATCATTGTCCCTTTGGTGGAGCCCAATCGATGGCTCGTCTAAGATATAGAGGACGCCTGATAGGTTAGAACCAATCTGGGTTGCCAAACGAATACGCTGACTTTCCCCACCTGAAAGGGTTCCTGCCGAACGAGACAGAGTCAGATAGTTAAGACCCACGTTATTAAGGAAGGTCAAACGGTCCTTGATTTCCTTGAGAATGGGACGAGCAATAATAGTTTCATTTTCAGACAAGGTTAACCGGCTCACTAACTCCAAGTGGTCTGCGATAGACAGGTCTGAAATTTCTCCGATATGTGGTCCTTGCGCACCACCAACACGGACAGACAAGGCCTGGTCATTGAGACGGTAACCATGACAGGTTCCGCAGGTCAGCTCATTCATGTAAAGGCGCATCTGGGTGCGAGTGTAGTCACTATTAGTTTCATGGTAGCGACGTTTGATATTATTAACAACTCCCTCAAAAGGAATATCGATATCGCGCACGCCACCAAATTCATTCTCATAGTGGAAATGGAATTCCTTACCATCTGAGCCGTAGAGAATCAAGTTCTTATCTTCTTCTGACAAGTCCTCAAAAGGCTTATCCATATCCACTCCAAAGGCTGTCATAGCCTGCTCTAGCATGTTTGGATAGTAGTTGGATGAGATAGGATTCCACGGAGCCAAGGCTCCCTCACGTAAGGTTTTGCTGGCATCTGGCACTACCAAATCAGTATCCACCTCCAGCTTGATGCCCAAGCCATCACACTCACTACAAGAACCAAAAGGAGCATTGAAGGAGAAGAGACGCGGCTCTAACTCTGGAACAGTAAAGCCACAAACTGGACAGGCATAATGCTCAGAGAAGAGCAACTCAGAATCGTCCATGGTGTCGATAATGACATAGCCTTCTGCGATACGAAGGGCAGCCTCAATAGAATCAAAGAGACGACTACGAATGCCCTCCTTGATAACAATACGATCAACCACGACATCAATATTGTGTTGCTTGCTCTTAGATAACTCTGGCACTTCGGTCACATCATAGACTTCCCCATCCACACGGACACGGACATACCCATCTTTCTGAACCTTCTCGATAACACTCTTATGTTGGCCTTTTTTCTTGCGGATGACAGGGGCCAAGATCTGCAAGCGCTGGCGTTCAGGCAATTCTAAAACCTTATCCACGATTTGCTCCACTGAAGAGGCCTTGATAGCTCCATGCCCGTTGATACAGTAAGGCGTCCCCACACGTGCGTAGAGGAGACGCAGATAGTCATTGATTTCAGTCGTTGTTCCCACCGTCGAGCGAGGGTTTTTACTAGTCGTTTTCTGGTCGATAGAAATAGCTGGGCTGAGACCATCAATAGCATCTACATCAGGCTTCTCCATATTCCCCAAGAACTGACGAGCATAGGCTGACAAACTCTCCACATAGCGACGTTGCCCCTCCGCATAGAGGGTATCAAAGGCCAGACTGGATTTCCCTGAACCTGACAAACCGGTCACAACAACCAACTTGTCTCGCGGAATCTCCACATCAATATTTTTTAAATTATGGGCACGCGCCCCATGAATGACAATTTTATCTTGCATTTTTGTTCTTTCTAGTCCATTATTGCTTACCATTATACCAAAAAAAGTGAGATTCTATTACCCAAAAGACTTAATTTGTAGTATAATAGTACGGTGTGAAAAAATCTGAAAAATGAGAAAGGATAAGGGATATGAAACAAGTTTTTCTCTCTACAACAACTGAATTTAAAGAGATCGATACACTTGAACCGGGTACTTGGATCAATCTCGTCAATCCAACTCAAAATGAATCACTCGAAATCGCCAACGCCTTCGATATCGATATTGCCGACCTTCGAGCACCGCTCGATGCGGAAGAAATGTCTCGTATTACCATTGAAGACGAGTATACCCTGATTATCGTTGACGTGCCGGTCACAGAGGAAAGAAATAACCGCACCTACTACGTAACCATCCCTCTTGGTATTATCATCACCGAGGAAACCATTATCACTACGTGTTTGGAACCATTACCAGTCCTTGATGTCTTTATCAACCGTCGTTTGCGTAATTTCTATACCTTCATGCGTTCGCGTTTCATCTTCCAGATTCTCTATCGCAATGCAGAGCTTTACCTAACAGCCCTTCGTTCGATTGACCGTAAGAGTGAACAAATCGAAAGTCAACTGCATCAATCAACTCGTAATGAAGAATTGATTGAGCTCATGGAATTGGAAAAAACTATCGTCTATTTCAAGGCTTCCCTCAAAACAAATGAGCGTGTGATTAAGAAATTGACCAGCTCAACCAGCAATATCAAGAAATACCTTGAGGACGAAGACCTGCTTGAAGATACCCTGATTGAAACCCAACAGGCCATCGAGATGGCAGACATTTATGGAAACGTCTTGCATTCTATGACAGAGACCTTCGCCTCTATCATTTCCAACAACCAGAACAACATCATGAAAACCTTGGCCCTTGTGACCATCGTCATGTCCATCCCAACCATGGTCTTTTCTGCCTACGGGATGAACTTTAAGGATAATGAAATCCCCCTAAACGGCGAGCCGAATGCCTTCTGGTTAATCGTCTTTATCGCTTTTGCTATGAGTGTCTCGCTCACTCTCTATCTCATCCATAAAAAATGGTTCTAAGAGGAGTTCCTATGTCTCAGATTGATCTACAAAAATTAACCAAGAAAAACCAAGAGTTTGTCCACATCGCTACCCAACAATTCATCAAAGATGGGAAAACAGACGCTGAAATCAAGGCTATTTTTGAGGAAGTTATTCCCCAAATCCTTGAAGAGCAAGCCAAGGGTACGACTGCTCGTTCCCTCTACGGCGCACCGACCCACTGGGCGCACAGCTTCACTGTTAAGGAGCAATATGAAAAAGAGCATCCAAAAGAAAATGATGATCCGAAACTCATGATTATGGACTCAGCTCTTTTCATCACTAGCCTCTTTGCCCTTGTCAGCGCCCTCACAACCTTCTTTGCGGCAGATCAAGCTTTCGGCTATGGATTTGTCACTCTCCTATTAGTTGGACTTGTTGGTGGATTTGCCTTCTACTTGATGTACTACTTTGTTTACCAATACTATGGACCAGATATGGACCGCAGCCAACGTCCACCTTTCTGGAAATCTGTACTGGTTATCCTAGCTTCTATGTTCCTTTGGCTGCTTGTCTTCTTTGCAACAAGCTTCCTACCAGCTAGCCTTAACCCAGTACTTGCTCCATTGCCACTGGCTATTATCGGAGCAGCCCTCCTAGCTCTTCGCTTCTATCTCAAGAAACGCTTGAATATCCGTAGCGCAAGTGCAGGACCAACACGCTATTAAGAAGAATCATAAAAGCAACTGCAGGTGCGGTTGCTTTTTCACTTGCTTGCCTACAAGCTTCCCTCTACCCTTTTCCCTATAGTTTTCTCCCATCTTTTATGATAAAATAGGCTCAATCAATTTCTAGGAGGAAGAAATATGGTTTCTACTATTGGTGTTGTTAGTTTATCTAGTGGCATTATCGGAGAGGACTTTGTCAAACACGAAGTGGACTTGGGTGTCCAACGTCTCAAGGATCTGGGACTCAATCCTATCTTTTTGCCCCATTCGCTAAAAGGATTAGACTTTATCAAGGACCATCCTGAAGCTCGTGCAGAGGATTTGATTCATGCCTTTTCTGATGATAGCATCGATATGATCCTATGTGCCATCGGTGGAGATGATACCTATCGCCTACTACCTTATCTTTTTGAAAATGACCAACTACAAAAGGTTATCAAACAAAAAATTTTTCTTGGCTTCTCGGATACAACCATGAACCATCTCATGTTGCATAAACTAGGAATCAAGACTTTTTATGGTCAATCCTTCTTAGCAGACATTTGTGAATTAGAAAAAGAAATGCTAACCTATAGCCTTCACTACTTTAAAGAATTGATTGAGACGGGAAGAATCTCAGAAATCCGCTCTAGTGACGTTTGGTATGATGAAAGGACTGACTTCAGTCCCAAGGCTCTGGGGACACCTCGTGTCAGTCATACAAATACCGGTTTTGAGTTGTTGCAAGGAAATGCCCAGTTCGAGGGAAAAATCCTCGGTGGTTGCCTCGAATCCCTCTACGATATCTTTGACAACTCTCGATACGCAGATAGCACGGAGCTCTGCCAAGAATACAAACTTTTCCCTGACTTGTCAGACTGGGAAGGAAAGATCCTCTTGCTAGAAACAAGCGAAGAAAAGCCTGAGCCAGAAGACTTCAAAAAGATGTTGCGAACTTTAAAAGACACTGGCATATTCGAGGGCATCAGTGGACTCCTGGTCGGAAAACCTATGGATGAAACTTTCTATGACGACTATAAAGAGGCACTATTGGATATCATTGGCAGCAATATCCCGATTGTCTATAATCTCAATGTCGGCCACGCAACTCCAAGAGCCATTATTCCCTTCGGAGTCCACGCCCACGTAGATGCAAAAGAGCAAGTCATTCGCTTTGACTATAACAAAAAATAAATAGTTTCTCTATTTTTGTGCTTTTGTATTGGTTTTCGTTACAATTTGTATCTGAATTTATTGCATTTCGCTAATTTCTATGATATCCTTTTGAAGGAGGTGTATATGACAAAACAAAAAATTAATCGAATCGTAGGTTCTATTGGTGCCTTTATTGGAATTATAGTATTTATTGCCTACATACCTCAAATTATCGCTAATTTACAGGGAAATAAAGCTCAACCATTTCAACCTTTATCAGCTGCTATATCTTGCTTAATCTGGGTTATTTATGGATGGACAAAAGAACCTAAGAAGGATTGGATACTAATCATTCCAAATTCAGCCGGTGTTATTTTAGGTGGAATCACTTTTTTGACTTCACTCTAACAAATCTAATAGTATATATAAAAAGCTGGGAAAAGTTTCTCAGCTTTTTATATATTCTCAGATATTCTAATTACCTATACTCACTAATTCCTGCTTTTCCACTCACAATCATTCTCGTGATCATCAACTAGCCCTGCAGCCTGTAGAAAAGACAAGACGGCGACTGGGCCTGTGAACTTGAAGCCTCGTTTTTTGAGATCTTTGGCTAACTCCTCAGACAGAGGTGTTTTAGCTGGGGCTTGGCGGTAATCGGGAACATCGTTAACGATCGTTTTCCCCTCAACAAAAGACCAAAGATAGACATCAAAAGAGACATAGTCTTCCTGTAGCCGTAGAAAGGATTGGGCGTTAGCGCGTGTAGCAAAAATCTTGGCTCTATTTCGGATGATAGTTGGATTATCCAGCAAGGATTCCAATTCGGTATCGGTCATCTCTGCGACTGCTCGAATATGATAGCCATGAAAGGCTTCTCGGAAAGCCTGGCGTTTGTTTAGTACCGTTTCCCAAGACAGGCCTGCCTGATAGGTTTCCATACACAACAACTCAAACAATGCTTGGTCATCATGGAGGGGCTGGCCCCACTCCTCATCATGATAAGCGATGTAGAGAGGATTGGTCATCTTGACCCACGAACAACGTTTTGTCATGCTCTACTCCTATTTGACCAACATTTTAAGGGCCGACTTGATATAGTTCTCAGCTGTATCTGTCGTTCCTTCAAAGAATTTCTTGATTTTCTTGAGTTCGGTTGCCTTGTAGCCCAGTGCCAACATGGCTTCCATAGCTTCTTCCAGTTCTTGGTTTTCAGCGCTAGCTTGCACTGCTACCTTGGCAGGAAGGTCATCTCCTGAAACTACTACCTTGCCTTCCAAGTCCAGCACCATCTGCTGGGCTGTTTTCTTACCAATTTTAGGAAACTTAGTCAAGTAGGTGATGTTCTTGGTTTCAATGGCTTGAACCAAGCCAGCATTGTCATCAGCAGCAATAATAGCAAGAGCTGATACAGGCCCAATCCCAGACACCGAAATCAGACTGAGAAAGAGCTTCTTCTCGTCTTCTGAGCGAAAACCATAAAGCAGATGGGCGTCCTCACGCACAACCTGATGCACATAAATCTGAGCCTCCTGATTAACCTGTCCTGAGTAGGCATAAGGATTGGCCACATGCAAGATATAGCCGATACCGTTGACTTCAAGAACAATGTATTTAGCAGTGATTTTGGTAATGATTCCTTTTAAATATTCGTACATAGTTTTCCTTTTAGTTTAATATTTCCCCAACTCACGGAGACTGGTGTGATTTTCCTGAATACGTCGGAACATCTTTTCCATATCTGACTTGGTAAAATGCACCAAAACAGGACGTCCATGGGGACAGTTATAGGGATTGTCACACTGAGAAAGTTGATAGAGGAGTTGTCTAGCCGAATGGTCATCGATACGATGATTGGCCTTGATAGACCGTTTGCAGGACATCATGATAGCCAGCTCTGCTCGATATTTCTTGATAGAAACTTCCTTGGTCAAAAGGAGCATGTCACACATTTCATAGATGCCTGACTCAATCTCTTCCTCTGCCATCCAAATAGGATGTTCACGTAAGATAAATTGATTTTCTCCGTACTCTGCTAGAAAGACCCCAACTTCCTCCAACAGTGCCATTCTTTCCTTGAGACGAAGGGCATCATCTGCGGGAAATTCAAAAATATAGGGCACTAGGAGTTGCTGCTGGCTCTGGTCAACATTGCCAATACTTTCACGGTACTCCTCGTACTTAACCCGTTCCTGAGCCGCATGCTGGTCTATGATGTAAAGCCCATCTCTCCCCTGGGCAAAGAGATAGGTTCCATGCATTTGCCCGAAAAATTCCAACTCTGGGAAGCTTGAAGATTCTTCTCGCTCCAGCTTGTCATAAGCCTTATCAAGACTGGCTAAATCTAGCTCTGGATGGTCTAGTTGGTCATAATTAGCAGGCCTTCTCTCCGCAAAATGGAGTTTGCTAGGCTTAGTCAGCTGCTCCAAAGTTTCCTTGGCAAACAGGGTTAAATCCTGTTTCTCTTCAGTCAGATTCACCTGATAATCAGCTACCTCAGCTTGACTAAATCTTGACGAATCAGTTTTCTCATAGTAGAGAGTATTTTCTTTGAGTGGGAGAATAGTTTGCTCCACCTTCTCACGATTGCGGACGGTCGATTTGGCAAGATTTTCCAAGGCATCTGGTATCAGGGTTTGTTCCTTGAGACTGTTTGCAATAGCTTCTGAAACCAGGGTCATCAGTTCCTTTTCCTTGGAAATCCGCACTTCTTGCTTGGTTGGGTGCACATTGACATCCGCTAGATAAGGGTCGATATGAATGTGAATGACAGCCAGTGGAAAACGGCCTACCATAAGCTTACTACCATAGCCGTCTAGAATTGCACGATTGAGCAGGAAATTCTTTATATAACGGCCATTGATGAAGAGGCTGATATA
Organism: Streptococcus mitis; assembly: GCF_946190065.1. GTDB lineage: Bacteria > Bacillota > Bacilli > Lactobacillales > Streptococcaceae > Streptococcus > Streptococcus mitis_DE. The sequence goes on from NZ_CAMHZD010000017.1 coordinate 48,077, forward strand.
ATTGCGATTGGCCCGAGTTAACTCAGGCAAGGACACAAAACCTGAAATTTCGAAATCTAGGTCAGAATTCTCAATTTCAATCATCTTCTTGGCACTCGCCAAACCGTAAATCCCTGCGATAGCTTGGCGCAATTGACCAGTCCCAGCTGTCCGCGTCATCTCCTTGCCATCACTGATTAAACTAAACGAAATTTCAGGATGGGCCAAGCCCAGACGGTTGACAATATCAATGATATGAGACAGCTCCGCTTGCTGGCTCTTCATATACTTGAGACGAGCAGGCGTGTTGAAAAAGAGGTCCTCCACACAAACTTTGGTCCCCACAGGACTAGTCGCTGGTATGACTTCCTCAACTTCACCCCCACGCGCGACGAGCTTGGTCCCATGACTGGCACCATCCACCGCTGTCAACAAAGTTAAGACACTGACAGAAGCGATAGAGGGCAGGGCTTCACCTCGAAAACCAAGCGTCCGAATCCGAAAGAGGTCTGCTTGATTTTTTATCTTACTGGTCGCATGACGACGCAGGGCCAATTCTACTTCATCGTGGGCAATTCCTTGACCATTATCTGTGATTTGAATCTTCTTGAGACCAGCTTCCTCAATCTCAATGATAATCTGACTAGAGCCCGCATCAATGGCATTTTCTACCAACTCTTTGACCACACTGGCAGGACGTTCAATGACCTCTCCAGCCGCAATCTGGTTTGCCAGCACCTCTGGCAATTCAATAATATGAGACATCTTTCAGCCCCTTTCCGTATCTATTTTTCTAGAAATTGATTAGTGCTATTATACCATATTTCAGAAAGGACAGAAAAACAAGCACCACATAGAAACCAAATCCCTCCACATAGACAAACTCCCTTGCAAGGGGCTGGAAAATAGTGTTTAATAAAGATATACAGGAAGTGATCACAATTTTGTATAAAAAACAAGGAGAGAAATTTATGAAAGTAGAACTACAGATTAGTGAAACTTACGAAGAGGAAAAGCTGATTGTTCAAGCACCTCAAGAAACCAAGAAAGTCCAGAAAGTCATCGAGTTCGCAGAAAATCTGGATCTAACAGAAAAAATCAAAGGGAAAATCGATAATCAGGTCTATCTCGTTGAGATTGGCAAGATTCAACGCTTCTATGTCGAGAATCGGAAGGTTCTAGCAGAAACAGCGAGTCAGACCTACAGCATTGATTTGCGACTCTATCAGGTCCTTGAAATTCTGCCAACAACTTTTATCCAAATTTCCCAATCTGAAATCGTCAATATCGATTCCATCTCTCATCTCAAGCTCACCCCCAACGGCCTAGTAGAAATTTTCTTGAAAAACGAAAGCTTCACCTACTCTTCACGCCGTTATCTAAAAACCATCAAGGAGAAATTAGAACTATGAAAAAACAAATCTTCCACGACGCAGCTACTGGTGTCCTCATCGGCCTCATCCTCTCTATCATCTTTTCACTCATTTATGCACCAAATACCTACGCTCCACTAAGTTCCGACTCTCTCATCGGCCAAGTGATGACCCAACATCAGATTCACGGTGCCCTGGTCTTGCTCTACTGCACACTGATCTGGGCAGTCATCGGTATTCTCTTCAACTTTGGCAAGCGATTATTCAGCCGTGACTGGAGCTTGCTCCGTGCAACTCTGACCCATTTCTTCCTTATGCTAGTAGGCTTTATCCCATTAGCAACCCTAGCAGGTTGGTTCCCCTTCCACTGGAATTTCTACCTCCAACTCATTATCGAGTTTGCGATTGTCTACCTCATCATTTGGACTATTTCCTATAAAAGAGCATCAAAAAAAGTAGACCATATCAATCAACTCTTGGAGCATAGAAAGTAAGAGTTCTGATAAAACTGCCTAGGATAGTAAAAAGAGGCTGAGACAAAAAAATTTTGATTTTGGAAATTCTTTATTATAAAATTTTAATACTCTTCGAAAATCTCTTCAAACCATGTCAGCTTCGCCTTGCCGTACTCAAGTACAGCCTACGGCTAGCTTCCTAGTTTGCTCTTTGATTTTCATTGAGTATAAAATCGATAGGTTAGACAAAAAAACGAACAAAACAGTATTCTAAGTTTCAGATAACTCGTTTTGTTCGCTTTTTATATTTAAGGTTAGACTTTTGTCCCAGCCTCTTCCAACTCATACAAATCCGCGATAATCGCTGCGACATGTTTGATATCTCCCAGCATGCCTCGCATTTCAAAATCAGCCAAGACAGGGAAACCAAAGCGTTGACTATATTGCTTGGCTGTCAGGCAGTATTGGTTATTAAAGTTACGATTTCCTGAACCAACTACGCCAAAACACTTACTAGCATTGTTACCATAGGCGATAAAATCTCCCACTGGTGTCGTCAAAATCTCGACATCTCCGTTATCCACGCCATTCCCACCTTCTAGGTAAGTCGGCAAAAAAGCGACATAGGGATGATCCATTTCATAGAAATCTTGACCTTCTTTGACCAAATCCTTGATATGAATCTTTTGAACCTCAATTCCCTCGTACTGGGACAAGAGATAGTCTTTCAAGCGCGTCACAAAACTTTCAGTATTGCCACTCAGACTAATATAAACTAAAGAAATTGTCTTCATATGTACCTCCATCATTTTATATAATCGAAAAGAACTATCAAGATTGTAACTTGATAGTTCTTTTTTGTCAATACTTAGGCAAGTTCTTCTGTTTCCTCTTCTTCAGCCAAGGCTTTCTGTTGACGCCAAATCTTATAGAAAACAAGGGCTAGGAAGAGAACATTGATGACGATAGAGAGAATGCTAACGGCTTGTGAAATAACACTTATCCCTAAACGCATGGTCTCATCGTGAACTAACTGCACAGCGTCCTGTAAACTAACATAGCCATAAATCGAACCAATAATGGCTAGCAAAACATAGCCGACATAAGTATAGTTTGCATATTGCAAATTCTTACGAATAAGGAAGACAATCGCTACTACAACTAAAATAGCAGATAGCACAATCAAGGCCATATTAAAAATAGAATGAGTTGATTCTGCTACTCTATAGGTGTAATTGATGTTGTCTTCTAATTGCTGAGCACTGACCCCTGCAACTTGTTTCTGAGCGGCACGAAGGGCTTCTTTGCTAGGTAAGGGACTCAACATTCCAAACAGAGACGTAGCTGAAATAAGAGCAGACAAGATTAGCAAGACCCATAGATAAATCGGTTTCTTTTTCATGATAGAACCTCCTGATATTATTATTGATATTATAGCACCTTTTGTAAGGGAATACAAATCTTATAGTATAGTTTCTACCTGTTTTCGGTAGGCTTTTGGCGATTTTCCGCACAATTTTCGGAACACTTTATAGAAATATCCCACGTTACTGTAACCAACAGCATAACAAATATCTTCGATACTGTCACTAGTCGAAAGCAAGAGTTGTTGGGCAGCCTTAATGCGTTGTTTGTTTAGTAACTCTGCGAAAGTCGAATTGGTTTCTCGCTTAATCAACTGACCTAGATAGACAGGATTGATAAAAAGATCCTTACTGATATCCTTGAGCGAAAGTTCTTTCTGATAATCACGCCCAATGACTTCCAGTACACTGACCACATTTTCATTCATGCGATATTGCCCAAAAAAGCGGGTCAGAGTTTCCTTGATATAAGGAACCAATTCATCGAAGGATTGAATAGCATGAATGGTTTTGACAATGTCCGTCATATCATCAGCTTTGAGGTGTTCAAACAAGTGAAAGACATCCATGACAAACTGGATAAAAAGCTGTTTGGTAATCGGAACACGGGGTGTATTTTCAAGAACCACCTTCTCCAAGAGGTTTAACTCTTCCACGATTTGATTGAGGTTCCCCTGAATGATAACCCTATAAATCGGTTCGTAATAGGCAAAGAGACTCTGAGACTGTTTTAGATTTACAGAGCCGTAAAAGAGGGCTTTCTCAGCATTCAGCTTCCAGCGTTCAAAGTGTTCTTGATAAGGAGTCTCAAAAGGGGTAACGACTAAACCATCTAGGGGTTGGTCAGAAATGAAAATCTGCCAGTCTTGCCCCAAGACATAGTAGGGAATGGTGAAGGAGCCTTGTTTTTCCTTGGATAGGCCTATCCACCAGTTCTCCTTACCTCCTAGATAACTAGCAAATCCAGCCTCGTCTAAATCTTGACTAAGGGTCTGACTTTTCTTTCCTCTCTCGCCGAGCTGACCTGCAATCTTCTCCAGCAGATTTCCCAACTCTACCTTATCAACAGGCTTGACCAGATAGTCCACCACACTAAGGTTCATAGCTCTTTTTACGTAATCAAACTCCTGATAACCTGAAAGTAGGATATAGGCAGCATCTGGTAAGATTTCTTTCATTTCCCGAATCATATCAAGCCCTGTTTTGTCGGGCATATTGACATCGGAAATGACCACATCGACAGGATTTTCCTGAACATATTCTAGGGCTTCATCGGCATGACTGGCTGTTGCGACGACCTCCATATCCCACTTATCAAAGGGAATCAAACGTTTCAGACCTTCTGTCACCATGTACTCATCATCTACTAATAATACTTTATACATTTTCTCCCTTTCTACTCATCTTGAATTGTAATACGATACTGAACACCTGCTTGCTTTGCAGACTCTACACTAATGGCATAGCGGTCTCCAAAATAGAGCACAAAACGCTCATGGACATTGGCAATCCCGATAGACTGCTTTTGATCACTGTAACTGGCTTGGTGTTCAAAATGTCTCTGATTTAATTTTTCTCGAATATTTGCCAGTTTTTCAACCGACATTCCACGGCCATTATCGACCACCAAAATTTCTACAAAACCATCCTGTTTAAGAGCCTTGATGCTAATCACATTATCTGTTCGTCTATGGTCAACACCATGCGCGAAATAATTTTCTACCAGCGGTTGCAAGGTAAACTTAGGAATCTTCATATTTTCTAACCCTGGGTCTATCTTGAAACCATAGGCAATGGACTTGGGATAGCGAACCATGCAGAGATAGCTGTATTTACGGCAAAATTCCAATTCCTGCTTGAGAAGAGTTTCTCTTTCGTCGGAAATATTGTTACGCAAGAGACTACTGAATTCATAAATGATATCTGCTAACTCATCTTGACTCTGCATAACTGCATACATGCGCAAAAATTCCAGCGTATTATACATAAAATGAGGATTGATTTGCGCCTGTAAGGCTCGCATATTGGCATCTTTTTGACTAAGCTCCAACTGATAAATATCATGGATATTCTTTTCCAAGCGATCCAACATATCATTGGTGGTCTCTGCGATTAAGAGCAATTCCTGATCCTTTTCAAGCGTGTCAATGCGAAGACCTTCTTGTCCTTGGGCAATAGTCTGAATGGAATCCACCAAATCCACTACCTGCTTTTGGTAATTAGCAAAGGTCTTCCTCAAAGTCAGATAGAGAATAACAATAAAGAGAAGGCTTAAGCCCACAATCAAAGCAGAGCTGGTCACTGTTCCTTGTAAAACAAAGTTCTTAGGAACTGCCACCTGAACCTGATAGCCATGAGAGGTCACACTAACAAACCAGTTTTCATGCTCCCTATTGACTCTCTCACCAATATGAAAAATCTCCGTATCAAAAGGCGATGTCACAGTAACAGCCATCGGGATATGACCTCGGGTATTATCCACAGCATGGTATAAGATTTCTGGATCCAAGGAAATATAAACAACCCCTATAGATTGATTGAACTGCACCCCAAAAGTTAGACAGAAAAAATCTAACTTTTGGGGTGTTTTATTATGAAATTAACTTATGAAGAT
>NZ_CAMHZD010000018.1 GCF_946190065.1 Streptococcus mitis
TGCCTGTCTTACTTCCTGGTTTACTTGTGTCTGGTTGTTCGGACCAGCTATAGTTTGTTCCTGCTGGTAAGTCATTGGTATTAATACTTTTCTCTGGATCTGGTACTTCGTTGTGACGAACAGTTTGGTTCGGTTCTTTTGCCGTTGGATTGAACGTATCTTTTTGTTCTTTGACTGTAATTGGTACTGTGACTTCATCGACTGTTCCGTCAGGGTATGTCACTAAGGCTACGGTTGGATGTGCTCCTGGTGTGCTGACATCTGGCGTTTCTTTCCATGTAACAGTTGTACCTTCTGGTAAGCCTGTTTTGTTTACACTTGTTTCTGGATCTGGTATGTGTCCATTGTCCACTTCTTGCGCTATTGCGGTTGGTGTGTATTCATCTTTTTGTGGCGTTACTTCGACTGTTACAGATACTTCTTCCGTACTCTTATCTGGGTAGGTGATTAATACTTTGCCTGTCTTACTTCCTGGTTTACTTGTGTCTGGTTGTTCGGACCAGCTATAGTTTGTTCCTTTTGGTAAGGCATTTGTATTAATACTTTTCTCTGGATCTGGTACTTCGTTATGACGTACAGTTTGGTTCGGTTCTTTTGCCGTTGGGTTAAACGTTTCTTTTTGTTCTTTTACCCTTACTGGTACTTCGACTTCATCTTCCGTTCCATCTGGATAATGAACTAACGCTACTCCCGGATGACTTCCTGGTGTACTTACATCTGGCGTTGTCTTCCATGTGACTGTTGTTCCATCTGGTAAGCCTGTTTTGTTTACACTTGTTTCTGGATCTGGCACGTGACCATTGTCCACTTCTTGCGCTATTGCTCTTGGTGTGTATTTTCCACGCATTGACCAAACTGTAATATTTACTAAGATTGATGTCGAATTCCCAGCTTTATCTCTAGCTACTATCGTTACACCATGCATTACATTATCAGAATCAATTCTCGGTACTTCTCTAACACCCTCTTTGAACACAATTGTTCCAGAAGCTTGATCAAATGTTAAGAATGAAGGCATATTTCTCACTTCAATAGTAGCAATTCCACTACCATTTACATTATCTTTTGCCTCAATCTTCATAGGAGGCAATGTTTTATCTAAAGTCGTCATTTCCCAGTTTGTATTTTCTGCTGGTGTTTGAATTGTTGGATCCGTAACATCTTTTACTTTCAATGGAATTGTAACGTCTTGTTCTGAACCATCAATATATGTTACTTTTGCTTGTATTGTTTGGTCTCCATACGCCTCAGTGTTAATTGGTGTTTTGGATTCCACGGTTGCAATTTTAGAATTTCCATTCTCACCTTGCGCATTTGTCGCAGTTACTGCTCCTTTTAACATTTCTGGAGTAACTGATACATTTTGATTTACTTCAATTTGTGTTCCAATTGCTGTAAAATCTTCACTTACTTTTCTAACCGTTACATTTACTGTCACTACATCTTTTGAGCCATCTGGATAAGTGATTTCTACTTCACCAGCTGTTGCGCCTGGTGTATTTACTACTGGTGGTGTTTTCCACGTCACCTTTGTTCCATCTGGCAATCCTGCTTTATCTACACTTGCATTAGGATCAGGAACTTGTCCATAACTTGTATTCTGCGGAATTGGCGTAGGATTAGTCTTCGCACTCATTGAAGATACAGTGATTTTCGCAGTTCTTTCGCTGACATTTCCTGCTTTGTCTTCTGCTCGAATGTTTAAAGTAAATTCTTGACTTGGTGTATTCTCAGCTAGTTTTTCTACTGTTTGTTTTCCTGATTTGAATTTAATAGCGTTAGTTGTACTATCATATTCTAAGTAATCAGGCAATCCAGTCACCGTGACGTTTTTAATTCCACTACCGTTTGCATTATCTTCTGCTTCAATCTTCATAGGAGGCAATGTTTTATCTAAAGCAGTCATCTCCCAGTTTGTATTTTCCGCCGGTGCTGAGATAGTTGGTTTCATCACGTCTTTAACTTTCAATGGAATTGTTACTTCTTTCGTTGTTCCATCTTTGAAAGTTACTGTAGCAGTAATATTTTGTTCACCATAGTTTGCTGTGCTAATTGTAGGTGCTGTAACTGTTGAAATCTTATCTGTTCCATTAATATTTCCATCTTTTGAAGTTGCAGTTACTTTCGCTTTTAAGTCGTCGTTAGAAATTGGATCATTTTGATTTACTTCAATTGGTGCTCCAGTTACTTCATATTCTGAACTTAATTCTTTTACTGTAACTTTTACATCTACTGTATCTTTTGAACCGTCTTTATAGGTTACTTCTACTACTCCGTCTTTTTCTCCAGGCGTTGTCGTTACTGGTATCGTTTTCCAAGCGTAACTTGTTCCTTCTGGTAAGCCTGTTTGATTCACGCTTGTTTCTGCATTTGGAGTTTCACCATAACTTACTGTTTGTTTTTGAGGATTAGCTGTTGCATCATATTTGGTAGTCATTGATTTCACAGTAAAAGTTAATTGTGAAGTACTACTATTGTTTGCATTATCTGTTACTCGAATCGTAACCGTGTGGGCTTGAGAATCTGTACCAACTGGTAATTTTGGAACTTCTTGAGTACCATCTTTAAACTTAATGGTTTTATTCGCATCATCATAAGTTAAGAAATCTGGTAAGTCTGTTACCGTTGTTGACCGAACACCACTTCCTCCTGCATTGTCTTCAGATGTTACTTTAATTGGAGAAAATGCTTTATCTAATGCTATTAAATCGATATTCTGACCATTCGCTGGTGTTTGAATTGTTGGAGCCGTTACATCTTTTACTTCCAAAGGAATTTTTATCGTATCCCTTGTATCATCAAGATAGGTTACCGTTGCAGAAATTTCTTTGTTTCCTGTCTCAGCAGTACTAATTTTCCCAATAGGAGTAACAGTTTTAACCTTACTATTCCCATTATTATTAATTGTCACAGCAGATTTTAGGTCTTGATCTGAGACAGTATCATTTTGATTTTTGACAATTTTTGTAGCTGTAGGTTCATACTCATCACTTAGTTTACGAACTTTTACAGTAACCGTTACTTCATCTACTGAATCGTCTGGATAAGTAACTTTCACGACTCCGGTTTTATTTCCAGGTCTATTCGTATCTGGTGCCGATTTCCATGTATATTGAGCATCAGTCGGTAATCCTGCTATGTTCACACTTGTTTTCGGATTAGGAGTTTCACCATGGCTCACTTCTTGAATCGTCGCATTTGCTTGCGGATTGTATTTCTCAGCCATAGTCATTCGAACAATACTAAATATACGTTCACTGCTGTTTCCTGCATTATCTTCCACACGTAATGTTATATTACTTGTAGTTCGATTTATTCCAGATAATTTAGGAACTTCACGTTCTCCATCTTGGAAAACGATGCTACTTGTTGTTTTGTCGTATTTCAAGAAACTTGGTAAGTTAATTGGAAAAATGCTTTTTATTCCACTTCCTCCAGGATTATCAGCAACTGCTACTTTAATAGGAGGCAATGTCTTATCTAACGCTGTAATTTCCCACGTTTGATTTTCTGTCGGTGTTTGAATCGTTGGAGCAATTACGTCTTTTACTTCTATAGGAATATCAACTGGATCAGTGGTATTATCCAGATAAGTTACTGTCGCTTTGATTGTTTGTGGGCCTGCATGCACAGTACTTATAGGCGCTGCAGTTACTGACTTCACTTTACTAGTTCCACCGTTATTCACTGTTACTGCTGCTTTCAGTCTATCATTTGTTACAGGTTCATTTTGATTGACAGTAATTGTCTTTCCAGTTGGTGTATGTTCATCGCTTAATTTGCGAACTTTTACGGTTACATTTACTGTATCCGTTGAACCATCTGGGTAAGTTACTGTTACAACTCCTACTTTATCTCCAGGACCTGTTGTCGTATTAGGTGTTGTTGCCCATCCGTATCTTGTACCTGTTGGCAGCCCATTTTTTTGAATACTTGTTCCTGCATCAGGCGTCTCAGCATAACTCACTTCTTGTTTTTGAGGATTAGCAACAGCCGTATATTTTTGTGTTTGAGACTGAATATGAAAAGTAATATTTTTAGTCGCAGTATTTCCTTTTTTATCTACGGCCTTAACAGTCACTTGAATACTTGATTTCCCAAGTTGGAAATTATTAGGAATAACATCATTTATTTCAATTTTAGATTTTGTTGCATTATACGTTAAAGGTGCAGGAAGATTTTCTACAGTAACGGCATTTCCATCCTTAAGCCCTACTCCTTTATCATTATCTTTAACTTGAATATTAATTTCACTTGGAAGTCCTTCTAATCTCGTTAATGTAATATTGTCAGGGGCAGTAATTGTCGGTTTGATATTATCTACAATCTCAACTGGAACATTCACAGTTTTCATTAAGTGGCTTCCACGAAGAATTTCGATTTCTTTATGTTGTACACCTGCTGCAGAGGTATCCACAGTAGAAGAGCCACCTTTCCAACGAACTGTTAATTCTCCTGGAACTGCTGAATTATCTGAGACAGTTACGTAATTTCTTGCATCCCCTAGTTGACCAGACTGATTCTGATTAATTTTTTTATCTTGTTTTCCTAGAAAATCTAAAACTGTATAAGGAGTTGTTACATCTTTTGTTACTCCATTTTCATAAGTTGTTGTGACCACAACATTTCTTGTTCCTGCTTCTTGCAAGTTAAACGGTGTTTTATAGTTTACTTGAGCTGTCGATGGTACTTCATTTCCGGTTTTAGAACGTACTAATTGTCTTGGATTTGTATATAACTCTTTTGAATCCCCAAAATAAGCCGTCAAACTAGAATGTTTTGCTTCTACATCATTTGTCGCATTTGTTTTGATTGTTTTCGGATTGAATCCATCTTTAAAGTGGATAGTCATTGTTGCACCATCAGCTGATACTTCAGCATGGTCAAAGTCAACTTTATGACCAGAAGGATTCATAATATTTGGATGTTCTGTTTTAAATTTCTCAATTAAAGTTGTTTTTTCATTTTCAGTTAAATGACGAACATCATCTACATATGTCTGCGATAAGTCCTTCACAGAATTCCGTTCACTTTGCGGTTTAATAATAAAAGTAAATGTATAAGGCTTTAACTGATTTGGAGCTACCCTTGTATTTGAAGCAATATGAACTTCATATCTACCAGGTTGAACTATTGTACCTTCTCCTACAACCCCTCTAATAGCAGCATTCGTAATGGGATTATTAATTTCAGTTCTACCATACTCTATTTCACGACTTCTTGCCGTCCCTGCCTGCTTATCCCAGTAAGCAACATGCATTTTTAATCCTTTAATTGGAGAATTGCCTGTAAAGCCAACAGTTACTATATAATACGGTGTTACATCTTCTACTATTTTACCACGAACATATGTAGTGAATTTTTTTCATTCCCTACTCTTTCACCTTTTATTTCAATTAAACTCCAAATTTCATCCGAATTATAGTAAACAGCTGTACTCCCATTTTCAATAAGATTACCATTTCTTCTATTTTCTTTATGAGTATAGACTACTCCTCTAAACTTACTCTCATCCTTACCATCAATTGGTTTTCCATTCCGTGGATCACGTTTCCCAGATTGTGCTCGAGTTACTCTATTAGCTACTTTGTTGCGGAGGCTCTTCGCTTCATTTAGAGCACCATCAACTTCACTCTCAGTGGCTTTTCCCTCAGATAAATCTGCAAATACTTGAAGAGATTTGCTTTCAGATTCACTGAATTCATAACTGATTTCTCCTGCCAGTTGGTTAATTTCTGAAACAAGAGCCTGAACCTTAGCGATCTTTTCTGTTGAAGGATTTTTCTTTTCATCACTATCGTTTGCTTTGTCTGCTTGCTTTTCTTTTTTGTCTATGTCGTTGCTTTTCTCTTCCAGTTGAGCAAATGATTCAGACAAAGCTTGAACTTCTTTATCTATCTCATCCTGACTAGCACCTTCTTTATCCAAGACTGCTTGCGCACGCGACAAAGAGAGATTAAGATTTTCAACTGATTTAGCTGTTTTAGTCTGTAAATCAGTGTTCCTAATCTTTTCAATTAATTCATTTAAAGCAGTTTTATCCACAGCTTTGACTGGATGCTCTAAAGACTTTTCAAGAATTTTTTCTTCTGGAACATGTTCAGAAATCTTATCTGATTCTTTAACAGGATTTTCTACCTGTGGATGATTTTCCACATCGTTTGGAATCTTGTCACTATTCGGATCTTCATCTTTAACTTTAGTTGAATCATTCAGAGACGCAACCATTTCATCAGCATGAACAAGATGTGGATTCTGTATCGTCACTGCTCCGGTAGCCAAAAAAAGAGTGCACCCAAAAAGAAAATGCTTCCCTTTCTTTATCATCCGCCAATTCTTTTGATTGATTCCTTTTCGATTAAAAAACATTAAGAACTCCTTGCTTCAAATTATAAAATTACTTCTTGTATATATTATATTCTTTTATTTCCTTATATGCAAACCCTTTCGATACATAATATATTGTTTATAAGATTTGTTATATTTTTGTAAAAATAATTTACTAATCCAGAAAATTACTAAATTCATTTTATTATCAAAAAATGAGCAACTTTTATATTAAGTTACTCATTTTTATAAACTCTATTTTATTTAGATTATACTATCCTACTAGTTAAATCAGTATTAACACTTTATATTTAGCGATGTCTTCTAGCATGACCACGAGTTCCTGGTCCAGTTCTAATTGGTTTAACTTGTTTACCTGGACGTGAAGGAACATGGTGTACTGGTCCATGATGAGGTCTCGTTAAATGCGGTTTAGGCTGAACACTTGGTTTTGGATGAGTAACAACTACATTTGGTTTTGTAACAACTCCGACTACATGCGTGTGGCTGGTAGTACCAGTATGAATGACACTTGTCACCTCTGAATGAGTTTCGGTCTCATTTGTCGTGATAGTGACAATCGGTGTTGTTGGACCTGCTGTTGCCGCATTTGAGGTAACAGTGGTTGTCGTTGTAGTTGTAGTCGTAGCCGTTCCACCAGGAACAGGTGTTGTCTCTGTTTTCTTATTAACAGATGTTTGTGAAGAAAAATCTGTTGGTTTAATTGCAGCCAAGGCTTCAGCTGGAGTTAAGCTAGGTTTTGAATCAGTAGTCGCTACCGGCTTTGGTTGCACAGCTGGTGTTGGTGTAGCTGGAGTAGATACTACTGGTTTAACAGGTGTTACCGGTGCAGGTGCTACTGGTTTCACTGGAGCAACTGGTTGTGGTGTGGCAACAGGCGCTGGAGTTACTGGTGTCGAAACTACTGGTTTGACAGGTGTTACTGGTGCTACCGGTTTTGGTTTAACGACAGGCGCTGGCTTGGCCGGAGTTGACACTGCTGGTTTAACCGGTGTTACTGGCTTGACCGGTACAACGGGTTTTGCAACAATTGGTGATGATGCAACAACTGGATTCGGAACAGTCAAAACTGGTTTGATAGAAATTCCATTCCCTAGACTAGAAGGAGTTGCTGCAATAGTTGTTACTCCTTGTGGAGTGACATTTGGTTTATGAACAGTCGTATCCACTGACGCTACTGGTTTATCATCAATTCTTGTGATTTTCCAATTATCATAAATAACTGCACCAGTAACGAGGTTAACTCTCGCCACTCTTTCAAAAACTACAGATCGAACTACATCTTTGAAAGCTTTTTTACCATCTTTTAGATATTTGTAGTGAATGGTCTGCTTGGTCATTTTTCTCAGTGTATCTAAGTTTTCAACCGATTTAGGCCAAACAGGTGACAATGCATCTCCTGCTACCAATGGATTTCCAGCAATTGGTTTAGGATCATCTGCTGTGACAGTCATAACTTTTTCGATTAATTGAACTGAGAATACTTGATCAGTTTGTTTTTCACTGTCAAAGCGTTTATCATTAGCATTTGCAAAACCGTCATGTACTAATTCATATCCTTGTTTTAGGTATTGATTAATACGAGTTTTTGAATTATAAGCAATTGTTTCACCTGGAAGACCAACTACACTATCCACATTTCCTAAAACTTTAGGACTTGTTTCTGTTTGATTGAGGTATTTAACCTGTGCTTTTTGTTGAGCAAGATAATCATAAACAACATGGATATCAGCCTGTGTCAAATGTCCCTTACTATTAGCAGGTGTTTGTGACAAGACATATACTACACCATCTTTTTCGAAACGTTCAGGAACTTTAGCAGTCACATCATAGTTATTTCCCAACAAGTTAATGAGATTTGAACTCTTATCATGTGGTGTATTGAATGTTTCTAAAATAGCTTGACTTGTTTTATCACGATATTGAATATCAACTTTACCAAATTTAGCTTCTTCGTACACAGCTACCACGTTAGCTTGAGCTCGTGTAATCGTACCAGATGTCTTCGTATTGCTATAAAAACGATCATTTTGTGCGTACTCTTTGAAGACATAATATTTACCATTTGGTGAATGTAATAGATAAGGTGCTGTGATAGATGTTGTTTGAATTCCTTTGTTTTCTTGAACTTCTGTCTCAGTTGTATTTCTCTCCAAAGTAGCTACATAGCTAGTATCAATTTTGGTAGATGGTCTTACAGTAGTGAATTTGTCTTGAAGGATACCTCCATTTTCCACCGCTGCAATGGCAGGAAGAAGCATTTTCCCTTGAGTATCAACGAAGCGAACAGCTACATCTCCATATACAAGGCGTCCATCTGTTCTTACCATATCTGGGTTGGCAATTTTCCAGTCAGAGTCAGCAGCTTGTTCGTATTGGTCTGTAAGATTTTTACCTTTGGCATCAACAACTGTCAATGTCCCTGGAACATTTGATTTAAAACCATTTCTAGCTTCATTCAGATAATTAACTGTGTGACTTGTCGGAACACGGTCAACTCCAAAGTCTTTTGTACGTAATACATAGGTTCTTCCAGCCAACATCTTTCCAGAAACGAGTTCAAAGGTTAATTCATTATCAGCAGCCTTAAGAATCTTAAATTTTGCATGTTGACCTGGTTCTTCACGAGGCGCCTCCAAAATAACATTATGACGATTTACCCTTGTTCTTGATGTATCAGGGCTAGTATTTATCATTTCGACATTGTGGGCACCACGTTCAACAAATTCACCGACAGTAGCAAACTTATTGAATTCTGTATCATTGATACGAACGGTGAAACGGGTCCCTGCACTAAAGTTTGATTTCCATGTTCCGATACGAAGAGTGCTGTTATATGTTTTGATACTACCATCATCATCCAACATAACATCACCTGTGAAGTTAGCTGTAGCTGGTGTATCATAAACTTTAGGTGCTCCTATATCTGTTTTAATCACAGTGTAATTCTTAGTGACTACATTTTGACCATTAACTGAAATAACACCAGTTACAGACTTATCCACGTTCACTCGAGGATAACGAATTCCGCCTCTGTATTGAAGTTCAAAAGTAACATCATCTAGACGTTCAATTTCATCAGTGAAACGGTAAGTTGCTTCAATATGACTTCCTTTGTCAACTAAATCCCATGATTCTTTTGTGTCCAGAGCAACGTCACGGTCTCCACGTGAAGCCCAATATGAAAGACTTCCAGCTTTGGCATTATCATTTTTCTGAACCAGACTCACTCGTTCTGCAAAAACTTTACCTTCAGCAACCAATTTTTGAGGAAGATTATTATCTTGTGGCAATTCCTTCAAACCAATTGTAAAGATATCCCCCTTATGATAGGTACCATTTTTAAATTTTAATTGGAAGCGATAATCAGCAATACCTGTTGAAGTCACACGGTCGGCCATGTCGATTGTACCACTGGCAATAATATTTCCATTATCGATAGCTACATCCTGTATTTGAGTTGGCGATAGACTAGCGCTAATTTTCTTGCCGTGTCCTGCACGTTGCAACTCAGTATAAACTGTTTCAATAGCTGAATACAGTTGATTTAATTGAGTCTTAAGATTTTCTACACTAACAGATGAATCTTTCAGCAAGGATTTTGATTGTGAAATCTGAATTGTTGCTGCCTTAACAGCTTCTTGAACTAAGGCTTTTTCTTCAGCTTTACGATCTGCTTCTTGAGCATAACGAACAGCAACTTGATTTAAAACTTCTGCTTCTGATACAACCTGTTCTAAGGTTGTTTTTTCGACTGATTTTTCTTCTTTTACCTTCTCACTTGAAGTAGGTGAGGTAGTTTTTTCTTCACTAGACTTAACTTCTTTAGAAGTGAATTCTTTTGAGTCAGAATTTTTTGTCTCAGTTGCCACTTTAGACTCTGCTTCCTTCTTTAGAAGGGCATTGACATCTAATTCTTCTTTTTCCAAAACTGGAGCTTGAAGAGTTGAAGGTAATTCTGCTATTTTTTCCTCAGATTTCTCTTGCTTGGTCTCTTCTGGTTTTTCAGAGACTTTTTGTTCTTCTTTTTCAGTGCGATGTGAATCTACTTTCTGTTCATCTGCACTCACATTTGAATAAGTACCAAAAACCATCAAGGCAGCTACAGCAACAGATACTGCACCAAAACTTGATTTTCTAATGGAATACTTGTTTACCTTATTCATTTGATTCCGTTTTACTCTTGAATACATATATTTTCTCTCTAACTTTTTATGATAAAAAAGGGAGTGGAATTGATGCTGTATTGACATACATTCTCACTCCCTAAAACACTACACTTCCAATATTTTGTTGTCTAGAGTTTTATTTTGATTTTATTCATCTCGTTTTGCTTTTCCAACTAAACTGAATCCAGTAAATAGGCCAAGTACTCCTAGAACTTGAGCCATACCAGAAGAGTGACCCGCAGTTTTTGGAAGTTCTTTTTCCTCCTCTTTTGGAGCTGAGTTTGGAGTTGGAACTGCTGATGGCACTTTTGGAGCTGGGGTAGAGGTTGGAACTGGAGTTGGCGTAACTTGTGGAGTTGGGGTTGGAGTCGGAATTGGAGTTGGGGTCGGTACCGGGGTTGGAGTTGGAACCGGAGTTGGAGTCGGTACTGGATCCGGCGTAACTTGTGGGGTTGGGGTTGGAGTCGGAATTGGAGTTGGTGTAACTTGTGGAATTGGTTGAACATTTCTATAAGTTACAGTTACAACTTGATTTTCAGTTTCTGCTGTAATTCCTTGAACCGAATCTACCTTAGCAAGATCAGGATTGTATCCTGCAATGCTTGGAGATATCACTTCGTCAAAACTTGTTACCCCATCTTCAGAAACCCAAGATGTACTTGTAGTTTTACCTGTTACATTATCGATACTTAACATACGTGAAAAGCTTACTTGATCATGGTGATCTTCACTTGCTTTTGTACCATCTGCAAATACATAATGAATCGTTCTTTCCACAAGTTTTGGAGTATCTTTTTTAACAGTAATCTTATGTTTCAATAGAACTGTATATTCTTGAACTTTTGTTTCATCTGTATCAAAAGTTGCATCTGTAGGGAAACCATCTTCCTTCAATAAGTACCCTTTTTCAATCAACGATTTCAAAACAGTTTCTGTCGTATAGGCAATCTTTTCTCCAGATTTACCAGTAATATTGTCTGTATGAACGACCTCATCCTTATTATCCATATCTATATAACGAACTACTGCAACTTGATCTGTCTTGACGTAAGTTACCTTTGTATCTTCACCTGGATTTTCAGGTGTAACACTTGTACGCTCTGGTTTGTAGCCTACAATTTCAGGTACTGCTGTTTCTCCAGCTTTACGAGGATCATTTGCATCATTCAGGTATTGTTGTTGAGGAGCATTTGCAATCACATTTCCAGAAGCATCTACTGGAATGATTTTACCCAAAGCTTTATATGTAACTGTATCTGTTGCTTTTGGTGAATCTGGCGTAACTGTCTTAGCACCAGCTTCTGCTTTATCAGCAAAATATCCTGTCACAACTGGTACTTTAACTGTTCCATAGGTATGGTTCTTGTTTTCCCAAGTTGTTTCTTTAGTTGCTTCATTATATGACCCCTTGAAGACAAAGTCATTTTGAACATTATCTTTAGGAGTTTCAGAACCTGCACCAGTAAAGCTTACCGTTTGGTTTGTTTCCTTAGACACTGGATCAATAATTGCATCATAAGAAATTAATGTATTCTTACCGATACGGTCAGGATCTGAATCATCATTTGGATCAACTGTTCTATCCGTTATGCTATATCCCCAGACATTTGGTTGTTCTTTATGGAAAGCATAAAAATGTGGTGCATCTGGTATCTTTGTAATGCCTGCTCTAGTAGCGTCATTAGGATCGTTATCATAATACTTATATAGTGCATCGTCAATATTTTTAACGACCTCACCTTCGGCATTTATATATTGACCTTTTTCATTAACTGCAACAATGCGTCCCATTTCTTTCAAGTCAACATTAACTTCTGTATCTTGAGGAGAATTTGGATTAACCTCCATCGTCCCTACTTTATTCACAGTAGCATAGTATTTTGGTGTAATAGGAGTTCGTACAGCTTTGAAGACAGCATTAACAGATGAATCCGCTTCTGAATTATTTGAAGTAGTTGATTCCGCTACAGCAGCACGTTTACCTCTTGATGAACGGCGTACAGAACGCTCACCATTTTCTGTCACAGTTAAACCTAATGGAGACACTTGAGAATTATGAACTTGTGTAGCTAAAGTATTTTCTAAAACAGGAGCTACTTCTGACAATGCTCGTCTGCTTCTAGATGATCTAGCAACTCTTGATTCACTATTGTTGACAACCGTTGGAGTTGAAACAGCTGGTTGAGATGCTACTGGAGCTACAATGTCTTGGTTCTTAATAGCCTTAATCTTCCATTGTTCATAATTAATATCACCAGAAACCAAATTCACAAGTGCATTTCGTTCATAACTGATATGTTGATCAATTGATCCATACGCAGCTTTCCCATTTGTGTAGTAACGGAAATTAATACGACGACTTATTGTTTGGGTCAATTTCTCCATTCTCTCAACAGTACCTGGCCAATTTGGTGTATTTGGTTGTCCTGGATTGACTGGTGTGTTGGGTTGTGGTTTAGGATCTTTCGGTGTTACACGTTCGACACGTTCTGAAAGGGTTACAGTGTAGACTTGGTCACGTGCTGTATCGTAGTCATAAACCTTCGCACCACCCGCTGTGAATTCATCACTAACAAGGTTATAGCCTTGTTTCTTGAATTCTGTGATTTGACTTGTTGTACTGTAAGCAATGGCTTCGCCTGACTTACCTGTCACTTCATCTGTTTTGAGAACATGATTGCCGTTAGTGCTTACGTAACGGATAACAGCTTTTTGGGCATCCTTACGATAAGTGACTGTTTCAACGCGGTCTTGATCTTTCGCTTGAACTCCACTTACAGCTGGGATTTCTGATTTATCTGCTGTGTAACCTGCGATAGTTGGAGAGACTACTTTATCAAACGTATCATCATTAGTGGTCCAGTCTTGGAAGAAAATTTGACCAGTCACTAGGTTAATACGACTCCAACGTTTGAAGTTCAGTGTTTCAACCACATCATCCTTAGCCTTACTTCCATCTTCATAAACATAATGGATAGTACGGCTAACACTTTCCTTGTTATCCAAGTTTTCAACGGTTCCTGGCCAACGTGGGCTATCTGGTTGTCCTGGATTAACTGGTGTATTTGGTTGTGGATTTGGGTTATCTGGGTTAACCGGTTCAACACGTTCTGAAAGGGTTACAGTGTAGACTTGGTCACGTGCTGTATCATAGTCATAAACCTTAGCACCACCCGCTGTGAATTCATCGCTAACAAGCTTGTAGCCTTGTTTCTTGAATTCATTGATTTGACTTGTAGTGCTGTAGGCAATGGCTTCACCTGACTTACCTGTCACTTCATCTATTTTGAGAACTTGATTACCATTAGTGCTTACATAGCGAATAACAGCTTTTTGGGCATCCTTATGATAAGTGACTGTTTCAACACGGTCTTGGTCTTTCGCTTGAACTCCACTTACAGCTGGGATTTCTGATTTATCTGCTGTGTAACCTGCGATAGTTGGAGAGACCACTTTATCAAACGTATCATCATTAGTGGTCCAGTCTTGGAAGTCGATATGACCTGTTACCAAGTTGACATTGCTCCAACGTTTGAAGTTCAGTGTTTCAACCACATCATCCTTAGCCTTACTTCCATCTTCATAAACATAATGGATGGTACGGCTAACACTTTCCTTGTTATCCAAGTTTTCAACGGTTCCTGGCCAACGTGGGCTATCTGGTTGTCCTGGATTAACTGGTGTATTTGGTTGTGGATTTGGGTTATCTGGGTTAACCGGTTCAACACGTTCTGAAAGGGTTACAGTGTAGACTTGGTCACGTGCTGTATCATAGTCATAAACCTTAGCACCACCCGCTGTGAATTCATCGCTAACAAGCTTGTAGCCTTGTTTCTTGAATTCATTGATTTGACTTGTAGTGCTGTAGGCAATGGCTTCACCTGACTTACCTGTCACTTCATCTGTTTTGAGAACTTGATTACCATTAGTGCTTACATAACGGATAATAGCTTTTTGGGCATCCTTACGATAAGTGACTGTTTCAACACGATCTTGGTCTTTCGCTTGAACTCCACTTACAGCTGGGATTTCTGATTTATCCGCTGTGTAACCTGCGATAGTTGGAGAGACTACTTTATCAAACGTATCATCATTAGTTGTCCAGTCTTGGAAGAAAATTTGACCAGTCACTAGGTTAATACGACTCCAACGTTTGAAGTTCAGTGTTTCAACCACATCATCCTTAGCCTTACTTCCATCTTCATAAACATAATGGATAGTACGGCTAACACTTTCCTTGTTATCCAAGTTTTCAACGGTTCCTGGCCAACGTGGGCTATCTGGTTGTCCTGGATTGACTGGTGTATTTGGTTGTGGGCTTGGGTTATCTGGGTTAACCGGTTCAACACGTTCTGAAAGGGTTACAGTGTAGACTTGGTCACGTGCTGTATCGTAGTCATAAACCTTAGCACCACCTGCTGTGAATTCATCGCTAACAAGCTTGTAGCCTTGTTTCTTGAACTCTGTGATTTGACTTGTTGTGCTGTAGGCAATGGCTTCTCCTGACTTACCTGTTACTTCATCTGTTTTGAGAACTTGATTACCATTAGTGCTTACATAACGGATAACAGCTTTTTGATTTTCTTTTTCAATGACTACATTAGAATCTTTACCAACAGCATCTAAATCATTATCGTCGTTTGGATCAATAGTTTTTGTTTCTGCATCATATCCACGAATAGATTGGTTGTCACTAATTTTCCAACCAACTGGTGCATTAGGAATTTCAGTTACATCTGCTCTTGTTGTATCATTAAAGTCGTTTTTATATTGTCGACGAATAGCTGCTTCTTTATTTTCTACTACTTCACCATTTGAATTGATGTAATGTCCATTTTTATCGACTAGATTGATATAACCTAAATCCTTATACCAAACGTTGATTTCTGTCTCAGGGGTAAAATCTGGATTAACTGTTAACTCATCCACACTCTTAGCATCTGCATAATGACCTGGATTGACTGGAGTCATAACTTTCTTGAAAGTATAGTCCAAATCTCCAATATCACGTTTCCGGCGACGTGAACGTGATTGTGCTGCATGGGCTTCAATAGCACTCTTTAATTGCAAGCGGGCTTCTTGGTCTAAGGGAATATTCCATCCGCCTTCTTTATTGGCCTTTGCATCTTCTACTCGGAGTCCTTTAACAGGTTTTAAGGCGCTTTTATCTTTTTCTACCTTAGAAGTTTGTTCAGTTACTTTTGATTCAGCATTTTTCGTTTCAACTGATTCAATTTTACTCACTACTTCAGCTTTATCAGCAACTTTAGTTGTCCCTCTAAGTTCCAAAGCGATAACTGCTGCTTGAAGATCAGACTCTGCTTGAGATAATTCTGACTCTGTCACATCTGCTTTATTTAATAATCCTTTAGCAGATTGGATACTATTTTGAAGGCGTTTTACACTATCTTCAGTATATAACTTAAGCTCCAATTTTTCTGCACGCGAAAGTGCTGTTAACAATTTTGACTTGTCAACAGCATCTTGCTGTGTTATTTCTTCTTTTTTATCTTTTGCTTCTTCAACTTTTTCTGCTGGCACTTTAGATTCATCAGATTTAGCTGGAGTTACTTCTACTGGGTTAGCAACAGTTGGAGCTGCATAAGTTGTTTCTTTTTTAGGTGTAGAAACTTCTGCTGTTTTAGTAGCTTCATCTACCTTATCAACAGAGACACTATTAGTTGCCTCAGGATGTTGTTCCTCCGCTTGTACTGCTTGCGCATTGGCAGCAGTTCCCAAGACTAAGGCTGTCCCGAGCAAGACACTAGCCGCACCAAAGTGATACTTACGAATAGAGTATCGTTGTTGCATGCTATACCAGTCAAATGATTTTTTATGTGAATGTTTCATTGTGAACTCCTAGATAGTATTTTATAGTTCTCACTCTACAACTATTTGATATATAAATCAATAATTTCTAAGCAATTAATATATTCTCTTTTTGTACCTAGAAGCCACTTATCTTATTCTTATTTTTCTGTTTAATCCAAACGCTTTTTCTACTCCAACATTTTTGTACACTTTAGACAATAATATGATATAATGAATTAAGGAGGAAATTACCTACATGCGCAACCTTTTATCCACAAAAGATCAAAGACAATTACGCTTAATAGAGATTTTAATTCAGAATCGTAATTGGATGAGATTACATGAACTCGCTGACAATTTAGGATGTACAGAACGAATTCTAAAAAATGATTTAAATGAATTACGAAAAGCTTTTCCAACTATCGACATTCAATCTTCCGTTAACGGAATTATGATAGATTTAGAAGTTAACACTAGTATAGAAGATGTATATCAATATTTTCTTGCCCATTCTCAATCTTTTCAATTACTTGAATATATGTTTTTCAATGAGGGACTACCTATTTATCGAACAGTTGAAAATCTTCACTCAAGTAATGCCAACCTCTATCGATTAGGCCGAAATATTACAAAAACTCTATCATCACAATTTCAGATTGAATTATCTTTTACTCCCACTGCAATTCTTGGTAATGAAACGGATATTCGCTATTTTTTTGCCCAATACTTTTCTGAGCGCTATTATTTCCTAGATTGGCCTTTCCCTGACCTTCCTGAGGAGGATTTAACAGAGTTTGCTGATTTCTTCTATAAAATCACGAATTACCCGATGCACTTTTCAATTTATAGAATGTATAAATTGATGCTGGCTATCAGTATCCACCGCATCAAAAATGGTCATTTTATCGACTTACCCAATCATTTCTATGATGAATACTATCCTATATTGGAAAGTATTCCAAACTTTGAGGAGTTACTTGCCCATTTTTCTGAAAAATTGGGACTGGAAATCACTCCAGATATCATCGCACAAATTTTTATATCCTTTATTCAAAACAATCTTTTCTTAGATCCTCAAGAATTCTTCAACTCTTTAGAAGATAACAGTGAAGCAAGATACTCTTACCAATTACTTAGTCAAATATTAGAACGCCTAGCAAAACAATATAAGATTACTTTTACTAACCACGATGAGCTTATTTGGCATTTACACAACACTGCTTTCTTTGAAAGACAGGAAATCTTTTCTACCCCAATCTTATTTGAACAAAAAGCATTGACGATTAAAAAATTTGAAGTTTACTTCCCAGACTTTATGGGAAGTGCACGTCAAGAACTGGCCCAATATCGTCAGGCAATTGGACAGCATGACCATCCTGAACAGTTGGAACACTTGATGTACACCATCTTAACCCATGCTGAAAACCTCTCTACTCAGTTGTTAGAAAATCGACCACCTATCAAGGTTTTGATTATCAGTAATTTTGACCATGCTATATCCCTTACCTTTGTTGATATGCTTTCCTACTACTGTAATAACCGCTTTACCTTCGATACTTGGGATGAATTGGAAACGAGTCCTGAGATTTTAAATCAGACAGGTTATGATATCATCGTGTCTAATTTCTATATTCCAGGAATTACCAAGAAGTTTATTTGTCAAAATCATCTGTCAATAATGGATTTGGTTAATCATCTTAATACTTTATCAAATGAGATTCATTTGTCCAATACTTTATAAGCTAGAAAAAAGTCAGCATAATCCTGCTGACTTTTTCTCTTATCTGATTTCTAAACTTCCTTAACAAAAACCAATTCCTGTGGTTGTGACAAATCTTCTCGGTAGGCAAATCCGGCAAAGTTCAAGCGACGTGCTTCCTCCACAGTTTGTACTTGATTTTCTATTAGAGATGTTAGGAAGGCACCACGCGCTTTCTTGGAAATGGTTGAGTGAATCTTCAGCTGACCACCTCTATCCTCCATGAATTTGAAGGTCACCATTTTTTCTCTGATTTCCTTAGAAAACACAGTCTCAAACTCGGACGACAAGAGAGAAAAAATCATTTCTTCCTGCTTCACAGCTTCATCATAGGCTGCCTTCCAATGGCTCTTCAAAGTCTTACCAGCGACTTTTAACTTCATCAAAAAGTCCAAACGGTGAGGGGCCATAGGTGACAAGGCTGGAACAACACCGTACAAGGCCGAGGTAATGAAGACATGATTTTCAAGATAGGCTTGTTCTGCCTCGTCCAGTTTGTCTCGCTTGATATGACGGTACATAAGCCCATCAAAAAGTTTCAAGGCTGGATAGTGTTGAGCAGTTTGTTTTTTTAAAGTTTGGATATTTTGAAATTCTGCCACAGCTTTCTCGGCTGAAACTTTGTAAAAACTCTCCAATTGACTAACAGAATAGAGAGCCAAGGCATCCAGCACAGCCTGACTTTCTGGTTTTAAAGGAGTGGCTTCAATACTTGGCAAGTCTGTGTTCATTTCTTTTGCTGTTGGGATTAAAATTTTCATATTGATAGTGTAGCATATTTTTTTGCCACTACCAAGGAATTCATCTGAAAAGAGACTGGGAAAAAGGCATTAAAATTAAAAAATGCATAGTATCAGGAATTGAGAAATCTTGATACCATGCGTTTTATGATGGAAAGATTTACTTCATTTTTTCCTGAAATTGAGGTTTTGCCCAGCCTCTCCTCTTACTGTACTTTAAAGGTCTTGAGATAGTTGTCTTTTCCTACTTGACCTTCGAAGGTTTTACCATTTTCAAGGTAAGGAAGGTCATCTGAGACTGAGGCTTTGACTTTGTATATCTTGCCATCAACTTTAAAGAAATATACGGTGTCGCCCTTGATAACAGCTGATTTGAGGTCTGCCACCACACCCTTAATGCTTTCTGTTGTTTCATTATCAATTTCAAGGTCGTTTTTATTGGCGTACTTGCTGAGCAGTTCTTCCACTGTCGTAGCTACGATAACATTTTGGTACTCGACTGCATCAACCAAGGCGTACTCTTTGACCAAACCAGCATTGTCCTTCAAGCCCATGATGTAGAGAGGCTTGTCATTGAGGTTGATGAGGATTGGGAAGGTTGCCTTGTAGGATTTCTCCTGAACAGCACCTTCGGCTGATTCACGGGCTGATTCTTCGGTCGCAGAAGCCAAGCTGTACTTAGTGATTTCTCCTGTTCGCATATTTTCTAGGATAAAACCAAGATTACTTTCATCTGCATTGGCCGACGTCACACCTGTGTAGAGATAGATGTCATTGCCGATAGACAAGTAATTATAGCCCTTGGTAGTCTGGGTCACGTTTTTCTTGGAAATCATAGCATTCCAGAAACCGTCCTTGTACTTGCCGTTGTAGTTGATTTGCTCAATGGTTTCCTCAGCTGGATAGACCCTGTCCACCCATTCCGGAACATCTGCCAAGCTGTATTCCTTGGTTTCTCCATTTGTAGCATCCAAGATAATGACTGAAACAGGACGAGGAACCGCAAGTCCAAATTGCTTTTGGTAAACCGTTGCTACATAGAAAGGATTGCCCTCATCATCCACCTCAAATGATGGAGTCTTGAAGATCTTAGTTGGGTACTTGAAGCGTAGGTGACGCTTGACGTCGCGGTTAAAATACTCCGAGTCAGAGTACTTGATTGGTGTCTTCAAGTCCACCAAGTTGGCATTTCCAGTTACCATGTCAACCTTGATATACTCGCCGATTCCTTTGGCTTGATTATTAAACCATTTGATAGGGTCTGCGTATTCTAGCGGTGTCACCCGATAGGGCTTCCCATCAATCGTTAGTTGAGTATAGGTGTCTGCCGCCACGTATTGCGACACCTTATCCGTTAGGGAACCCAAGTAGCGGTCACCAATTTTTTCAGCAGTACTTCTATCTAAAATAGGAACCTTACTGGTATCAGTCTTGGGAAATTCTGTGAAGTCTTTTTCCGTAACCGTGACTACATTGGCATAATTTTTAGCCTGAAAAATGCTGGAGGTCACCAAGGAAACCAAAGCCGCCAAGAGAAGAATTCCTCCAATAGAAGCTAAAAGAACTTTCCCTAACCGATTGATTTTGAAATTCTCTAGATTTAAGGCAGCTTCCGCCTTGCCGTGACGCACATGAACCGTTTTGACTAGATTGATTCCCTTGCCAAAACCAAATAAGATTGCTACAACCAGCAAATGCCCACAGAGGAAAAAGAGAAATTCCCAGCTGGTCAGGTTAAGAGGCGGTAAAAAGATATACCAGGTCGTTGCGATAAAAATAAGTTCAAAGATTATCCGTTTCATTTGCTTTCCTCCTAAATGATTCGTCCTTCCAAGTGATCCAGTTCATGCTGGCAAATCTGGGCTGGGAAACCTGTCAAGGTAATGGTTTGTTCCTGCCACTTGCTATCACGATAGGCAACCCTTATAGTTTCATAACGCTTAGTTGGTCTCACACCTACCAAAGACAAACAGCCTTCTTCCGTCTCATAAGGTCCTTCAAAGGACAGGAGCACTGGGTTAAACATGACCATTGGAACCAAGCCAAGATTAAAGATAATCACGCGCTTCTGCACCCCAATCATATTGGCAGCCAGACCGACACAAGTCTCACGATTTGCTAAAAGCGTATCCTGCAAATCTCTAGCAAGATAAAGGTCTTCCTGACTTGCCGGCTGAGACACCTGAGATAAAAACAAAATATCCTTTACAATTTTCTTCTCCACTTCCTCACACTCCACTTACTTTTTACTATATTATAGCAATTATAGCACAAAAGCCGATAACTGCAAGCCCTTTCCCTCAACTGTAACAAAAAGCCATCCGAAGATGACTTTTTTTGCTATTTAATTTCTTTATAAGTTACTTCCATACCACGCTTAACAGCTGGACGGTTGGCAATTTTTTCTGCCCAGTTTACTAGATTCTGATAACTTGAGGCATCTAAAAATTTTGCAGAACCTTGGTAAAGTTTTCCTTGAACTAACTGTCCATACCAAGACCAGATAGCGATATCTGCAATCGTATAGTCATTTCCAGCAATATACGGTTTCTGAGCCAATTCCTTATCCAATAAATCCAACTGACGTTTCACTTCCATCGTAAAACGATTAATTGGATATTCCAATTTTTCAGGAGCATAATTAAAGAAGTGGCCAAATCCCCCACCTAGAAAAGGTGCAGCACCTGCTTGCCAGAATAGCCAATTTAAAACTTCTACCTTTTCCACAGGATTACTTGGTAAAAAGGCTCCAAATTTCTCAGCAAGGTATAGAAGAATATGAGCAGACTCAAAGACTCTCACTTCTTCAGTCCCTGACTGGTCCAACAAGGCTGGAATCTTTGAATTTGGATTAAGCTTTACAAAGTCTGAACCGAATTGATCCCCATCCATAATAGCAATCTTATACAAGTCGTAAGCCGCTTGCTCAAAACCAGCTTCTAGTAATTCTTCCAATAAGATAGTGACTTTCACACCATTTGGTGTTCCCAGCGAATACAGTTGAAAAGCTTGTTCTCCTTTTGGCAAGTTTTGTTCGAAACGGGCACCTGCTGTTGGTCTATTTAATCCTGTAAAGGCTCCTTGATTACTAGCTTCATCCTGCCATACGGTCGGTAATTGATAAGCTGACATCCGAAACCTCCCTTAAATCGCATTCTTATCAAAGCCAAGTTTACGTTGGATAAACTTAACGATTTCGACGATGATAATCATTGAAAAGCTTCCGCCCATAACGATTCCCCATTGTGACAAATCTAGTTTGGTTACGTGGAAGATTCCTTCAAGTGGTTCTACGACGATTGTTGCCATGAGAAGGATGAAGGATACCAAGATGGACCAGTTAAAGGTCTTAGATTTGAATGGGCCAACTGTCAAGATAGATTGGTAAACAGACTTGACATTGTAGGCATGGAAGAGCTGAATCAAACCAAGGGTTGCAAAAGCCATGGTAAGGGCATCTGCATGAATAGCATGATTGTCACCCACATGAACTGGGTAGACAAGGGCAAGACCATAAACACTCATAACAATAGCTGCTTGGAGTACACCTTGATAAATGATAGAACTCAAAACACCACCAGAGAAGAAACTTGCCTTGCGTCCACGTGGTTTATGGTTCATGACACCAGGCTCAGCTGGCTCAACACCAAGAGCGATAGCTGGGAAGGTATCTGTTACCAAGTTGATCCACAAAAGATGAACTGGCTGCAAGACGTCCCAACCAAACAAGGTAGATAGGAAGATGGTTAATACTTCAGCAGTATTGGCAGAAAGTAGGTACTGAATAGTCTTTTGAATATTTGAGAAGACCTTACGTCCTTCTTCCACTGCAACGATAATAGTTGCAAAGTTATCATCTGCAAGAATCATGTCAGAAGCCCCCTTAGACACCTCTGTACCAGTGATTCCCATACCGATACCGATATCGGCTGTTTTCAAAGCCGGAGCATCATTGACACCGTCACCTGTCATGGCAACGACCTTACCTTGTTTTTGCCAAGCCTTGACGATACGAACCTTGTGTTCTGGAGACACACGGGCATAAACAGAGTATTGACCAACGACTTTTTCAAAGTCTTCATCAGATAGTTCGTTGAGCTCAGCACCAGTTAAAACATGTCCTTCTGTATCATTTGCGTCAATGATTCCCAAACGTTTAGCAATAGCTTCTGCAGTGTCTTGATGGTCACCTGTGATCATGATTGGACGAATTCCCGCTTCCTTAGCCACACGAACAGCCTCAGCAGCTTCAGGACGTTCAGGGTCAATCATCCCAATCAAACCAGTAAAGATTAAATCATTTTCAAGCTCTTCAGAAATAAGGTTTTCTGGAATGCTGTCAATAATCTTATAAGCACCAGCAAGGACACGCAAGGCTTGGTGAGCCATTTCAGAGTTGTTTGTATGGATGAGATTTGCAACCTTCTCATCAATCGGAGCAATATCCCCAGCCTTATCACGAAGAACACAACGTTTCAAGAGTTGGTCTGGCGCACCTTTAACAGCTACGAGGAAGCGTCCATCTGCAAGTGGATGAACTGTTGACATGAGCTTACGTTCAGAATCAAATGGCAACTCAGCCACACGAGGATATTTCTCTAAAAATCCTTTGACATCGTAGCCCTTGTCCAAAGCATATTGGATAAAGGCTGTTTCGGTTGGATCACCAATCAAGTTTCCTTCCACATCAATTTTCGTATCATTGGCCAAGACAACTGAACGAAGCAGGGGCATTTCAAGACCTAGTTCAATGTCATCAGCTGAGTCATGTAG
Source organism: Streptococcus mitis (assembly GCF_946190065.1). Taxonomy (GTDB): domain Bacteria; phylum Bacillota; class Bacilli; order Lactobacillales; family Streptococcaceae; genus Streptococcus; species Streptococcus mitis_DE. The sequence continues at coordinate 23,601 of NZ_CAMHZD010000018.1, forward strand.
AACCGCATCGTAGAAGACTTTTTCGACGGTCATCTTGTTCATAGTCAGCGTACCAGTCTTGTCAGAAGCGATGATTTCTGTTGAACCAAGAGTTTCTACAGCTGGCAACTTACGAACGATAGAGTTTCGTTTGGCCAAAACTTGAGTACCGAGGGCAAGAACGATAGTTACGATAGCTGGGAGACCTTCTGGAATGGCTGCAACGGCAAGGGCAACAGAGGTCATCAACTCACCGAGTGGATTTTTCCCTTGAATGAAAACACCAACTACAAAAGTAACAAGGGCAATGACCAAAATTGCATAAGTCAAGACCTTAGAAAGGTTGTTCAAGTTTTGTTTAAGTGGTGTGTCTGTCTCATCTGCATCTTGGAGCATGCCAGCGATATGACCAACTTCCGTGTACATACCTGTATTGACAACAACTCCAAGACCACGACCATAAGTCACATTTGAGTTTTGGAAAGCCATATTGACACGATCACCAATACCAGCATCTGCAGCAAGCTCGACTGACAAGTCTTTTTCGACTGGCACAGACTCACCTGTAAGAGCTGCTTCTTCAATTTTAAGAGAGTTGGCTTCTAGTAAACGTAGGTCTGCTGGCACTACATCACCTGCTTCGAGGGCAACGATATCTCCAGGTACCAATTCTTTAGAGTCAATCTCCGCCATGTGACCATCGCGAAGAACGCGGGCAGCTGGACTTGACATAGATTTGAGGGCTTCGATCGCTTCTTCTGCTTTCCCTTCTTGGTAAACACCAAAGGCAGCATTGATGATTACCACGGCTAAGATGATAATAGCATCTGCGATATCTTCCCCACCAGAAGTCACAACTGACAAGATTGCTGCCGCAACTAGGATGATAATCATCAAATCCTTAAATTGCTCGATAAATTTGACCAGGATTGATCGTTTCTCGCCTTCTTCGAGTTCATTGTGGCCAAATTCTGCAAGGCGCTTTTCCGCCTCACTTGATGACAAGCCTTGCTCGGTCGCATCCACAGCCTGTAAGACCTCTTCAGGACTCTGAGTGTAAAACGCTTGGCGTTTTTGTTCTTTTGACATGTGTCTCCTCCTTGACATTGTGTGCAAAACAGACTCTCTTTTTCCTCATCGCATCTTTTCACGACAAACAAAAAGAAACCTGTTAATCATAACAAGTCTCGCTGTTTAAGATAGTGCCGGAAAGCATACTTTTCAGTATAAAATTCGGAATGACGACACTATCACAGGTTTCTGCCAGCTACTCCCTTGAGTAGTACCATTATACCAAATTTAGAACAGTTTTCAAAGACTAAAAACTGACTTATTTGAATTTTCCCTTGAAAACCAGTATAATGGTAGAATGCTATATATATGACTAGAAAGGAAGTTGAATGAAGCAATCTATCTCAAATCTCAAGTTAGCTGAGCGTGGGGCCATTATCAGTATTTCAACCTATTTGATCTTGTCTGCAGCGAAATTGGCTACTGGCCATCTTCTTCATTCATCTAGTTTGGTGGCCGATGGTTTTAACAACGTGTCCGACATCATTGGAAATGTGGCCCTCTTGATTGGGATTCGAATGGCACGCCAGCCTGCTGACCGAGACCACCGTTTTGGCCACTGGAAGATTGAGGATTTGGCTAGCTTGATCACTTCCATCATCATGTTCTATGTCGGTTTCGATGTACTAAGGGATACTATTCAGAAAATTCTCAGTCGAGAAGAAACGGTTATTGATCCTCTGGGTGCAACTCTAGGAATCATTTCTGCAGCGATTATGTTTGTGGTGTATCTCTACAACACTCGCCTCAGTAAGAAATCAAACTCCAAGGCACTAAAGGCTGCTGCCAAGGACAATCTGTCTGATGCTGTTACCTCACTTGGTACTACCATAGCTATCCTAGCTAGCAGTTTCAATTATCCGATTGTGGATAAACTGGTCGCTATCATCATCACTTTCTTTATCTTGAAAACGGCCTATGATATCTTCATCGAGTCCTCCTTTAGCCTTTCTGATGGCTTCAATGACCGTCTGCTTGAGGACTATCAAAAGGCCATTATGGAAATTCCCAAAATCAGCAAGGTAAAATCGCAAAGAGGTCGCACCTACGGTAGCAATATCTACCTGGATATCACGCTGGAGATGAATCCTGACTTGTCTGTTTTTGAGAGTCATGAGATTGCGGATCAAGTCGAGTCTATGCTGGAGGAACGTTTTGGAGTCTTTGATATCGATGTCCATATTGAGCCAGCACCTATACCTGAGGATGAAATTTTAGACAATGTCTATAAAAAATTGCTTATGCGTGAACAATTGATTGACCAAGGAAATCAACTGGAAGAACTCTTGGCTGATGATTTTGTCTATATTCGCCAAGATGGAAATCAGATGGATAAAGAGGCTTATAAGGCCGAAAAAGACTTGAATTCTGCTATCAAGGACATCCAGATTACTTCCATCAGTCAGAAGACCAAACTCATCTGCTATGAGTTAGATGGTATCATCCACACCAGTATCTGGCGTCGCCACGAAACTTGGCAAAATATTTTCCACCAGGAAACAAAAAAAGAATAGAGAAATCCTGTCCATGAGACGGGATTTTTCTATTCTTCTAGCTATCAAATTCACTTAGGTACTCATAGCGTTCGTATTTTTCAAGGAGTGCTTCGTTTTTCTCATCTAGTTCTTTTTGAAGAGTAGCCAGCTTACCAAAGTCAGAGCCGTTGGCCTGCATCTCCTCTTCAATAGCAGCGATACGATTTTCCAAGGCTTCAATATCACCTTCAATGCTTGCCCATTCCTGCTTTTCTTGGTAGGTCATGCGTTTCTTATCTTCACGGATCTTGACCACTTTTTCTTTTTCAGCCTTTTGCACTTGATTGGCCATCTCTGTTTCAAAGGCTTTTTCATCAAGATAGTCTGTGTAATGACCAAAGAAAGGACGAATCTTGCCCTCTTCAAAAGCGAGAATCTTGGTCGCCACCTTATCCAAGAAATAGCGATCGTGGCTGACTGTCAAGACAGGTCCCGCAAAGCCTTGCAAGAAATTCTCCAAAACTGTCAAGGTTGCAATGTCCAAATCATTGGTTGGCTCGTCTAAAAGAAGAACATTTGGTTTTTCCAAGAGCAGTTTGAGGAGATAAAGACGTTTTTTCTCTCCCCCAGACAATTTCTCAATCAAGGTTCCATGCGTCGAACGTGGGAAAAGGAACTGCTCCAGTAATTCTGCAATCGAAGTCGTAGAACCACCGCTGGTCTTGACTTCTTCTGCCACTTCTTGCAGGTAATTGATCACGCGCTTGCTTTCATCTAAGCCCTCAATTTGTTGAGAGAAATAGGCGATACGAACAGTTTCCCCAATCACAACTTGACCTGCTGTCGGCTCAAGACTTCCTGCAATCAAGTTGAGCAGGGTTGATTTTCCAACACCGTTGTCCCCAACGATTCCAATACGATCTTTAGCCTGCACCAAGAGATTAAAATCTTGCAAAATAGACTTGTTTTCATAGGCAAAAGAAACATCCTGAAACTCGATAATTTTCTTCCCAATCCGACTTGTTTCAAAGTTCATGGTCAAGTCTGTCTCAGCAGTAGTTCCTGAAACTTCCTTCTTAAGGTCATGGAAACGATTGATACGAGCCTGTTGCTTGGTCGCACGCGCCTGCGGTTGTCTGCGCATCCAGGCCAATTCTTGTTTGTAGAGTTGTTCTTTTTTGTGAAGAAGAGCCGCATCGCGCTCATCTTGTTCAGCCTTAAGGCGAACATAGTCCTGATAATTGCCTTGATACTCGGTCAAGCCTGCTCGGTCCAACTCGAAAATCCGAGTTGACAAATCGTCTAAGAAATAACGATCGTGGGTGATAAAAAGAACGGTTTTCTTAGAATTTTTCAAAAAGAGGGTCAGCCACTCAATAGTCGCAATATCCAGATGGTTGGTCGGCTCATCCAATAGCAAAAGGTCGTGGTTTCCAAGAAGAACTTGAGCCAACTGGACGCGTCTTCTCAGACCACCTGACAATTCCCCAACAGGAGTAGATAAGTCCTGAATACCCAACTTGCTGAGAACCGTCTTGACCTGACTCTCAATTTCCCAAGCTTGGAGGGAATCCATCTCTGCCATGATCCGTTCCAAACGCGCCTGTTTGTCCTCACTGTAGTTGAGCATGAGGAGCTCATACTCACGAATGAGCTGGATTTCCTTGAGGTCGCTAGATAGGACCGTATCCAAGACCGTCTTGCTATCATCAAAATCAGGATCCTGTGTCAAGTAACCAATCTGGTAATCATTCTTAGCTGAAAAGGGACTGACATCCCCATCAAAGCCAGAAACACCAGAAAGAACATCTAAAAGGGTGGTCTTGCCAGTCCCATTGACACCGATTAGACCAATTCTGTCTAAGTCATGGATAATAAAGGAAATATCCTTAAAAACGGTCTTGTCACCGACGGATTTACTTAGTTTTTCAACGATAAAATCACTCATTTTTTCTCCCTCAGATAAGCATGGATGGCTTGACGGTCATTTTCCAATTCTCCATCGACAATGGCAAACTCAATCTCTGTTAAAATCTCTCCCAAGTCTGGACCTGGTTGATAGCCATATTCCTTAATCAAAATGCCACCATTAATCTGAATTTCTTTCTTGTCATGAATGGTCAAACTCTGATAGGTTTCTGTGATGGTTTGTGGGTTGACTGGTTTCCCTTGAGCCTGACGAAGATTTTCAGCCTGTAAAAGCAAATCCAAGTCAAAGCGGTAACAATCGCGCTTGCTCAATTCTCCCTTTTCACGCAAGGCCAAAATAGTTAGTAAATCCTGAACTTGCTTGGCAAACTGGCGTGAGGTCTTCCAAGCCTTCAAAAATGGCTGCGCATTTTCAATCTCCAAAGCCGACAGTAAAGCCGCCCAAGCTTGCTCTGAAGATTCAAAGGTGAAATCAGTCTCCAAATCAAACAGTCTATTGAGCTTGTCCTGGCTAGCTGCCATATCAGGGAGATAGTCATAAGCTTGACTCTCAATCATGGAAGCCAAGCCCCTTCTCCAAAATGGAGCCAGCAAGAGTTTATCAAACTCAACAAAGGTACGCTCTACAGAAATTTTCTCCAAAAGTGGCGTCAAGGTCTTCATAGCTTTAAACGTTTCTTGCTCAAGTTCAAAGCCAAGACTGGCCTGAAAACGAAAACCACGCATAATCCGTAGAGCATCTTCGTTGAAACGCTCACTAGCTACACCAACTGCCCGTAAGACTTGATTTTCCAAATCGTCTAAACCATGGAATAAGTCAATGATTTCCCCTGTCTCGTCCAAGGCAAAGGCATTGACTGTGAAATCACGGCGTTTGAGGTCTTCTTCTAGCGAACGCACAAATGAAACCGCACTGGGTCTGCGATAGTCCACATAGACATCCTCTGTCCGAAAGGTGGTTACTTCATACTCCTCGTCCCCATCTAAGACCAAGACAGTTCCATGCTCGATTCCGATATCGGCTGTTCGCGGAAAAATCTGCTTGGTTTCTTCTGGATACGAAGACGTCGCAATATCCACATCGTGGATGGGACGATTGAGGAGGGCATCTCGAACAGATCCCCCAACAAAATAGGCTTCAAATCCTGCTTCTTTGATTTTTTCTAATACTGGTAAAGCCTTCTGAAATTCAGAAGGCATTTGCGTTAATCTCATAATAAGTGTTCTAATCCATAAACAAGCTCATGACGCTTGACAACTTCTTTAATTCCCAAATTCACCCCTGTCATGAAGGAGCTACGATCATAGGAGTCATGACGGAGGGTCAATCCTTCTCCCTGATTGCCAAAGATGACTTCCTGATGGGCTACCAAGCCTGGCAAACGAACTGAGTGAATACGCATGCCATCAAAATCAGCACCACGAGCACCAGCAATCAATTCTTCTTCGTCTACTGCACCTTGCTGAATAGACTCTCGAACCTCTGACATCAACTCAGCTGTTTTAATGGCAGTTCCACTCGGAGCATCCTTTTTCTTGTCATGATGGAGCTCGATAATCTCCACATTTGGGAAATATTTGGAAGCCTGCGTCGCAAATTGCATAAGCAAGACAGCACCCAAGGCAAAGTTAGGAGCAATCAAGCCACCCAAGTCTTGGGCACAGGAAAATTCTTTTAACTCTGCAATTTCTTCACTAGTAAAGCCTGTTGTTCCAACTACTGGAGCAAAGCCATTTTCAAGAGCAAAGCGTGTATTTTCATAGGCAACAGCTGGTGTAGTAAAGTCTACCCAGACATCCGCTTCAAAACTGGCCAAATCAGCCTTATTCTTGAAAACAGGAATTCCCTGCCATTCTGACTCAGATTCAAAAGGATCTAAAACTGCTACCAAGTCCAAGTCTGGATCAGCCAAGACCATCTGACAAGCAGCTTGACCCATCTTTCCCTTAAAACCAGCAATAATTACTCGAATACTCATCTCTACTCCTGACTAAGATACAAAGGACGATAGCTGCCCTTGAAAAATAGGGAATGACGCTGACTTTCCATGAAAGGCAAGACAGGCATCTTTTTTCAAGAGGCAGGTAGTCCGTGTTCAATTTCTAAGATACAAAGCCTGTAAGAACACAACGTGAAAATAGGAGTTCTGATCAAAGAGTGTCTACTCCTTGGAAGAACTATCTTTTTCACACAGGGTTCCAGGCATGTTCATTTGCTAACTTCTTAACTAGTCTAGAAGTGCCAACTAAATCACTGGAATATAACCCAGAGCAATGCTTCCTGCACCTAGGTGTGTTCCAATGACACTACCAAATGTAGCAAGTGAAATATCCGTACTCACTTCAGAATCTAGCAAGTGCTGACGCAATTCTTCAGCCTTTTCAGGAGCATTTCCGTGAATGACAATAATACGGTATTGGCCTGAAGCTGTGGCTTCCTTAATAATCTCAATTAAACGCTTTGTTGCTTTCTTTTCAGTACGAACTTTTTCGTACACTTCAATCACACCTTGGTCGTTGAAATAAAGGATTGGCTTAATGCTTAGCAGATTACCCAAAATAGCCGCCCCATTTGAAAGGCGTCCACCTTTCACCAAGTGATCCAAGTCATCCACCATGATGAAAGCAGATGTGTGACTGATCTGAATAGCTAGCTTATCTTGAATAATAGCAAAATCATCACCTTGGTCTTTCCAGTTAAAAACACTTTCAACCATGATACCCAGAGGAGCACTTGTAATCAAAGTGTCTGGAAAGGCAATGGTTAATCCCTCATAGTCATCGACCATATACTGGATATTTTGGTAAAAACCTGAAATTCCAGAAGATAGGAAAAGCCCCAAGGCATGGGTATAACCTTGTTCTTTAAGCGAAGTTAGAATCTCATCTAACTTGGCAATACTTGGTTGACTGGTCTTAGGCAATTCAGAAGCCTGAGCCATTTTTTGGTAAAATTCCTCTGCAGTCAGATTAATACCTTCGACATACTCCTCACCATCAATATTGACAGGAATATCCAAGACGTACAAATCTTCTCTTTGCAAGGTCTCTGCACTGAGATAAGCAGAAGAATCTGTGATAACAGCTAATTTCATATTAGAACTCCAAATTGATTCCTGGTAAGTCTAATGCAATTTCAGTTACTTCGTAAGTCAAACGGTTGAGCATGTTTAAACATGGACGAGCCAAGGTTTCCACTTCTTCTTGGTTCAATTCACTTGGTTCATTAACAATACGGCCATCGATATGGTTCACTTGTGAAATGGTTCCACTGATGACAAACTTATCAAATACAATCATAAAACTCAAGACAACAATCAAGGAAGTCACTTGATTTTCTTGGTCATGTTGAATCAATTGGAAGTTCACATCTACCTTAGTTTCAGGAGCTCCATTTTCATTTTCCCATTCAAAATTACGCGCATCAAAATGATACTGACTAACAAATTCTTGTTCACGTTTAAGATTCATGTCTTTCTCCCTCGGCTACAATATTATAAGCTATTGTACCATAATTTTTTATTTTCATCTAGTTTTCTAGGATTTAGTCAATCCCGATTTCAGCTCGAACTACGTCTGCGATGGTATCAACATAGTAGTCCACTTCTTCTGTTGTAGGCGCTTCTGCCATAACACGCAAAAGAGGCTCTGTTCCACTTGGGCGAACAAGGATACGGCCATTCCCCGCCATTTCAGCTTCCATCTTCTCGATGATAACCTTGATAGCTGGCACTTCCATAGCCTTTTCCTTCATGGCATTTTCCACTCGGATATTGACTAATTTTTGTGGATAGATGGTTACTTCTGCTGCCAACTCTGACAAGCTCTTACCAGTTTCCTTCATGATTTTTGTCAATTGGACAGCTGATAATTGACCATCACCCGTTGTATTGTAGTCCATCAAGATGACGTGACCAGACTGTTCACCACCGAGGTTGTAGCCTGATTTTCTCATTTCTTCCACAACATAGCGGTCGCCAACTGCAGTGACTGCCTTCTTAATGCCTTCACGGTCCAAGGCCTTGTGGAAACCAAGGTTGGACATAACAGTTGTCACGATTGTATTTTGGGCCAATTGTCCTTTTTCAGAAAGGTATTTCCCGATGATGTACATAATCTTGTCACCATCAACGATGTCGCCATTCTCATCAACAGCAATCAAACGGTCACTGTCTCCGTCAAAGGCCAAACCAATCGCTGATCCGCTTTCTTTGACCACTTCTTGAAGGGCTTCTGGGTGGGTTGAACCAACATTAAGATTGATGTTAAGACCGTCTGGTGTTTCCCCGATAACCGTCAATTGAGCGCCAAGATCTGCAAAGATTTGACGGGCACTTGTAGAAGCTGCACCATTGGCCGTATCCAAGGCAACCTTCATTCCTTCAAGAGGAGTTCCAGTTGAAACAAGATATCCTTCATACTTACGCAAGCCTTCTGGATAATCTACCAAGGTTCCCAAGCCTTCAGCACTTGGACGTGGCAGAGTGTCTTCTGCAGCATCTAGCAGGGCTTCAATTTCTGCTTCTTTTTCATCATCTAGTTTGAAACCATCACCACCAAAGAACTTAATCCCATTATCAAGGGCTGGGTTGTGGCTAGCAGAAATCATGACACCGGCACTTGCCCCTTCAGTTTTAACCAAGTAAGCTACTGCTGGTGTTGCAAGAACACCAAGTTTGTAGACGTGAATCCCTACAGAGAGGAGACCTGCCACCAAGGCAGATTCTAGCATTTCCCCTGAAATACGTGTGTCACGTCCTACAAAAACTTTCGGTGCTTCCGTTTCATGTTGGCTAAGAACATAGCCTCCAAAACGTCCTAGTTTAAAGGCCAATTCTGGCGTTAATTCTACGTTAGCTTCTCCACGGACTCCATCAGTCCCAAAATATTTACCCATTTTTATAAAATCCTTTTCCTATTTTTAATTCGTTTTTGAACTAGTTGCTTTCGATGACGAAGATGTCTCCGACGAACTGCTTGTTGTTGAATTTGATGTACTTGAACTTGGTGCTACTGGTTTTGTAGTCACCTTCATTGTTGTGTCGAACGGAGTAATAACTGCCGGTAAGACAACACCATTACGGTCGATTGCCTGCAAAGGTACCGAACCACTGTAATTACCTGTTATGCGTTCGCTGGTTGGTAAAAGTGCAATAATTTTGTCAATCTTAGCTAATGTTTCTTGGTCAGTTGTGACCGAAACGCGTTCATTTGACACGGTTACACTATCAAGTTGTAGCTTCGGATCAATCTGGCTTTGGTCAACTTGTGGCACAACAATCATCCCATCTCGCTTAACCTTTTTCCCAACTTTCACTGTGATCTTTTGAGGCGTTGCCACAGCGGTCAATCCACTTGGAAGATTTTCAATATTCAAGGGAACTTCAATCGTTCCAACACTAGCATCCGTCAAATCCGCTGTAACCTTAAACTTACGAGTGCTCTCCTGCATTTCGCTGGCCAAGGTCACACGATTAGCTCCGGTTAATATCACTGAAACTTCTGATGCAAATCCACTAATGAAATACTGGTCATCATCATAGTGAATATCGATAGGAACGTTCGTTATCGTATTGGTGTAGGTTTCTGATTTGACCTGTCTTGCGGTATTGCTATTTTGAAAGTTGGTTGACGTTGCATAGATAAATAAGACACAAGCAAAAAAGAGAGATGAGATGATATATAGACTATTTTTTCTCATATTTCCAACCTCCTAGCAAACGGTCCTTGAAACTGACTTTTTCCTCAACGGCTGGCAAAAGAATTCTTCTTAGCTCTGCTTCAAATTCTTCAATCGTCAAGTCATGCTTAAAGACTCCGTTGTAGGTAATAGAAATACCACCTGTTTCCTCTGAGACGATGAAGGTCAAGGCATCCGACACTTCTGATAAACCAATAGCCGCCCGGTGTCTGGTCCCAAATTCCTTGGAAATCCCTGTGCTTTCTGTCAAGGGCAGATAGGCAGAAGTTACCGCAATCCGATTTTCTCTGACAATCACAGCACCGTCATGTAGAGGAGTGTTGGGGATAAAGATATTAATAAGGAGTTCAGCTGAAATATTGGCATCCAAAGGAATCCCTGTCGCAATGTATTCTTGTAAGGTCCGAACTCGTTGGATGGCAACCAGAGCACCAATCTTACGGGGACTCATATATTCAACCGACTTGACAAAGGCACGAATCATTTGCTCTTCTGCACTAATTTGAGTAGTAGAAAAGAAATCTGTCGCCCTTCCCAAGCGTTCCAAACCAGTCCGAATCTCTGGAGAGAAGATAACAACTGCAGCAATGACTCCATAGGTGATAATCTGATTAATCAACCAAGAAATCGTTGTTAAACCAAGGATATTGGCCATAACCTGGGCTAATACAAAGATCAAGACCCCTCGCACCAAAATCATAATTTTAGTACCAGCTATCGCTTTTGTAAAACGATATAAAATATAGGCCACAATCAAAATATCAAACACATTGATGGCAATACTCCAAGGACTAGAAAACAAGCTAGTCCAATATTGCAGGTTGGATAATTGTTGAAAGTTCATCTGCTGTCTCCTCTCTGTCCAAACACGTTCCTGTCTATTATACCATTTTTCTGGCATTTTTCCCCTATCCTACTTCATTTTAAATTAAGGAAAAAATATGATAAAATAAACTGATACTCAATGAAAATCAAAGAGCAAACTAGGAAGCTAGCCGCAGGTTGCTCAAAACAATGTTTTGAGGCTGTGGATAGAACTGACGAAGTCAGTAACCATAGCTACGGTAAGGCGACGCTGACGTGGTTTGAATTTGATTTTCGAAGAGTATGACTAGAAAAAACAAAGGAGAAACCATGTCTCAACTCTATGATATTACCATTGTAGGTGGTGGTCCTGTCGGGCTTTTTGCAGCCTTCTATGCCCATCTACGCCAAGCCAAGGTCCAAATCATCGACTCACTTCCCCAACTCGGTGGACAACCTGCCATTCTCTATCCTGAAAAGGAAATTTTAGACGTACCGGGATTCCCAAACCTGACTGGAGAAGAGTTGACCAACCGCTTAATTGAACAACTAAACGGCTTTGATACTCCTATTCACCTCAATGAAACAGTTCTTGAGATTGAAAAACAAGAAGATGGCTTTGCCATTACAACTTCTAAAGGAAGTCACCTGTCTAAAACTGTTATCATCGCAATGGGTGGCGGTGCCTTCAAACCACGTCCTCTGGAACTAGAAGGCGTTGAGGGCTATGAAAATATCCACTACCACGTTTCCAACATCCAGCAATACGCTGGTAAGAAAGTGACGATTCTTGGTGGTGGGGACTCGGCTGTGGATTGGGCTTTGGCTTTTGAAAAAATTGCGCCAACTACCCTTGTCCACCGCAGAGATAATTTCCGTGCCTTGGAACACAGTGTCCAAGCCTTACAGGAATCATCTGTGACCATCAAGACACCATTCGTCCCTAGCCAACTCCTTGGAGATGGAAAAATGCTCGATAAACTTGAAATCACAAAAGTCAAATCTGATGAAGCAGAAACGATTGACTTAGACCACCTCTTTGTTAACTATGGTTTCAAATCTTCTGTTGGTAATCTTAAAAACTGGGGTCTGGACCTCAACCGTCACAAGATTATCGTCAATAGCAAGCAAGAATCTAGCAAGGCAGGTATCTATGCTATCGGTGACTGCTGCTACTATGACGGAAAAATTGATCTGATTGCGACAGGCCTCGGAGAAGCACCAACCGCTGTTAACAACGCCATCAACTACATCGACCCTGAGCAAAAAGTGCAACCAAAACACTCAACCAGTTTATAAAAAATAACCACGAGTCAAATGCGATTCGTGGTTTTATAGTTCATCGGCTATCTTGTTAGCTCATATTTTCCCCGTCTTTAACAAAAATAAAAATGCCTATCAAACTGATAAAACATGTGATATAATAGGGACGGCACTAACAATACGCCTTGGAAAAGGAGGTATTACAGATGCTAGAACTTCTCAAAATAGTACTTATCGCAGTCATCGAGAGTATCATCTCATGGCTGGTGACTCGTTGGTTAGACGATCACTTCGACAAGTAACCTTCCTGGTTAGTGCTATCTAACCCAGAAAAAATCCCCTCGGTATTGCAGTACCGAGGGGATTTCTGTTAGCACTAAAATGCTAGAACTTCTCAATTCCCCTTTATTATCTCACATACTCTATTTAATTGTCAAGAAAGAGGTGTTTTATATCTTTATAACTCATCGGCTATCTTGTTAATTTTTCTGAGTCTGTGGTTAACACCACTTTTGGTCAGAGGGGTGCTGAGTCTATCTGCCAACTGTTGGATAGAGTAGTCTGGGTGCTGAATCCGCAACTGCGCTACCTCCTGCAAATCCACTGGCAGATTTTCTAAGCCCATGATATCTTTGATTTTGCTGATATTGTTGATAGTCTTCATGCTGGCAGAAACTGTCCGAGCGATATTAGCTGTCTCAGCATTATTTGCCCGATTGAGATCATTACGGGTTTCTCGTAAAATCTTAACTCGCTCAAAATCATCACGCGCCCGCATAGCACCAATGACAATCAAGAAGTCCATGATATCTTCGGCTCGCTGGAGGTAGGTCACAGCCCCCTTCTTGCGCTCAAGCACCTTGGCATCCAGTAAAAATTGCTGAAGAAGGGAGGCAATCCCTTGCGCATGGTCTAGATAAACAGAACTGATTTCCAACTGGTACTTACCCGATTCAGGGTCACGAATGCTGCCATTTGCCAAGAAAGCGCCACAAAGATAAGCACGACCTGCTTCCTCATCTGACAAAATCTCCTCATCAATACCTGTTTCCAGGCCAAAGAAGGAGTCTGCCAAGTGCAAATCACTCAACAAGTCCTGCACCTTTTCATCCGTAAAAACGGTATAGACTCGATTCTTGCGAAGATTGCTCCGTTGGTGGTGGCGAATTTCCGATTTGATTTCATAGAAATGGAGAAAGGACTCATAGAGGTGCCTAGCCAGCTTGGCATTTTCTGTCACGACAGACAAGGTCAGGCCCGAAGTCGAGAGACCGATACTGCCAGACATCTTGATAATGGCAGATAATTCATGCCGGCTCAGATGGTGCTGACCTAGGATTTCTTCTTTTACTGCTACTGTGAAACTCATTTTCTCACCTGTATAATGCGCATCAACTCGTCCACAATCAAATCTCCATCGTGGAAGGCACCTCCATTTTCCAGACGAAGGAAGTTGGATGAAATCACGCGCGGAACTTGCTTACAAAGACCAGTAAAATCATGTTCCACCTGCACCAAGTATTCATCAAAACGGTTGGAATTCATGTATTCCTGAGGCACTTTTTCAATATTCACCAAGACAGTATCGATAAAAGGTCGACCAAGGTGACGATGCAAGACCTCCACGTGATCACTATCTGTAAAGTGTTCTGTCTCCCCACGTTGGGTCATGATATTGCAGACATAGGCGATTTCTGCCTTGGTTTCCAAAAGCGCCTGCCCGATTTCCTTAATGACAATATTGGGCAAAATAGAGGTAAATAGAGAACCAGGTCCGAGGACAATCATGTCACTCTCAAGAATGGTCTGCACAACTCGACGGCTAGCCAGAGGCGTATCATCGTTGAGGGTATTGGTCACATAAACATAGTCAATCATGCCCGGATGGTCTGCAATATGACTCTCGCCAGCCACTTCCGTCCCATCCTGGAAAACTGCGTGCAGGGTCAAGGGATGGTCACTGGAAGGATAAATCTTCCCAGTGGTATGGAAAAATTTGCTCAGCAACTGCATGGCATTGTAGGTCGAACCCTGCATTTCTGACAGGCCAGCGATAATGAGATTTCCCAATGGATGGCCAGCAAAGGCTCCAGCATCTTCAGAAAAGCGATACTGAAAGACTTTCTCATAGAACTTAGGCATATCCGACATGGCTACAAGGACATTACGAAGATCACCTGGCGGTGTCAATTGCTGCATATTTTTTCTGAGTTCACCTGATGAACCACCATCATCTGCCACCGTTACGATAGCAGCGATTTCCACATCTTTTTCACGCAGACTCTTAAGAATGACAGGAATCCCAGTTCCTCCACCAATCACCGTTATCTTTGGTTTTCTCATGAACGGTTTACCGTTTCCTTTCTTCGGTCTTTGTCGCGATGCCCTTCATTAACAGGCCAATTCTTGGATAAGTCCTGCGCCAAGCGTTTAGCAAAGGCCACACTACGGTGTTGCCCACCCGTACACCCCATGGCAATGGTCAAAACGGACTTACCTTCCTTTTGGTAACTTGGCAAAATCGGCTCAATCAAGGCCAACAAATGTTGATAAAAATCTTCTGACTCAGGATGATTCATGACATAGTCATAAACTGGTTCATCCACACCCGTTTGATTACGCAGTTCTGGTAGATAATAGGGATTTGGCAAGAATCGGACATCAAATACCAAGTCCGCATCAATCGGGATTCCATATTTAAAGCCGAAAGACATAACTTCGATACGGAAAGACTGGGTTTGTTCCTGATCAGAAAACTGCTCTGCAATGGTTTTACGCAGCTCACGAGGAGTGAGTTCAGTCGTATCCACCACATTTTGACTCATATTTTTCAAAGGCGCCAAGAGTTCACGTTCCAGCTTGATTCCATCCAAAATCCGACCATCTGCAGCTAGAGGGTGACTCCGTCTGGTTTCCTTGTAACGCGCGACCAATTCCTTATCAGCTGCATCCAAAAAGAGAATTTTGAAGTCCAGTTCTTCCTTGTTTTCCAACTCATCCAAAACAGCTTGAATCTCTGAGAAGAAAGAACGGCTACGCATATCTACTACCAAGGCCAACTTATGGTCGTCTTCCTTTGTTTCCACCAACTGCAAAAACTTAGGCAAGAGAGCTGGAGGCATATTATCTATAGTAAAATAACCCAAATCTTCGAAGGACTGAATGGCAACTGTTTTCCCTGCACCACTCATTCCTGTCACAATCACCAAGTGAAGTTGTTTCTTTGTCATCTTTTTCTCCTTATATCAAAAGAAGTTTGGCAGAACCAAACTTCAACTAGCTTATCCAATCTCTGCGATGACTTCAATTTCGACTTTTACATCACGAGGAAGACGAGCTACCTCCACAGCTGAACGAGCTGGAAATTCCTCTTTAAAGGCCGTTTGGTAAACCTCGTTAAAAGGAACGAAGTCGTTCATATCGCTCAAGAAGCAAGTTGTTTTGACAACATGGTCAAAGTCAGTTCCTGCCTCTGCCAAAATAGCACCAATATTTTTCAAGACTTGTTCTGTCTGTTCTTGGATCGTTGTTCCAACGATTTCCCCAGTTTCAGGAGAGAGAGGAACTTGACCACTAGCAAACAAAAGGTTGCCAACGATTTTTCCTTGAACATATGGTCCGATAGCCTTTGGAGCTTTGTCTGTATGAATTGTTTTTGCCATTTTCTTTTCCTCACAATTTTTCTAAGATTGCATCCCAAGCCTCATCCATCCCTGCCTTGCTGACAGATGAAAAGAGGATGAAGTCGTCACTTGGGTCAAAGTTTAATTTCTTTTTGATTGCTGATTCGTGCTTGTTCCATTTACCACGAGGAATCTTGTCCGCCTTGGTCGCCACAATGATGACCGGAATCTCATAATACTTGAGAAATTCGTACATCTGCACATCATCTGCTGACGGATCATGACGGAGGTCAACTAAACTGACTACTGCACGGAGATTTTCCCGAGTCGTTAGGTACTCCTCAATCATGCGCCCCCACTTTTCACGCTCTTTTTTGGAAACGCGAGCATAACCATAACCAGGAACATCCACAAAGCGCATCTTGTCGTCGATGTTAAAGAAATTGAGAAGCTGGGTTTTACCAGGTTTACCCGATGTTCGGGCTAGATTCTTACGGTTCAGCATGGTATTGATAAAGCTAGACTTGCCAACATTTGAACGCCCTGCTAGGGCAATCTCTGGCAGTTCATCCTGTGGGTAGTGGGACTTGTTAGCCGCACTGAGCAAGATTTCAGCATTATGTGTATTCAGTTCCATAGTCACCTCTAGGCTGTTTCTAGGATTGGTTTATCCGTTCCATCGACAGCTTCTTTAGTGATGCGGACCAATTTCACATTTTCCTGACTCGGTACTTCAAACATGACATCTAGCATGGTTTCTTCGATGATGGAGCGAAGACCACGCGCACCAGTTTTGCGTTCGATGGCCTTATTTGCAATCTCTTGAAGGGCTTCGTCGTCAAATTCCAACTCGACATCATCATAAGATAGCAAGGTTTGGTACTGTTTCACCAGAGCATTTCTTGGCTCTTTCAAGATACGAACCAAGTCATCCACTGTCAATTGCTCAAGAGCAGCAAAGACAGGCAAGCGTCCAATCAACTCAGGGATAATACCAAATTTTTGAATATCTTCTGCGATGATTTCTTGCATGTAAGAGCTATTTTCATCAATCGCTTTATTGTTTTGACCAAATCCGATGACTTTTTCACCCAGACGTTGTTTGACAATTTCCTCGATACCATCAAAGGCGCCACCCACGATGAAGAGGATATTTTTAGTATCCACCTGAATCATCTCTTGTTGTGGATGCTTGCGTCCACCTTGAGGCGGTACGCTAGCGACAGTTCCCTCGATAATCTTGAGAAGGGCTTGTTGCACCCCTTCACCAGAAACGTCACGTGTGATCGATACGTTCTCACTCTTCTTAGCAATCTTGTCAATTTCATCCACGTAGATAATCCCACGCTCTGCACGTTCAATGTTAAAGTCAGCAGCCTGCAAGAGTTTGAGGAGGATATTTTCCACGTCCTCACCCACATAACCAGCCTCAGTAAGAGCAGTCGCATCTGCAATAGCAAAAGGCACATTCAAGCTCTTAGCCAAGGTCTGAGCAAGGAATGTTTTCCCTGAACCAGTTGGGCCAATCATCAAGATGTTTGACTTCTGCAAATCCACATCTTCTGACTCTTCGCGTGTATCGTGAAAATTAATACGTTTGTAGTGGTTATAAACTGCAACTGCCAAGGCACGCTTGGCACGATCTTGACCGATTACATAGTGGTTCAAGATATGGAGAAGTTCGATTGGTTTTGGAACTTCTGACAAGTCTGCCAAGACTTCCTCAGCCAACTCCTCACGGATGATTTCCTGGGCCAACTCCACACATTCATTACAGATAAAGGCGTTGTTGCCTGCGATTATTTTTTGTACTTCTTCTTGGCTTTTGCCACAAAATGAGCAATAAACCATCATATCATTATTCCTAGTTGTAGGCATGATTTCCTTCCGTTCTATTCTATACTATCATTCTATCTAAAATAAGGTCATGTAAAAGGCATGAACACTATTGACCAAATTGGTAAAGGCATTTAACCAGAGCAGGACAGAAAGTCCATAACGCTTTTTACGAAAAGCCTGTGCTCCTGCAAGCAAGCAGACCAAACACAGCATGGCTGTGAAAAAACCAAATATACTACGTTCCATTAGACTTCCTTTCTCTTGCGGTATTGGATGGTAAAATCATAAGGATTTTTCTCATCTTTGGCATAGGATTTGCTTGAAACTGTCTCAAAAAGAGATAAGTCAAACTCCTCAGGGAAATAGGTATCTCCCTCCACCCGAGCATGAATTTGAGTCACAATTACTTCGTCCAAATAGGGTTCAAAAGCCTGAAAAATCTGCTTTCCACCAAGAATATAGAGATTCTTTTCTTGAGCCTGATACCAGTCCAAGACAGACTGGACATCATGAAAAGTAGCAACTCCATCTATCTTTTCTTCCGGGTTACGTGTCAAAATCAAGGTCTCCCGTTTTGGAAGCAAGCGACGTCCCATTCCATCAAAGGTCACACGCCCCATCAAGATAGCATGATTCAGAGTTGTTTCTTTAAAGTGTTGCAGTTCTGCTGGCAAATGCCAAGGCAGGCGATTGTCCTTACCAATCACACCCTCTTCATCCTGGGCCCAAATAGCTACAATTTTCTTAGTCATGCTTCCATCCTTTTCACTGATAGTACTATTTTATCAAAAAACTCAAAAAAAGACTGGTTTGGGATAGCTTACAAGATAGAAAAAATCTGTAAGAAATTTCTTACAGATTTATATATGTTGCTATTATTTCTTACAAACCAGGTGCTTGTCCCAATTCTGCTGCAAGCATCCAGATTGTTTTATCAGTTTCAGTTTTAGCATCTGCAAAGATACCGTTTGTCACATCGTCACCTTCTTCATCAGTGACATCCAAACCTTTTTGGAAGAGTTCTGACAAGTAACGGTAGATAGCAAGGACACGTTCCAAGCTTTCTTCAACATTACGGTATTCACCAGCTTCTTCTTCGATTTCACTGTTTTGAAGGAATTCTGTCAATGTTGAGAATGGGCTACCACCAAGTGTAATCAAGCGTTCGCTGATTTCATCCAATTGACCATCAAGAGCTTCCATATACTCATCCATTTTTGGATGCCATACAAGGAAACCACGACCACGCATATACCAGTGTACTTGGTGCAAAGCAACGTGAGCTACGTACAAATCAGCAACAGCTTGATTCAATACTTCCTTTGTTTTTGCCAATGCTACTGGTGCTGCTTTTGTTAATGATGTTACGTCTTTTACTGCTTCTTTTTTCAATTCTACCATTTTCTTTACCTCATTCATTATTTTTTGTAACCACTTCTTAATGATTACTATCTTAGTATACTACTAAGAAAAACCAATAGCAAGCCAAAAGACTCACATGAGAAAAGTTGCAATAGACTGATAATTTAAGAATTATTTGAATGAAACCCAGTCACTTTCAAACTCTCTTAACAGAGATAAAATAAAGAAAAGAGCATACAATTTGTAGGCTCTCTTCTCAGTTTTACAGATTAATACCAGACGCTGACATCCACACGTCCTCGAATCCCTTTAAGAATGTCAGATGAAGTATATTGCCATCCTTTTTCTCCTGAATAATGAGGATTATTCCAATCAAGCGCATCCGTATAGGCTGCAACCCAGTTTACATGTTGTAAAATATTTGGATGATTCAAACGAGTTTGTAAAAGTTGACGATAGCTATAAACTTTCACATTTTGATAACCTGCTTTTTTCATGGTTTCCATATACTTATTGATGATTTTAACCCAAGTGTCTGTATCTGATGGAGCTTTCTTAGATTTATTTTCATATTCCCAGTTTTCAACATCATAGTAAATTGGATAAGACAGGTTCATCTTGTATTTCTTCAAGAGTTCAATAGTCTGTTTAGCATCATTCTCAGCATCTGTTTCATTTTCTGCATAGGTATACAGATAGACACCATAAGGAATGCCTAGTCGATTAAATTCTTGAATATTATAAGCCAATTCCTTATCTTCTACACCGCTATATCCCAAACGAACAATAACGCCATCAACCCCATTTTCCTGAATAACCTTTTTCCAATCACTAATGCGGCCATTATGCTCACTGACATCAATAACCTTCTTAGCACGGTCAGTTCCGACCTGTTCTTCACGATGGTTAAAGAAATAACGGTGTCCGTTTCGATAAACCCAACCAACATTCAAGGCTTTCTTTTCTTTCAGTTCCCCTGAATCGGCAAAAGTATAACGAGTATCGTCCATGATTAGCTCACCTGTTGCCATAGCACCACTTTCAGTAAGATAGTAGTTTCCATGCCACTCGTCTTGAGCCATGTATCCCCACTTCTTAAAATAATACCACTTTCCATCAATCTTTTGCCACTGTTCATTAGCATAAGAACCATCTGCCTTAAGATAGAACCAACTCTTATAATGATTATCATAAAGCCATTCGTTTTGCATCATAGCACCTTAATCATTCAAGAAATAATCTCCTTGCCACTGACTTTTAGCCATATAGCCCCACTTCTTGAAATAGTACCATTTGCCATTGATTTTCTGCCATTCTTGTTCTGCATAAGAACCATCTGCCTTGAGATAGAACCAGCTCTTATAATTGTTATCATAAACCCATTCATTTTTAGCCATGTAACCACCCGCTTTTAGGTAATAATTTCCATGCCATTCTTTTTGGGCATAACGACCATCTGCTTTTATATAGAACCAGCTATTATGGCTAGTATCAAAAATCCACTCACTCTTAGCTTTTGAACCATCTGCTTTTACATAGAAGTCACCCTCCCAGTGTGCTGATGTTGAATTTGGTTTACTTTCTTCTTTCTGACTACTAGCTCGCGTCTCTTTGACTGCTTCCTTTTTCTCTGAACGCTGACTAGAAGAAGTCTCAACTTTTTTCTCTTCTTTTTGACTTGCAGTTGTTTCTGATTTCTTTTCTTCTACCTTGCTAGAAGAAGCTTGCACACTGCTTTCTTCCGAAGAGGCTTTCACTTCAGCTTCATTTGCAGCTACTTGATTGACTGCTAATCCAAGCAAAAAGGCACCTGCTAATCCAATTTTCCCAATCTTTGTTTTCAATCTTTCCTCCTCTACAAAAAATGGAACAGACATCTGAATGCTGTTCCACCTAGCTTTTGCTACTTACTAATTATTTTACAAAGTCAAGCAATGCCAAGAAGCTTTCAGCTTCAAGTGACGCACCACCAACAAGGGCACCGTCAACGTCTGGGCAAGCCATGTATGAAGCAACGTTTTCAGGTTTAACAGAACCACCGTATTGAACACGAACTTTGTCTGCAACTTCTTGACCGAAGTCAGCAGCTACAACGTCACGAACAACTTTACACATTTTTTGTGCATCGTCTTGAGAAGCTGATTTACCAGTACCGATAGCCCAGATTGGCTCGTAAGCAATAACTGATGCAGCAACTTGTTCAGCAGTCAATCCAGCCAATGCAGCAGATACTTGAGCACCTACAAATTCAGCAGCTTTACCAGCTTCATAAGTTTCAAGTGACTCACCACAACAGATGATTGGAAGCATACCGTTTGCAAAGATTGCTTTAGCTTTTTTGTTGATATCTTCGTCAGTTTCATGGAAGTAGTCACGGCGTTCTGAGTGACCGATAACAACGTAGTCAGTACCGATTTCTTTCAAAACTTGTGGGCTTGTTTCACCAGTGAAGGCACCTGCATTTTCAAAGTAGCAGTTTTGAGCAGCAACCTTAAGGTTTGAACCTTTTGCAGCAGCAAGAACAGTTGTCAAATCAAGAGCTGGAGCTGCGATACCTGCTTCAACAAGATCTGATGAAGGAAGTTTTGATGCAACTGCTTCAACGAATGCTTTAGCTTCTTCTGGATTTTTGTTCATTTTCCAGTTACCAGCGATAAATGGTTTACGTGACATTTCACATACCTCTTTTTTCAATTTATTTTCTATTTATTTTATCACAATTAGACACAGCTTGCAAATCTTACTCGGATTTCAAGATTGCTTACATGGATTAATCCTTCCATAGATCCATGGCATTTCGGAAATCTGCAGATACCTGTGTCAACTGAGGATTGCTTGCTTCTCTCTCTACCCGTTTAGCCTCGATTTGAGCCACACTTTTGATACCTTCATGGCGCCAATTTCTCAAAATCGCCTGAATGTACTTCCAGTTTGGTTTTCCATTCAAAACAGCTTCACGAAGAGCTTCTTTAATCAAGTCAGCACTAGTTCCATCTTCCTTTAGCGTCTTGGTCAAATCCTCAATCTCAAAAGGGGTCAATAAGCGCCCCAACTCCTGCTGGAAGGTTTCCACCAAATCCTTGAGCTGATTTTGAGGTGTCAACTGGTCTGAACTTGAATGAGCAACTCCAAGCAAGTCATCCAAACGTTCCAAAGCCAAACTAGCATCAAAAAGCAATTCAATTTCACCATTCAATTCAATCGTTCGATACTGAAGCAGTCCCCTTTCCGTCAGATTGGAAATGGCCTGGTTGACATCTGAAATTTCCTTGCCAATCCTTTCAGCAATCTGGCTTGGCGACATTTCTTCTAAGCCTGTCGTATTTTGCAAATAGAAAAATTGCCAGACCAGAAAATCGTCGCTAGAAGGAAAGAGTTCCTTAAAATGCAAGAGCAGGGCACTCGGTAAAACCAAGTTCCCTGATTTAAAAGCGTCTAAATATGTCATAATTCCTCTTATAAATACCCAAATGCGGATGCATCATCTTCTATTTTTCTCCAGTCAAAAGGGGTTTCCTGATAGACCGCATAATTCACCCAGTTACTGAAAAAGAGGGCTGCTGATGAAGACCAACACAAACAAGGGGTCTGATTAACATCATTATCCTTAAAGTAATTTTCTGGAACATGAGGATCTAAACCTGCATCACGATCCCTAAAATACTCTTTTGCCAAGGTATCACGGTCATATTCCAAATGCCCAAAACTATAAATTTCTCGTAAATCCCGACTGGCCAAAATCGAAACCCCAACCTGCGGGCCCTCTGATAAAATCTCAAGATTGGTTTTATTTAAGACCTCTTCCTTAGAAATCTCCGTATGCCGAGAATGAGGGGATACGTAGCTATCGTCAAATCCTCTAAAGAGAAGATGACCTTCCTTTAAAGTGTCCTGAGGATAGATACCCGATAACTTACTGTCCATCTGGTGTTTTTCCACTCCATAGCGAAGATAAAGTCCAGCCTGAGCTCCCCAACAGATATGAAGCGTCGAATAGACATGAGTCTTTGACCACTCAATTACCTGACTGAATTCCTCCCAATAGTCCACTTCCTCAAATGGTAAATGCTCAACCGGAGCACCCGTGATAATCATCCCGTCAAAATACTCGTCCTTGACTTCAGGAAAAGTTTTGTAGAAAGTCTCCATGTGTTCTGAACGAGTAGTCTTAGAGCGATGGCTCTCCATATAGAGAAAATCAATATCCAGTTGCAGGGGTGTATTAGCCAAATGGCGCAACAACTGGGTCTCTGTCACCATTTTCTTGGGCATAAGATTTAAAATCAAAATCTTCAAGGGACGGATATCTTGGTGGGCAGCACGTTGATCATCCATGACAAAGATATTCTCTGTCCGTAAAATCTCAACGGCTGGTAGTTTCTTATCAATTCGAATCGGCATAACCCTCTCCTAACTGTACTTTTCAGGAATCATTGCATATGTTTGAAGCTAAAACTCAAACACTTAGTCCTTTTATTATACTGCAAGAAGATATAGTTTTCAATTATAGTTTTTCTCTAACTAGCTATAGTTTATTTTTATAGCCTAATGTAGAGAAAACAGCCCTAGGGACTGTTTTTCATTAATAATGCATCAAAACTTTGTAATCGTAGTCACCGATTTTTTCACGGCCGTTCAATTCATCCAATTCAACAAGGAAGGCACAACCTGCCACAACACCACCAAGTTTTTCAATCATCTCGATGGTTGCCTTAACCGTTCCACCTGTCGCCAAGAGGTCATCTACGATAAGAACACGCTGACCTGGCTTGATGGCATCCGCGTGCATAGTCAAGGTATCAACACCGTATTCTTTTTCATAGTCAGCAGAAATGACTTCACGTGGCAATTTCCCTGGCTTACGAACAGGAGCAAAACCAATTCCCAACTCAAAGGCAACAGGACAGCCCACGATAAATCCACGAGCCTCAGGACCTACAATCATATCAATTTTCTTGTCAGTAGCATACTGAACGATTTCACGAACAGCGTAGCTATAAGCATTTCCATCAGCCATCAATGGACTGATATCGCGGAAAGTAATACCTTCCTTTGGATAATTTTCAATTGTTGCAATGTAATCTTTTAAATTCATCTTTTTCTTTCTTTCAAAGTTTTTTACTCTCTATTATACCATATTTTCTCCAAAAGAAGAAAGTATAACCATTATTTCCTAACTGAGATTCTGATTTCGATGTTCACTCTGTACTCCCAGTGAAAACAGCAAAAAAGCTGATGAATCATTCGATTCATCAGCTTTAGGGATGATATGTTCATTACAAACAAATCATATCAATTAGAAAGCTTAGTCTTCTTTCTTCTTGCGAGCGACAAGACCAAATCCACTCAAGACTCCAAGAAGTCCAAGTGCTGCTAGGCTAGCATTGTCTTCTGTACCAGTATTTGGCAATTCGCGTTTACCTTCAGCTTCTTTCACTGCTGTTGGTTGTACTGGTTGTGCTGGAGTCGCTGGTACTTCTGGTTTAGCTGGCTGTTCAGGCATTGCTGGAGTTGCTGGCTCTACCGGTTGTACTGGTGTTTGAGATTGGATCTTACGGTAAACATTACGAACATTTCCATTTGCGTCTGTTTCTGTACGGACTAGTTCATAATTTTCTAATGATTTACCTGGATGTGAACCATTTTCATCAGGAATAATCAATTCACCATTTTCATCTACATAAGTTGTCAATACTTTGTATTCAAATGGAGTAGGTGTTGGAGTTGGTACCACAACTTTTTCGTAAACATGCTCGATATCTCCATTTGGAAGTTTCTTAGTTGTTACGAATTTGTATCCTGGGATATCTTTCTTAGGTTGGTTACCTTCTTCATTTGGTGAAACTGGGTTACCATTTCCGTCTACGAATGATGTAGTTGTTTTAACTACCTTACGGTAAACGTGAGTTACATTACCATCTTTATCAGTTGTAGTCTTAACAAACTCATATCCTGGGATATCTTTCTTAGGTTGGTTACCTTCTTCATTTGGTGAAACTGGCTTACCACTTTCATCTACAAATGATGTAGTTGTTTTAACTACCTTACGGTAAACGTGAGTTACATTACCATCTTTATCAGTTGTAGTCTTAACAAACTCATATCCTGGGATATCTTTCTTAGGTTGGTTACCTTCTTCATTTGGTGAAACTGGCTTACCACTTTCATCTAC
>NZ_CAMHZD010000019.1 GCF_946190065.1 Streptococcus mitis
CCCTCTTTACCAGTTTCTTGAGTGCCTTTGGCTTCAATTTTTCCTGAATATACTGCTTGCGGTTCTTGAACTAAAGATTCGCCTTCTTTACCTGGTTCTTGAGTGCCTTTAGCTTCAATTTTTCCTGAATATGCTACTTGCGGTTCTTGAACTAAAGACTCGCCTTTTTTACCAGTTTCTTGAGTGCCTTTGGCCTCAACCTTTCCTGAATATGCTACTTGTGGTTCTTGAACTAAGGATTCGCCCTCTTTACCAGTCTCTTGAGTGCCTTTGGCTTCAATTTTTCCAGTATATGCTGCTTGCGGTTCTTGAACTAAGGATTCGCCCTCTTTACCAGTCTCTTGAGTGCCTTTGGACTCAATCTTTCCAGTATATGCTGCTTGCGGTTCTTGAACTAAGGATTCGCCCTCTTTACCAGTCTCCTGAGTGCCTTTGGCTTCAATTTTTCCTGAATATACTGTTTGCGGTTCTTGAACTAAGGATTCACCCTCTTTATCAGTTTCTTGAGTACCTTTAGCCTCGATTTTGCCTGAATATGCTGTTTGCGGTTCTTGAACTAAAGACTCACCCTCTTTACCTGATTCTTGAGTGCCTTTAGCCTCAACCTTTCCTGTATATGCTGCTTGCGGTTCTTGAACTAAAGATTCACCTTTTTTACTTCTTGTATTGATAGTCGATTTTGATTCTTTAAAGTAACCAACATACTCATATCCTTCAATATGAATAACTCCTTTAGCCAAGCCTTCATGTGTAGAGGATGAAATAGTTTGGTTATAAGAAAGTAACTCTTTATTTTCAAATGCAAAGGCAGTAAAAGGTACAAAATTGCTGATTCCAATAGAGCTAATTAACAGAACCCCAAGTACTTTACTGCGGTGTTTCTTTGAAACTAATAGAATCGCTAGCGAGGCTGTTGCCAAGCCAAGACCTGCTAGAGCGACTTCCTTACTTCCTGTGTAAGGAAGTTGTTGACTGGTAGTCGCCTTCTTGCGATAAACTACATAAATAATATCTTCATCTTGAAACTCTGTTGGAACCTCATGATGAATCAGAGCTTTTTCAGACTCGGTCAATTCCTGCTCCGCCAAATAACGGTAATGAACACTATGAGCACCGCCAACTTCATTGGCATGCACTTTATCTACTGAAAGGGTACTGGCACCAAAAAGGAAGGCACCAATGGCTACAGGACCTACTCCAACAGTTAGCTTACGAATGGAATATTTGGTGATTTTTTCTAGTTGTTGTTTTGTTTTTTTCATTCTCACGACTTTCTGATAGAATCTTGTGGATAATGCGCACGCGCACCTCCAATTAATTTTGGACGGCTAGCAAGAGCCGTTACATGGGCATGCCCAATTTCTCTCAAAAGAGGGCGAATCGGAACCTGAACATGCTTGACATGCATGCCAATTGCAGTGTCCCCGATATCCAATCCAGCATGAGCCTTGATAAATTCAACCTCAACTGGATCTTGCATAAACTTGAAGGCTGCCAACTGACCTGAACCTCCTGCATGAAGGGTAGGAAGGACACTGACGATTTCCAGACCAAACTGCTCTGCCACCTGACGTTCAACGACGAGGGCCCGATTGACATGCTCACAACCTTGAACAGCTAGATGAATTCCTTTTTCCTCTAAGATATCTAGGATGGTCTTCACAATGATTTCCCCAATTTCTTGGCTAGATTCCTTGCCAATCTGACCACCTATCACCTCACTAGAAGAAAGGCCCAAAACAAAGATAGATTCTTGCTTCAAATTGGCCTTTTCTAATACATCTTTTACAATCTGGCTTGTTTCTCTTTGAATGTCTTTTTCCTTCATACTTGATACCTCTTTTGTCATTATCTATCATATCGTTTTTTCTACTTTTTAGCAAGATAGACAACCTAGAAAGCTTGCCTAATTACGCATAAAACTCCCAGAATGAACTGGGAGTTAGCTAGTTTCTATTCTATTTATGTATATTTCAACTGTCGTACCTTTTGAGAGAGTAGAATCAATCTTCATTTGGTAATGTTCTCCAAAATAAAGTTTGAGCCGTTGGTCAACATTTTGAAGACCAACTCCCCCACGTTTGAGCTGACTTTGACTACTATAGCTAACATTTTGGAATCCTACTCCATCATCCTCAATACGGATGACCAATCCTGAATTCTGTTTCTGGACAGAGACTCTAATATGACCCTGACCTTCTTTCTCCTTGATGCCATGGTAAAGAGCATTCTCTACAAGAGGTTGTAGGACCAGCTTTGGCAAGACTAGCTTATCAAAGGCAGGATTTTCATTAATTTCGTATTCCAGCTTATCGCCATAGCGTTGTTTCTGGATAAAGAGATACTGGCGGACATGGTTGATTTCGTCAGACAGGCAAATCAAATCTTTACCCTGATTGAGCGCCAAGCGGAAATAGGTCGCCAAGGACTTGGTCACCTGAACCACTCGCTGACTATCCTGAAATTCAGCCATCCAAATGATGGTGTCCAATGTATTATAGAGGAAATGCGGATTAATCTGGCTCGATAGGGCTTGAAGTTGGTACTGACAGGTCGTCTCTTCCTGCCTGCGAACATCTGCCATCAGCTGATCAATCTGATCCAACATGGCATTGAACTGACGAGTCACTTCTCTCAGTTCATGGGCACCAGCTTCCTTGGCACGAAGATTCTGATTACCAGAAGCAATCTCCGACATGGTTTCTCTCAAGTCATTCAAAGGGGCAATCCAGCGTTTAAGACTGAACCACACCAAGCAGAGACAGGCAAAAAGAGATGTGACACTAGCCCCAAGCAAGGTCCACATGAGTTGACTCCGAACCTGGTCTAACTTCTCCAACGAAGACACGCCAAGGACCGTCCAATCAGTTCCTGCAATCTTTTCCTGACTGACGTAAAATCGGTGGTCCAGCGTATAGCCCTGCCCTGTCTCAATATAGGGTTTCATGGCCTCCATTTCGCTAGACGAACTATAAACTGTGTGTTGAGGATGGTAAACAAATTCATGGTTTTCATTGATGATAAAGGCAAAGCCTTGCTGACCCAACTGAAGTTGGTTAAGATAGGATTCCAGAGTTTCATAGGAAATATCCAAGCGAAGAACGCCCAGATCGGCTCCCTTTGCATCAAGAAGTTCCTGAGTGACAGAAATAACCCATTGACTATCTGATTTATGAGCTGGGGTCAAAACTGGCTTAGCACCCTGATGAATGGCCTTTTGGTACCAATCCTCAGTCATCATATCTGAAGATGTTTTCATCTGCACAGTGTCATCTGTAGAAATGAGCTGACCAGACTTGGTTACCAGCACAACAGCTTTCAAGTCCTGATCTGCCTTCAAGATGGTCAAAAATAGATCTCGAATTCCCTTTACCTTGTCTTGACTGGGATTCTCAGCATAGGCTAGGACATCCGTCTGCTGGGTCAAACTGGTCGAGGTGGTTTCTAATTTTTTGATATAAGACTGGATAAAGTGGCTAGTCTGACTGATAGTCGTTTGGCTATCGCCCTCAATGCTAGCCTCAATGGCTGAAGAACTAGATCGATAGTAGAAAGTCCCAACCACAGCTAGGAGAATGAGAAAGACCAAAAAGATAGAAATAACCATTCTGACTAGGAGAGAAGAACGCTTCATCGACCTTCCCCCTTCTTAAACTGACGAGGTGTCACACCTGCAATCTGCTTAAAGCGTTGGGTAAAATAGTTCATATCTTCAAAACCAACCTTCTCTGCGATCTCATAAATCTTTAAATCTGTAGTTAAAAGTAAAAGCTTAGCTTGTTTGACACGTTCTCTCACCAGATAATCCTGAAAAGGTAGGCCCAACTCTTTCTTAATCAAAGAACTCAGATAAGTCGGGCTAAAGCCCAAGTCACTGGCCAAAGACTTTAAACTAAACTGGCTATCAGCCAGATGGGACTGGATTTTCTGGGCCATATTTCCCTCAAACTTATCGATCAGTAAATCTTGTAACTGCTCTTCCTTTTCTTCCTTATCCAACTTTTGCTTAATTTTCCCCAACATTTCCTCAATATCCTGACGAGAAAAGGGCTTGAGTAGGTAGTCATCTACACCGAGTTTGACAGCAGACAAGGCATAATCAAAATCATCGTAGCCAGTCAAAAAGACCAAATGAACCTGAGGGTAGGTTTCTCGGACCAGACTCGCTAACTGGATGCCATTTAGCTGAGGCATGTTGATATCGGTTAAAATGATATCTGGCACCTGCTTTTGAATCAATTCCCAAGCCTGCCTTCCATTTTCAGCCTGACCGATGTTTTCCATATCGTAGGCTGCTACATTGACCAGCTTGGTCAAGCCTTGTCTTACCAGATATTCATCTTCTACGATTAAGATTTTATAGGTCATGCTTCTCTCCTTTGTCACTTACTAGTATCAGTATAGCAAAATTCTCCTCTAACTGCTTAGGAAAGACCTCTTAATCAACATAATCTAGTAAATAATCATAGCCTTTTTCTTCCATTTGATTTTTGGGAATAAAGCGAATGGAAAGACTATTGATACAGTAGCGCAAGCCCCCCTTATCCTGTGGGCCATCCGTAAAGACATGACCAAGGTGAGAATCTCCCACTCGACTTCTCACTTCCATGCGTGTCATATTGTAGGACTTATCTTCCTTGTAGGTGGCAACATCTGGACTGATGGGTTGGGTAAAACTAGGCCAACCACAACCAGACTCAAACTTGTCCTTTGATGAAAAGAGAGGTTCGCCAGTTGCCACATCCACATAGATACCAGATTCAAATTTATCCCAGTAGCGGTTTGAGAAAGCCCGTTCTGTTTGATTTTTCTGGGTGACTGCATACTCCTCAGGTGACAAGGTCTTTTTCAATTCCTCATCACTTGGTTTTGGATATTTGCTGGCATCGATGACGGGATAGGCAGCCTGATTGACATTGATATGGCAGTAGCCATTTGGATTTTTCTTGAGATAGTCTTGGTGGTAATCCTCAGCCACTACAAAATTCTTCAAGGCCTCCTTTTCAACTGCTAGAGGTTGATCGTATTTCTTTGCTACCTCATCAAAGACTTGGTTGATCACCTCTAAATCCTTGTCATCTGTGTAATAAACACCCGTACGGTACTGGGTACCCACATCATTTCCTTGTTTATTTTTGCTGGTTGGATTGATAATGCGGAAGTAATGAAGCAGGATTTCTTTGAGAGAAATTTGATTAGCATCATAGGTAATATGGACAGTCTCTGCATGTCCTGTTTGGTTAATCAATTCGTACTTGGTTGTTTCTCCTCTACCATTTGCATAGCCTGAAACGGCATCCGTCACCCCGGGAACGCGTGAGAAATATTCCTCAACTCCCCAGAAACAACCTCCAGCCAGATAAATTTCGTGCAAGTCTGCATCTTTACTAACTTCTGTTTTTTTCACTGTTTTTCCTCCTTGGCTAACTGCCGCTTTCTCAATTTGAGAGCTATCTGTCTGCCCTGCATTTCGCATCAATAGAAAATAGAAACCGGTTATGGCTAGGAAAAAAATCCCTACCAGAACAAAAATTTTTACTTTATCATTCATGACCTTTCTCTACCCCATTTCTTTCAATGTTTTTAAAATCATATCCTTATCCATAAAACCAGGTTGCGTTTTGACTAGCTTACCTTCCTTGTCTATAAAGGCTTGAGTTGGGTAAGAACGGACACCATAACTTTCTAAAAGTTTGCCTGATGGGTCAATTAGAACTGGGAAATTTTTATAATCCAAACCCTTGTACCAATTCTTAAAGTCTGCTTCAGCTTGTTCCCCCTTGTGTCCAGGAGAGACCACTGTCAAAACTACATAGTCATCACCAGCATCCTTAGCGATTTCATCCGTATCTGGAAGACTGGCCAGACAGATGGAACACCAAGAAGCCCAGAATTTGAGATAGACTTTCTTGCCCTTGTAATCAGACAAGCGGTAGGTCTTGCCATCTACTCCTGTCAATTCAAAATCAGCAACCGCCTGACCCTTGGTGGCAGTTTGCGAACTGACTTGTTCTGTTTTTGTTTGCTCCTTCATAGTAGATTCATCTGACATATTTTTAGCCGAACAAGCTGCCAAGCAACAGATTGATCCGACTCCAAGGAGACATGTTTGCCATTTTTTCATTTCTTCTTCCTCTCTATTCAAATAAACTTGTCAAAATAGAAGCATTTCCCAAAAGCACCAAGATTCCCATCACGATAATGAGGAAACCACCCACTTTTTTGAGGGTTCCTAGATAAGGATGGAGTTTTCGGAAATGTTTCAAAACATAGCTGGAGGCAAGAGCTAGAACCAAAAATGGTAGCGCTAGACCCAGCGTATAGATTAACATGAGACCAGCTCCCTGCCAAGCACCTGAACCACCTGAAGCAGCCAAGGCTAAAACAGAGCCCAGAACCGGTCCCACACATGGCGTCCAAGCAAAACTAAAGGTCAAGCCCAGTAAAAATGCCTGACTATAGCCCTTACCCTTTTGCACCTGTCTCTTTAATTGTAGCCTTCTTTCCTTGTAAAGTCCCTGAAAATGTAAGACTTCCATCTGGTGCAAGCCTAAAATAATGATAACCGCACCCGTCACATACTGAAACCAAGAGGCATATAGCAAATTGCCTAAAAAACCAGCACCATAACCCAGTAAGATGAAGATAAAGGATATCCCTGCTATAAAGGCCAGAGTTCGCAATAAACTGACAACTGAGATTGAAAATTTGCCACTAGAAGCCTGAGCACCATCTTTGTCATCCAACAAGACCCCTGCATAAACCGGTAACAAGGGTAAGATACAAGGAGAAAAGAAGGAAAGAATTCCAGCAAGAAAAACACTGATAAAAAAGATTATATTATCCATTGCCTTCCTCCATTCTTTGATTTGATAGGACTATTATAGCCCCAAAACTCCAGAAAAAACAGGGACAATGATAGGGAAAAATAGGAATTTAATCAGGTTATGTAAAAAATGTTGCAAAAAAAGCCAGACACAGTCTGACTTGGATGGAAACTGAAAAGAAAATTCACTAGTCTTCCCTACTTACCTGATAATAAATAAGATCCGCAAGATAGCCTTTTCTCTCTACACCATTGGTAATAGTCTTTAGATAGGACATTCCAGCCTTCTCCATGACACGACCTGAAGCTGGATTGAGACTAGCATATCGTGCTCTAACATTTTGAAAACCTGCTTGAGTAAAACAAAAGTCCAAGACAGCTTTCAAGGCCTCTGTCATAATCCCATGTCCCCAGTAAGCCTTGCCTAGCACATAGCCAATTTCACAAGAAAAATCGTTCTCATCTATTGCAACGATGCTGATATCTCCTATCACCTGCTCCGGGTTTTCTTTGAGACAAATGGCCCATTTGTAATAGTTGGGATTAGCATAGGAAACAACCCAATTACGAATCGAGTTTCGAGTCACCTCGACATCAGAATGAGGATCCCAGGTGACATAGGTCAGATTCTCAGCGGATGAAGCCCAATTCTGAAACATGGCTTCTGCATCACTTTCCACAAATCTTCGTAAGATTAAACGATCTGTCTGTAATATTTGCGTACCGATTGCTTTCATGACGCTACCTCGCTTTCTGATAGATGATTCTCTGCCCAACCTCAATTTAAATTTACTTTGCTTTTTAATTTCAAGGTAATAAGCTAAAAAGGTCTCTCGGACCTTCTTCGCTTATCTGTTTCCATGCTCGGGATAAAAAGGTCCACTGGAGGTTATTCTTGCTTCCCAGTTTCTAGGCAAGAAGCTAAAAAGGTCCCCCGGACCTTCTTCGCTTTCTTATTTCTAGGCTCAGGGTAAAAACCTCCACTGGAGGTTTTTCTTGCTTTTTAATTTCAGGGCAAGAAGCTAAAAAGGTCCACTGGACCTTTTTACTCCCAAAAGTCATCAAATACGGTGATTGGTAGGTGGCGTTTGTGTTGGCCTTTGTGCCACCAATTTTCAATAGTCGCTTGAGCTTCTGGGCTGATTGTTTTTCCTTCTAAGTAGTCGTCAATCTCTTCATAAGTAACCCCGAGGGCTACTTCGTCAGCTAGGCCTGGTTTGTCTTCTTCTAAGTCTGCTGTTGGGATTTTTTCATAAAGTGCTGAGTCTGCACCAAGTTCCTTTAAGAGTTGTTTTCCTTGGCGTTTATTGAGGCGATAAAGAGGGAGAATATCTGCACCCCCGTCACCAAACTTGGTAAAGAAACCTGTGATATTTTCCGCGGCGTGGTCTGTTCCAATGACCGCTCCACTATGGGCACCAGCAAGGGCATACTGAGCAATCATACGGCAACGAGCCTTGATATTGCCCTTGTTAAAATCTGAAACATGACTACCTGTCGCTTCAACTGCAGCTGTCATAGCATCTGCAGACTCCTTGATATTAACTACCAAGCTGACATCTGGCTGGATGAAGGCTAGAGCTTTTTGAGCATCTGCTTCATCAGCTTGCACTCCATATGGCAGGCGGACAGCGATAAATTTGTAGCTGTCATCGCCCGTTTCAGCTCGCAGTTCTTCCATAGTCAATTGAGCTAAACGTCCTGCTAAGGTTGAGTCTTGTCCTCCAGAAATCCCTAGTACAAAGGTTTTAAGGAAGGGATGTTTTTTCAGATATCTTTTTAAGAAATCAATAGAACGACGGATTTCTTCCTGAGCATCAATCACCAGTTTGACACCCAATTCTTGGATAATCGTTTCTTGCAAACTCATTCTTCTTCTCCTTCGCCGAGGGCTTCCTTGCGCATCTTGTCAATCAAGTCCATCTTATCTTGCCATACATCACGCGCCAAATCCACTGGATAGTGTTGCGGATTGAGCACGCGCTTGTACTCATCCCAAAGCTTGTCAAATTCCTTACGAGCATAATCCTGAATCTCAGTCAAGCTAGGCAAGTTGTAAGTCAATTTCCCATCTTTAAAAATATCCACCAAGAGAGGAACTGCGTCAAAATTACGAACGGTCTTCTTGATGTATGTATAAGTCGGATGGAACATCTTGATTTCTGTCATGCTGGAAACATCAACACCATCATAGGTTATGTAGTCGCCTTCTGACTTGCCTTTTTCACGACTAGTAATGCGCCACACCTGCTTCTTACCTGGCGTAGACACTTTTTCGGCATTATTTGACAGCTTGATGGTATTGCGCATCTGGCCATTTTCATCTTCGATTGCAACAATCTTATAAACTGCCCCAAGAGCTGGCTGGTCATAGGCTGTAATCAGCTTAGTTCCTACACCCCAGACATCAATCTTGGCCTTTTGCATCTTGAGGTTGAGGATAGTATTTTCATCTAGGTCATTTGAAGCATAAATCTTAGCCTCTGTAAATCCAGCCTCGTCCAGTTGCTGACGGACTGTCTTGGAAATGTAGGCAATATCCCCAGAGTCAATTCGAACACCCATAAAGTTAATCTGGTCGCCCAGCTCACGCGCCACCTGAATGGCAGCTGGCACACCGATGCGAAGGGTGTCATAGGTATCCACAAGAAAGACACAATTTTTGTGAGTCGTAGCATAAGCCTTAAAAGCCTCATAGTCATTTCCATAAACCTGTACCAAAGAATGGGCATGGGTCCCCAAGACAGGAATGTCAAAGAGTTTACCCGCACGCACGTTGCTAGTTCCATTAGCACCACCAATCACCGCTGCGCGTGTTCCCCAGATAGCCGCATCCATTTCTTGCGCCCGACGTGTCCCAAACTCCATCAAAGGTTCATCTTCGATGACCGAACGAATACGAGCTGCCTTAGTAGCCACCAAGGTCTGGTAGTTGACAATGTTCAAAAGAGCCGTTTCGACCAATTGACATTGGGCTAGAGGACCTTCCACCTGCACAATCGGTTCATTAGCAAAAACCAAATCCCCTTCTTGGGCAGAACGAACTGTCAACTCCAACTTGAAATTGCGGAGGTAGTCCAAGAATGCCCCATGATAACCAAGCGACTCCAAATAGGCGATATCACTATCTGAAAAACGCAACTCTTCAAGATAATTCACAATTCTTTCCAAACCAGCAAAAACCGCATAGCCGTTCTTAAAAGGCTGTTGGCGGAAATAAACCTCAAAAACTGCCTTCTTATTGTGAATCCCTTGGTCAAAGTAAACCTGCATCATGTTAATCTGGTACAAGTCCGTGTGCAATGTCAAACTATCATCTGGATACATACTTTTCCTACTTCCTTAGCTAGAAATACATGAAAATTTTCAAGAACTTTCATGTATTCCAATAAATTAGTACTATTATATCACATTTTAGCTGGATTGAGAAAAGAGTAACAAGCTATTCACCACTCTCCAGTTCATCCATGTCTTGTTCAAACTTTTTCTGAGCCCATTCGCCATAGCTCTTAAGACCAAGATTGCCAATAAAGACCCAGGGAAGGTAAATGACATAAGTAATGACCCAAGCAGATAGGTATTTAACGTTCAAAGGATTGTGCTGATAAATTTCTATGTTGAATTGATAATTCTGCAACATCAATAGAGTTGTAATCGCCAAGGTTAGGAAAAAACAACCCAAAATTGTAAAATGAAAACGACTATAGTAGGTCACTCCCAGATAACGGGCACGATTGAAAAAGAAGAAAATTCCTACTATCAGAGTATAGACTAGAAAATTCGGATTAAAAATAGATGGAGCCAATACAGCCACCAAATAGCTTAGAAGCACAAGCCCAATGAAGAGGGTAAAGGATTCTGCCCCAGCTTTATTGATTAGTTGTTCTTCTCTTTCGTCAAGTAATTGATAATGAATGAATTTATTTACCATCTTCTTCCTCCCAAAATAGTTGGTCTAGGGTTTTCCCTAAACATCTGCAAATAGACTGGCAGAGTGAGAGACTGGGATTGTATTTCCCCGCCTCTATCAAACCAATAGTCTGGCGCGTCACCCCAACAGCCTCTGCCAGTTGACCTTGTGTTAAATCAAGCTCTACACGAGCTAATTTTAATTTTAAATTTTTAGCCACCTGCATCCTCCTTATAGTTTTAATACTCATCTACTCTTAAAAAATCCAAAACCAACACAAGCTGTCAGCTATTTATTATAACCTCATTAATTAGCACTCCAATATTATCTTCAGCCTAAAATCAGTATGTTAGATTGTTTGAAATAAACTCCCTAGCTGGCTATTTGATTTTTTGTTTAGTATTAGCTTTAGTAGGGTCTTTTAAACGAGTTTTGATTGCTTGTATTTCTTGTTTAATTTAGTTGCTTTCATATCACTATTATATAATGCTTTTGGAAATGAGTCTAGCATAAGACAAAAACGTGTACACAGCAAGAGCAGGAGCATAGCAAGATGACTGATTTTTTGCTGGATTTTAAGTCTGCAAAATAATACTAAACGAAACTAAAATGAATACTCCTTACTTTTCTTGAGAGTGAAAAAATACAATAAAATGATTGTAGTGATTACCACAAGATACTGACTAATAGACATCGTATTTGAAGCAACAAATACAGGTAAGGAATAAAAAGGAAGAAGTTCAATTGCTTTGATAAACAAATCATTACTAGTATTCATCATAATCGTATTTAATATATTAGGGATAAAGAGTAGTAAAGCTACTAAAATACCAAATACCAAGCCACTTTTCAATTTGTATAAATAGAAAATGTAAGATAATAGAAAATAAAATAGGACTAACAAAATTGTATTGACTACAATGACTGCTATAAAATTTAATCCTAAAGCACCTGGAACACCCAATTTACTTACGATGACTAGTAACAAAATGCCATTCAAAGCATAAATAATGGAAACTGAGATGGCATATAGAAAATTGGACAAGACGTAAATCATCCGATTTTTCTGTTGATTATAAAATAAACTTATCGTATTGTGGGAAAAATCCCTGCTAATAATTCGGTTAGCATGTATAACAGCCATTAACATACCGAGCATAGCATAAAAGTTTGAAATATGCTTAATACCAAGCGATGTCCCTTGAGTCTTTAAAATAAAGAATGTAACCAGTAGCGGCGGTATAAACGAGATAATCAAACAAAGATATATTACGCCTGATGAATATAAATCCCTTATATTTTCCTTAAGAAAATTCAATTTATTTAATTTCATGATTATAACCTTCCTTTATTTTGAACGATTTAGATAAATATCTTTAAGCGTCTCTTTTTTAGTTTCAAAATCAACTACTTTAATAGAATTTTCGTTAAAAAATTTAAAAAGCTCACTACTTTGAATATTCCCAGACATAGTAATTCTCAGTCCCTCTTCCTGAACAATATCCCCAAATTCTTGTTTAGTAATGAAAATGTCTTTATCTGTAGCTGATGAAAAAGCTATCTCAAACAAGCAATTATGACTATCTTTTCCTACTTTTTGGAATATCAAAAGCCCATTCTCCAAGAAAAGAACCCTCTCACAAATTTCTTCAATATCTTCTAATTTATGACTTGATATTAAAATTCCCACATTTTCATGTAAAGCTAAATTTTTTAGAGCCGCTAAAACTATTTGTGATGATTCAATATCTAAACCATTAGTCGGTTCATCTAAAATCAATATATCAGGTTCCGAAACGAGAGTTAGAAGCAAAGCTAATTTTTGTTTTGTACCCAAAGAATAGGTCTTTACTTTTTTATTAATAGACTGAGTCAAATCTAACTCTTGAATCAAACTCCCAAATCTTTCTTGATTGTAGTCAACACCATATAAATTTGCCAGATATTTTAAATTCTCTAAACCTGTTTTAGATAAAAATAATTTTGGTTCTTCGATTAAATACCCAACATTATCACTACTTATAATATTCCCTGCAGTCGGTTGATTATTCTGAACAAGAATTTTCATCAATGTACTCTTACCAACTCCGTTTCTCCCTACTAGACCAACAATTTCACCCTTATTAAGTACGAAATTTATATCTTTGAGAATGGTTGAATGACCATAATGCTTACTTACATTTATAACTTCCATTTTTTATTCCTCCATTAATATTCTTGGTTTTCTCTTTGATTCTCATTAATTTTAAAAAGTTGCGCCTCTTTTCAACATTATTATATCATATATCTAACCTAATGCAATATATAAATGTCATTTTGTAAAATTTTATTAACAAAAAAATCTCTACCATAAAAAATAGAGAGTGTTGAATCTAAATATATGATTTCAAAATTTCGACGACATCACTTCTTTTCTTAACCTGATAAGCCTTGATTCCCACCTTCTCAGCTGCGATTGCATTGTCTTCAATATCGTCTAGAAAGACACAATTTGTAGGATTTAACTGGTATTTATCGAGAATCCCCTTCATACTTATGTCAAGAACCCCTCTTTGCCTTATGCTTTCATATTCTCCTTACAGATTCTTTTGGTAATAATATCTTTGGCCAATGTAGGGATAGTCTTGCAAGGTAAAAACTTCCTTGTAGCCATGCTTCTGATAAAAGTCTGGTGCCTGGAACTGGTAAGTATTGACAAAGGCAAAACGACAGTTTCGATTCTTAGCTTCACTTTCTACCTGCTTCAATAGTTTTGAACCGATTCCTTGCCCTCGCAATTCCTCTTTTACAAACAAATACTCGATTTCTAGCCAATTTCCAAAAGTCTCTGCTATCAAACCTGCCAGGAGATTACCCTTTTCATCTTCTACATAAAGATTAAGTGGCACACTTTCAGCCTCTTCTCTTTTGGAACGGTTATAAGCACGAATCAAATTCCCAATTTCTTGCGCCTTCTGGGATTCCTTATTTTCCATTCTAAAGTACATCCAAACCTCCTCGAAAACTGATACAGCTTGATTATAGTCTTATTTCAATGGACTGTCAAACTAGCAAAAACTCATCAAGCTAAGTTGATGAGTTCCAAATCTACTTTCTAAATTTCCACTGGCTATAAATCCCAAAACCGATAATCCAGATAGCTGATCCGATTGCTCCTACAAATGTAGACTCTTGTAGAAAGAGAGTTACAAAGACAAAGGCAAAGAAGAGCATGGTTAAAGGATTTAGGAAACGATAGTGGGGCATGAGATAGCCATCCGCCATAAAGTCTGGTGACTTGCGGTATTTAAGGTGAGCCACCATAATCAAGATATAAATGGCGATATAGACACCTGATGATGATGCCGTAATCAAGGCAAAGGCATCCGAAACTCCTGGCAAGACGTTGATAAAGGCTGCTAGGGCAATCAAAATTGCTGAAGCGATGATGGCATTTTGTGGCACATTATGACGAGAAAGGGTATCAGCCTTAATCGCCTTGAGGAAGCGATTTGGTGAATCATGGGCAATCTGGTATAAATGACGGCCTGTTGAATAAAGGGTTGAGTTAAGAGCAGATGCTGCTGACGTCAAAACGACGAAGTTAATCAAGGCCGCTGCCCACTTGATACCTGCCAATTCAAACACCGTAACAAAGGGAGAATCAGCCGATGCAAGTTCACGCCAAGGAATAATGGACATAATGGCTAAGAGAGCTCCACCATAGAAAAATACGATACGCAAAGGAATTTCCTTAACAGCTTTTGGCAAGACCTGACGTGGATTTTTGGTTTCAGAAGTCGTTACCCCGATAAACTCAATCATGAGGTAGGCAAAGAAAACCATCTGGAAGGCCATGACAAAGTTTACTCCACCATTTGGGAATAGGGAGAAATTGTCGGCGATATTAGCCAAACTTGCTACTCCATGAGGTGTCTTAAAGCCTGTCAAGACCATAAAGACTCCTGTGGCAATCATAGCTAAAATAGCCACAATCTTGACCATCGCAAACCAAAACTCAACTTCCCCAAAGAGCTTAACCGCAATCAGATTAACCAAGGCTAGAATTGTCAAAAATCCAATCTCAATCATCCAACTCGGCCAGCTAGGAAACCAAAACTGAACATAGTGAGAGATAGCTGTGATTTCCGCCATACCGATAAAGACAACGGATAGCCAGTAAGACCAAACTGAGAAATAGCCCCAGCCCTTACCCAAATGGCGCGTGATAAAGTTGATAAAGGTATGTTGCTCAGGGTCTTGGTAGAGCATTTCCCCAACCGCACGCATCATGAGGAACATAAAAGCCCCAGTAATCATATAAATCAGTACAATGGACGGACCTGTTAGGCTAATTGAGCGACCCGCTCCCAAAAAGAGTCCTGTTCCGATTGTTCCGGCGATGGCCATAACCTGTACGTGACGATTAGTTAAACCACGCTCCATCTTATTTTTTTTCTTCTTTGAACTCATATAGTCTCCAATTCAATTTAAAATGGAAAAAGGAGTGAGTGAAGCGCACTGCCTCCCCACTCCTTTTTTTGTTTTAGGCTGTTTTTTCAACCTTCAAGATTTTTACATCATAGCTACCAACAGGTGTTTCAATAGTTGCTGTGTCACCTGTTTTCTTACCAATCAAAGCTTGTCCAATTGGGCTT
This sequence comes from Streptococcus mitis, assembly GCF_946190065.1. Classification (GTDB taxonomy): domain Bacteria; phylum Bacillota; class Bacilli; order Lactobacillales; family Streptococcaceae; genus Streptococcus; species Streptococcus mitis_DE. The sequence continues at coordinate 15,374 of NZ_CAMHZD010000019.1, forward strand.
TCATTTGAAACCTTACCTGCAAAAGCATCTGCACCAGCTGAACCTACGATAATATAAACTTCTTCTTCGTCCTCACCAATTTCTTGGATAGTGACTGTTTTACCAATCGCTACTTCATCTTGGGCAACTGAGTCGCTATTGACGATTTCAGCATAACGGATTTTTGTTTCCAAGCTAGAGATTTGTCCTTCAACAAAGGCTTGTTCATCCTTAGCTGCTTCGTACTCACTGTTTTCAGAAAGGTCACCGTATGAACGGGCAATCTTAATGCGTTCTACCACTTCTGGACGGCGGACCAATTTCAATTCTTCTAATTCTTTTTCAAGTTTTTCCTTTTCCGCAAGGGTCATAGGATATGTTTTTTCTGCCATTTTTCTCAACTTTCCTTCGATAGTATTGAATCTCTATCTGAGATTCTCATTTTTGTAGTCTTAGTTTGAACTACTATTTTGAGTAAGCTTGCTATTGACGTGCTCAGCTACATTACGATCATGTTCTTCCTGTGTCACTGCGTAATAGACTTTACCATCTGTAACATTGGCTACAAAGTAGAGGTTCTCACTCTTTGTTTGGTTGATACTTGCTTCAATCGCGTCCTTACTTGGACTATCCACTGGACCAGGCATCAAACCAGGTTTTGTATAAACATTGTATGGTGAATTAATCGATGTATCAATTCCAGCGTCATCTGCTAGGCTGATATTTTGGCCAAGTTTGCCTTGAGCATACAAGATTGCGATATTGCTTTGAAGTGGCATACCAAGGTTCAAACGATTGTAGAAGACACCTGCAATCAATTTACGATCTTCAGTCTTAGCACCTTCTTTTTCAACAAGTGAAGCAATTGTTAGCAATTCATTAACTGTCAAGTTCTTAGACTTAATTGCACTATAGTGCGGAGTCAAGGTCTTATCCATGGCTGCCAACATCTCATCAATCAAGCTTTCAATAGTCGTGCTTTCCTTGATAGAGTAGGTCGCTGGGAAAAGATAACCTTCCAAACGGTAACGAACTCCACTTTCTTTCGTTGGCAAGCTTTCGAGTAGGTTTGGATATTTAGCAACTTCTTGACTGATAAAGTTGTCATCTTGCACCTTAGCCAAGAAGGCTTCCGCTGTCAAAGGTTCTTTAAATTCACCTTGTAATTGGCCTACAGCTTGGGCAATTTGATCAATCGTATATCCTTCTGGAATGGTTAAATCAGCAAGTGAAGGTTCTTGAGGTTCAGGAGTACCACCTTTTTGTAGTTCCTTAATGATATCCTCTGTACTCATGCTCTTTTGCAAATTGTAATATCCAGCCTTCAAATCTGAATAATTCTTATATTTCGCATAGAAAGCAAAAATCACTCCGTGTTTAATCACACCAGCATTTTCAAGTGCTGATCCAATCTCTTGGACATTGGATCCTTCCGGGATTTGAACGGTTACATACTGCTTAGAATTAGCATCAACTGGTAATAAAGATGACTGAACATACTGATAACCGAAGTAACCACCTGCTGAAATCAGGGCAAGGAAAATCAGTAGTGAAATGAAGAAAGCCTTCAAATGTGATTTTTTCTTCTTAACTGGTTTAACTGTCTCACGGCGACTACGACGTGGAGTTTCAGTAACAACTTCAACAGCTTCCGATTCCGTAACTGGTTCTGGTTTTGCTACTTCTTTCTGAGGTTCTTTTTCAGCTTCAGTCTTATAAGAAACAGCTACTCTTGTTGGGATTTCATTAAATTCCTTCTCTACGTTTCTAGGACTAACAGGTCCTGGAGTTGGTCTTGATACTCCCTCCGCTGATGGAGTAGAAGGTCCTTCTTGACTCGGGTGACTAGGAGCAAGTGGAGCTTGTCTTACAGCCTCTTCCGCGGGAGAAGAAGGAACATCTTGACTGGGATGACTTGGAACAGTAAGAGTTTCTCTTTTTATCTCATCTGCTGGAGAAGCTGGTAAATCTTGGCTGGGGTGAGTCGGCACGGTAGGAGCGTTTCTCATAATATCCTCTACAGCTGATAGAGAATCTTCCATCAAGTCTTCTATTGACTGATCATTTTTAGAAGAAAGTTGAGGTTTTATTGAAGCTAAATTAACTTCTTCCTGATCTTCTTCATGTTTTTTAACTCGTTCTAAATCACGTAAAATCTGCTCTTTAAAGCTTAATTTTTCGTCTTCTCTTGACTTTTCACTCAAAAGTTTATCCTCCTCGTTGACAATCCATAATATTATATCTTAAAAACGAAAGAAAAGCAACCTAGCATGCTTTTCTGGCTTATTTTTTAGCTTCCCAGACCATATCATACCAGGTTTCTCCTGCAAAGGTTGACTGGGACAAGCCTTCATTGACAAATCCATGCTTTTCGTAGTAGGCGATGAGATAGTCATGACAGGTTAGGTTAATGCCTTCTCTTTCGTGTTCAAGAGCCAGTTCTTTCAAAGCTGTTAGCAATTTCTGACCCAGTCCTAGTCTCTGTGCTTCCTTGGCAATAGACAGGCAGGTCACAGAGATATATCCACCAGGCTCATGACTATGGTCTTCTATCTCCTCTGTAAAAGACTGGTCTTGCAGATGGCGGTGTGGTCCAACTGGCCCTTCTATATAACCAATAATCTTACCCTCTTTTTCTGCAACCAGAAAAGAGGTCTGAATTACTCGCAAATGCGCCTCAAAAACAGAGCGAGTAATGGCTTCTTCAAGTGAGAAATTTTCTAGTTCAATCTCAACGATACGATCTAAATCTTCTAATCTTGCTTTCCTAATTTTCATTGTGCCTCCAGATAAAAAGGATTAAACCAAATCATACTAAAACCTTGACTAGCTGCATAAAGCGCAGTTCCTTCTTCTTCATCAATAAAACCGTTCATTTCAAAATAGGAAAGTAGCTCATCAGGACTCTTCAAACGAATAGCTTTGTAATCCTGCTCAACAGCCACCTCTTTTAAAGCCGCAAGAAGAAGCATGCCCAAGCCCTGTCTCTGATGGTCAGTATCAATGACTAAAGAATGTACTTCTAGACATTTCGGATTGTGTGGGTAAGGACCACCTAGAACATAGCCCAGAAGCTGATTTTCATCCCTAGCTAGAAGAAAGGTATCCGCAGACTTACGGATACTTTCTTCTAAGATATGGGAAGTCAGCTGTTTTTCAGCTGGAAAAGATGAGGTCTGCAGTGCCTCTATCTCAGGTAAATCAGACTTATTTGCCCGAATGATCTTAATTGGAGTTTCCATGTGGATAGCCTATTGAACATTGCTTGTCAAATTAGACAAGAGACGTTCAAATGAATATTCATAGGTTTGGATGTCCCCTGCTCCCATAAAGACATAAACAGCATTGTCATGGTCTAGGAGTGGAGAAACATTTTCAACAGTAATGACTTGGTGTTTCTTGTTGATTTTATTGGCTAGGTCTTCTACCTTAACATCGCCGTGGTCTACTTCACGGGCAGAGCCATAAATTTGAGCTAGGTAAACTGCATCCGCTTGGTTCAAAGCGTGGGCAAATTCGTCCAACAAGGCAATGGTTCTTGTAAAAGTATGCGGTTGGAAGATTGCTACTATCTCTTTGCTTGGATATTTTTGACGAGCCGCATCCAAGGTCGCAATGATTTCTGTTGGATGGTGGGCAAAGTCATCGATAATCACTGTGTCATTAACAATTTTCTCAGTGAAACGACGCTTAACACCGGCAAATGTTTTCAAGTGTTCACGCACCAAGTTCAAATCAAATCCTGCTGTGTAAAGAAGACCAATAACGGCTGTCGCATTCATGATATTGTGACGACCAAAGGTTGGAATGTGGAATTGCCCCAATTCTTGTCCACGGAAGTGAACAGTGAAGGTTGAACCAGTTGTTGAACGAAGAAGATCACTAGCGACAAAGTCATTACCTTCTGCTTCAAAACCATAATAATAAATTGGTGCATCAGACGTAATCTTACGCAATTCAGCATCTTCACCATAGACAAAGAGACCCTTGGTAATTTGCTTAGCATAGTCGTTAAAGGCATTGAAAACATCCTCTAGACTTGTGAAATAGTCTGGATGGTCAAAGTCAATATTGGTGATAATAGAGTATTCTGGGTGGTAAGGCATGAAGTGGCGCTCATATTCGTCAGATTCAAAGACAAAATATTTGGCATTGGCTGAACCACGGCCTGTCCCATCTCCAATCAAGAAGCTAGTATCTGTGATATGAGACAAGACATGAGACAACATACCCGTTGTTGAAGTTTTTCCGTGCGCTCCAGCAACTCCCATGCTAACAAAGTCGCGCATAAAGCTACCTAGGAACTCATGGTAGCGTTTGTAGCTAATGCCATTTTGGTCCGCATAGGCAATTTCGACGTTGTTATCTGGACGAAAGGCATTTCCAGCGATAATTTCCATATCACCGTCTAGATTCTTTTCATCAAAAGGAAGAATAGTAATCCCTGCCTGCTCAAGACCACGTTGAGTAAAGTAGTACTTTTCAACATCTGATCCCTGTACCTTATGCCCCATTTGGTGCAACATCAAGGCCAAGGCACTCATACCTGATCCTTTAATTCCGATAAAATGATATGTCTTTGACATGTTTTCTCCCCTATTCCGTAATTCTTGTCAGATTCAACTCTTGGGCAACCTGACGTTCTTGTTCTTTTTGTTGATTCTTTTTATTGTAGATTTGGCTCTTCTTCAGAAAATCATAATTGTTTTTCTTTGGGCCTGAAGTTTCTTTTGGCTCAGCTTGAGTCGAAATATTGTTCACTTCTTCCGCCAAGATGTAATGAGACTGGGTCAATTTTTGACTATATTTAACAAATTCACCAGGATTTTCCTTTTGGAAAGGCGCAGTAGGTTGATTGCCCTGTCTATCCAAACGTTGCTGAGAAGGGCGCCTTGTAGGAGTAATATCCTTAGTCAGATAACTTGCTGAGCGTTTCTTTTTCAGGTCCGCACGCGCTTCTTCACGCGCCACCTCCGCATAGCTCTTTCCTTCTCTCTTAACTCCTAAACCAGACTTCTTAGGTTTCTCTACTGGCTTTTCAATGGGTTTGACTGGTTTTTCTTCAGTAATAAGGGCCCAATCCAGATAATTCTTATCACGGTATTCTCCCTTGATATTACTGATAAAGTCAGATTCATCATAGAGGTCCATAACCGGCATCTCAGTCAGCATGACCTCATCATCTGAGACCAATGGAAATCGTTCTTCTCTCATTTTCTATTTCCTTTCAACACTTCATTATAGCGTATTGTCTTGATTTTTCAAGTGCTGGCTTCAGAAATTCCCAAAATTTCTCTAATTTCTGCTAGGGTCAGACTGCCACGTGACTCTGTGCCGTCCAATACTTGTGACACCAGATGTTTCTTCTGTTCTTGAAGTTCCTGAATTTTTTCTTCAATGGTTCCCTTGGTCACCAAGCGATAGACCTCAACCGTTTCTTCCTGACCCATCCGATGGGCACGGCCAATAGCTTGCGCTTCCACCGCAGGATTCCACCAAAGGTCAACCAAAATCACTGTATCAGCACCGGTCAGGTTCAGACCAACACCACCTGCCTTAAGGGAAATCAGAAAGGCATCTCTCTCCCCTTGGTTAAAGGCCTTAGTCATGTCTTGTCTATCCTTGGCTAGTGTTGACCCTGTAATTTTAAAGGAAGTCAAGCCCAAGTCTGGTAGTTCTTGTTCAATTTTCTCCAACATTCCCTTGAACTGCGAGAAAATCAAGACACGGTGTCCACCGTCTGCCACCTGTACCAGCAGATCTCGTAGACTATCCAGTTTACCACTGGCACCCTGATAATCCTCCATAAAGAGGGCAGGGGTGTCACAGATTTGACGCAAGCGCATCAGACCAGACAAGATTTCCACTCGATTTCGTTGGAATTCCTGGTCTGACACTTGAGCCAGTCGTTCCCGCATCTGTTGTAACTGGGCTAGATAGATAGCCTTTTGCTGGTCTTCCAGTTCATTCTTATAAACGACTTCTATCAAATCTGGCAATTCAGTCAGAACTTCTTCTTTCTTGCGTCGCATAACGAAAGGCTTGATAAACTGAGCTACTCGCTCAGCTGGCAATTTCATAAATTCTTTCTTACTTGGCAGAAGTCCTGGCATGACGATTTGGAAAATAGACCACAGCTCACCCAGATGGTTTTCAATAGGAGTTCCTGACAGGGCAAAGACCGACGGTACTACAAATTGTCTCAAGGTCTGGGCAATCTTGGTCTGGGCATTTTTCATGACCTGAGCTTCATCTAAGAAAAGGAAGTCAAAGGCCATCCCCTGATAAAGATCACTGTCCTGACGGAAGGTAGCATAGCTCGTTACATAGATTTGATAGCTCTCGGAAAGTATCTCTTCACGACTTGCTTTCAAACCGTGAACAACAGCCACATCCAACTGTGGAGCAAATTTCTTAAATTCATCTGCCCAGTTGTAAATCAAACCCGACGGAGCGAGAATCAAAACCCGACTTTCTTTTGTCACTTGACTAGTCAAAAAAGCAATGGTCTGCAGGGTTTTACCCAACCCCATATCATCAGCCAAAATCCCACCAAAACCATAATGATGGAGCATTTGCAACCAGCCGATTCCCTTTCCCTGATAATCTCGTAAATCAGCCTGAACCTGAGTTGCTTGTCGTGGGAAGTCCTCTGGATGCGTTAAATCCTGGGCCAAATTCTGGAATTCTTGTGAAAAAGAAACACGGTCACGCCCTTCAAAAAGATGAGCTAAACTATAGGCCAAGGATTTTCGAGCCTGCAAGGTCCCATCTTTTAATTCAAACTGTCCTAGTTCCTGTAGATTTTGGCGAATTTTCTTGGTTTCGTCATCGAAAAAGTAGACTTGATTGGACGAATCAATGTAAAAATCTTGGTTGGCAACCAAGGCCTGCATGGCTTGGTCAATTTCCTCTTGGGCAATATCTTGAAAATCAAACTGGATTTCCAAGAGACCTCCCTTAGAAGCAATCTGCACTTGAGGACTCGCTAGGCTATAAAGTTCTTCTAGCTTGTCTGATAGGTCAACATGCCCGAGTTTTTCAAATATTGGAATGATTTCATGGAAGAAATGATAGACAGACTCCGCTTTTAAGGCCTGACGCCAAGATTGAAAATCTACTTCAAAGCCTGCCACCAAACAGACTTGGAAAATTTTTTCTTCTAAGTTAGCATCACTCGAAAATGGCAATTCTTCTAGCTCTTGTCGGCTAGATACCTGCTTATCTCCATAATCAAACTGGATTTCTAGACGAATCCGGTTATCCTCTTCCCTGTCAAAGTAAAAAAAGGGAGCAAAAGTTTTGATTTGTAAGCGTTCTGGAGCTGAAATAGTGCCCATCTGGCCAAAGAGAGTCAGACAGGAAGCCAATTTATCGCGGTCACTGCTATCAAATTGTAGGTATTTCTTTCCATGTTGATCCACAGGCAGCGTTTTGATTTCTTTGAGAAGACGCACCTGCTGGTCGGTTAGAAAATAAACCTGTCCTTTATGGAATAGCACAGCTCCCTGATAAAAGACATTGGCCCTAGGGCTCTCGCTGATTTCCATTTCAAAATAGTCAGAGTATTCTGTTACTGTAAAGGCAAATAAATTGGCATCCGCATTCATATCCTGAAAGAGCAGTGTTTGGTAGCTATCCACTTGATGGTCAAATTGAAAATGGGGCAGAGTCATCAGTAAATTCACACCCTGCTCAAAAAAGGTCAGAGGGAAAAAAAGGTGTCGGCCTTGATTTTGGAAAAAGAGGTCTGGAGTTAGTCCTTCCTCCACTAGTCCCCGCAAGAAAGTAAGAAGCTCTTGACTTGCCTCATCAAAGTCTTCCAAAGACAGAGACTCCTCATAAGTTTTACCAATCATATAAGGTTTTCTCTGCTCGACAACCCTTAAAAAGAGTGGAATGTCCCGAATGACATAGTATTTTTGGCTATTGATTTGCCCGATTCTAAGGGTCCACAAGATATGATTGGTTCCTGCTTCCACTTGCCCCACAGCCGATAATTCATAGGCACGTTCTGCTTTTGGAGGCAAGATTCGGTCCAAAAATTTGCCACCCAAGGTTACCTTGGTTTCAACGGCCTCTTTTTCTTCATGACCTTCTTCCAGACTTTGCAAGATTTCCTGACCACGCTCATCATTTTTCAGAAAATGCTCCAGCGCCGCCAAGTGCACACAGTAGCCCCTCTTTTGGAAAAAATCGCAGGCACAAAAAACCAAATCATCCTCTAAACTATAGCGCAGTTCTTCTTCTGCAACGCGAGCGTAGAGCCGATTGTTCTTTTCCTTGATGATGTCAACTTTACCAGTTTCATAAAGGGCAACGCCTTCGATACGGACTTTCCCCGGAATCAATTTAGCCATATTTCTACCTTTACCTTATCTTTTTATTATACCATATTTTCGCCTATGAAAATAGCCTCCTAGGAAGACTTTTCTCCTAGAAGGCTGGATGTTTAAAGTTTGGCAAAAGTCGCCACAATCCGCTGACAAACTTCTTGCAACAGAGTTTTAGGCATGGCTACATTGAGGCGGGCATGGAGACTTCCTTCCTCCCCAAAATCCAAACCACGGTTGAGGATAACCTTAGCTTCATTTCTCAACAGCTCTTGCAATCTTTCATCAGTCAGGTCATAGGCTGAAAAATCAAGCCAAATCAAGTAGGTTCCTTGCGGTTTCATAACCTTGATTTTAGTCTCTTTTCCAAATAAATCCACCACATAATTGATGTGGTCTTCAAAGACTTGCTTGAGTTCCTCTAACCAATCTTTACCGTATCGATAGGCAGCTTCTGTCGCCAAATAACCCAAGCCTGAAATTTCATGCTGGTTATTGGCCAACTGGCGTTTCTGGTAAGCCAGTCTCAACTTATGATTTTCAATAACTGCATATGAATTTTTTGTTCCAGCGATGTTAAAGGTTTTAGTGGCACTAGTCAAGACAATAGCAAAATCTTTGAAGGCAGGATTAATGGTATTGAAAGAATGGTGTTTGTGACCAAAGAGGGCCAAATCTTGGTGAATCTCGTCCGAAACCAAGAAAACACCGTGTTTCTGGCAGAGTTGGCCAATCTTTTCCAAGACTTCTTTTTCCCAAACACGTCCACCAGGATTGTGAGGGTTGCAGAGGATATAAAGTTTGACATCCTCTTCCACCAAATCCTTCTCCAGTTGGTCAAAGTCAATCTCAAACAGACCATCCTTTTCCACCAAAGAATTGGTAATCAATCTACGATTGTTCAACTTGACACTGCGAGCAAAAGGTGGATAGACAGGCGTGTTAATCAAAACAGCCTCGCCTTCTTTTGTAAAGGCTTGAATAGCTGTTGAGATGGCCGGTACCACACCCTCGATAAAGACAAGAGCCTCTTTGTCAAAGTGATAACCATGTTGTGTAGCTTCCCACTTTTGAACTTCCTTAATTAACTCTTCACTAGCATAAGTATAACCATAAACCAGTTGATCAGCGTAAGTTTGCACGGCTTGGCGGATTTCAGGCAAGACCACAAAGTCCATATCCGCTATCCAAGCTGGTAGAACTTCGCTATCCGTTTCCGCCTCTTTCCATTTATAGGTATGATGCCCTAAACGATTGGGCAGGCTTGTAAAATCATATTTTCCCATCTTTATCTTATCCTTCTAATGCTTGGCGCAAATCTGCAATCAAATCTCTAGCATCCTCAATCCCAATTGACAAGCGCAAGAGGTCATCTGTCAAACCATAAGAATGGCGCACTTCTGCTGGAATATCGGCATGAGTTTGTGTCGTTGGATAAGTAATAAGACTTTCCACCCCACCCAAACTTTCCGCAAAAGAGAAGACCTTGAGGCCGTTCAAAATATGAGGAATACGTTTTTCATCTGCTACTTTAAAAGAAATCATCCCTCCACGCCCAGTGTATAGAACTTCCTTAACTGCTGGAGAATCCTTCAAAAAAGCAACCACTTCTTGAGCATTGGCTGTTGAGCGTTCCATACGAAGAGACAAGGTCTTGAGACCACGAATCAACTGGTAGCTGTCAAATGGAGACAAGACTGCTCCTGTCGTATTAAGATTGTAGAAAAGCTTCTCGTATAGTTCTAAACTATTGGTCACAACCACTCCAGCCAAGACATCATTGTGGCCTGCTAGATACTTGGTTGCTGAATGAAGGACGATATCTGCTCCATCTTCAATCGGACGTTGGTAAATAGGGCTATAGAAGGTATTGTCCACCACCACTTTGGCACCCTTGGCATGGGCCAATTTTGCTAGTTTTTCAATATCAAATTCCAACATCAAAGGGTTGGTTGGGGTTTCGATATAGAGAACATCCACATCCTCCTCTAACTCGGAAATCAACTCTTCTTCTGTATTGGCATAGGTAAAATGGAAACGGCCTTCCTGCTCCACTTGGTTAAACCAGCGGAAAGAACCACCGTAAAGGTCACGAACAGCCAAGACCTTACTTCCTACTGGAAAGACGCTAAAAGCTAAAACAATAGCTGACATTCCTGAGCTAGTCGCTAGGGCATAATCTGCTGACTCAATAGCCGCCAAGACTTCTTCAGCCTTACTACGAGTTGGGTTTTTAGTACGTGTATAGTCAAATCCAGTAGATTTGCCAAACTCTGGATGCTGATAGGTCGTTGAAAAATGAAGCGGTGTCACCAAGGCACCTGTCGCTTCATCTGACTTAATACCCGCCTGGGCCAAAATTGTGTTGATGTGTAATTCTTTGCTCATACAATACCTCCAAATCTATAGTAACTATTGTACCACTTATTTGCATCAACTCATTTTCTTCTTTTCAAGAGCTAGTTATAGTTTCAAACTATAGACTTATCGAGTAAAGCTAAAAAGAATCCAGAAAAGCTTCCAGATCCTTTTGTGACGATGATTGCTAAGGTTTACTTTGACTGAAAGAAATCGTGTTGGGCTAAATAGTCATAATGGTCTTTGTTAAATTGATACTGACCCACATGCTGACTAATCTGACCGACATCCACAGAAAAAATATAGGCTTCATTTTGATAGTTCCAGTTCAGCCTAACTGTATTCAAGGCTGTCTGATAAGTAAAATCTTTAACGTCATCCCAAGGCATCTCGAGGACTTGATTAGAACGATTTTCAATTACATCACTGATGTCCATCAAGCAAATCCCCTTAGGTATGAATGCCAGAATCTTAGGCTTCACACTCGACTGAACGTAGTAGGAACCACCTATAATGAAAAAATCAATAAAGGATTTCAACCATGTCTTTTTCTTGAAAGCCATCAGAAAATTCTTTTGCCCTTCAATGTGGCAAGTTGAGAGAAATGATTCAATCTGTTTTTCTGTTGCAAACTCCATAATAGCGCCCATGACCTTACCTCCATAACGATTAGTAAATAGGCAGATAAGCACTCTTCGTATAAAAGAAGGACTTATCATTTGTTGCGTTTTATCTTACTTTTACAGTAGATAGCATCCCTCCTATAACATTACCCTAGCATGTGCATACTTCCATTAACGCTGGAAGAGACTTTCGAAAATAGTTTCTCACGTTTTTGTTATATTCATTATAACATAAATTTAATAAACCAATTAAAAAATGTAAGCACTTTTCTTCCAAATTTGCCATCATTCTATTAAAAAACGACAGTTTCCTTCGAAACCATCGTTTTTCTTGAAAAATCCCTATTTCACATGTTTTGCTAATTCTTCTTGGGCCTTTTTATTAGATTCTTCTTTTTCTTTCAACCATTTTTCTTTGGCTTTTTCATATTCGTCTTTTGTAACTGTCTTATCTTGTAATTTGAGGTATTTATATGATTCAACCCCTTTATTACCAGCCAATGAATATGGTGTTGAGAAAGGAACGATTTTTCTCAATGTTGGTGTTCCACCCAGTGAAACATTTGGAATTGCTAGAGAGCTATCTACTAACCAAGCTTGGGCATCTGCATATTTTTCATAACGTTTAGCTGGATCTTGCTCCTTATTGGCTTCTTCCAACATTTGAGTATAGACATCTAGCCCAACAGCCTTGGCCTTATCATTGGCTTCACCTGGTTCTAAACCTAGATTTTGCAACACTCCACCAGAATTAATATTAAAAATATCAAGGTAGCTTGATGGATCTTGATAGTCTGCGCTCCAGCCACCGTTGTAAAGATCATAATCCTTCTGAGCTGCAGTCTGAGCTAAATAGCTTGTATTATCAAAGTCTTCAGTAGAGAGTTGGTGAACATCAATCACAACATTATCTGCCCCCAAGACAGATTCAATTGATTGTTTCATGGAATTGATTCCTTGAATTTCTGCCTTATTGGTCAAATCTACAGTTTTATCTAAGTGGATAGGGAATTGAACTCCTTTAGCTTGGAGTTCTTTCTTAGCTTCAGCAAATTTAGCCTTGGCTTTGTCAGGATTGTAGTATGGATCTTGGGCATCTGCAAAGTTAATTCCTTGCCATTCCTTACCGTAATTAACCATCTTAGAGGCTACTACTTCACCAAAGTCTTTGCCATTGATACTTACGAAGTTTGGAGGAACGACTAGGTTACGCAAAATCTTAGTTGCACCATCCTCTCCTTGGGATTGAGCCCCGTAAGCTGTACGGTCATAGGCAAAGTTAATGGCTTGACGGAAGTTTTTATTAAGAACCGCTTCCTGAGTCGATTCTTTTCAGCATCACTTGTCTTAGAAGTGAATTTATAAGATTTTCTATCCAGGTTAAAGTTTAAGAAATAAGAAGTGGCATCTTGCAAGCTATAGATGATATTATCCTTATTCTTTTCTTTAATCCCTTCAAAGCTTGAACTATTTGGATAGAGACGAGCGTAGCTATAAGCTCCCTCGACAAAGTTACGAGCTAGTGCATCTTGGTCACTACCATCATAATAGGCCAATTTCACATCATCTACAAAGACATTTTTAGCATCCCAGTAGTTCGGATTTTTCTTGAATTCAATAACAGATTTTGAAACAAAGGATTTCATCAAGAACGGTCCATTGTACAATATGCTAGATGGGTCTACCTTCCCAAAATCATCACCTTTTGATTTCAAGAAATCAGCGTTAACAGGGAAGAGAATGGTTGATGTTGTTTTTGAATTCCAGTAAGATTCTGGTCGTGTCAAGGTATATTGAACAGTTTGGTCATCAATCGCCTTAACACCTACAGTTGAAAAGTCAGTTGTTTTCCCGTTGATATAGTCATCCAAACCAGCAACAGAGTCTTGAACTAGGTACAAGGCTTCTGATTTTTTATCAGCTGCATACTTAAGACCAGTTATAAAATCTTGAGCAGTTACAGGAGCATATTCATCTCCATCTGCAGTATACCATTTAGCATCTTTACGCAGTTTATAGGTATAGGTCAAACCGTCTTGAGAAACACTCCAATCCTCTGCCAAGGATGGAATATAGTTCCCATACTGGTCATTTTCCATAAGACCATCTACCAGATTAGTGATAATATCATTAGTTGTCGCACGGTTTTCTGCTAGATAGTTAAAACTTGACGGATCGCTAGAATAAACATAGTTATATGTTTTTGACCCTGTGCTAGAATTTCCACACGCGCTTAATAAAATACCTGCACTTAAAACGATACCTGCAAGCGTTGCATACTTGGCTTTAGACTTTTTCATCTCCAGAACCTCCTGATTTAAATATTTGTCTTATTATACAACTCATGTTTTATTTAGTCAATAGATTTTTTGAAAAAATTAATCATTACATCTACAAACTATAGAAATTATTCTACAAAATAATAAAAAAGAGAATAATTTAAGCATTCCATGATAGAAATGTTCAAATTATCCCTTTTATTTATGAAAAATTATTGAGAAATTCTTAATTTTGCTCTTAGGCGATTAGCTTGGGCTTGTCCAATCACCTTGTCTAATAGACGGGTACGAAGACTCAAGAATCCGTAAACTCCTCCCCCCATGGCACCGACAAGAGCTACGTATAGGAAACTCCACAAACGTCCACTTGGTTGGAAAACAAATCCTAAAATCCACTGCAATGTCCCAACTACTAGAAACATGAAAAGAGTTAACAAACTGATTAAAATGGTTCGCTTCAAAATCACCTTGCGCTTAACACCTGTTACCTTACAAATATCCCGATACATCAAAACATTAGGAATAATGAGTCCGATGGTTGTTGAAATCAAAGGTCCATAACTGTGGAAGAGAGCGATGGTTGGAAGTTGCAAGACCAGCTTGGCAATGGAACCATAGATAAAATAGAGAACTGCCTTGCGATTTCGGAACATAGCTTGAAGCATGGGAGACAAGACCATGTACAAGCCTAAAATAGTAGACTGCAAAACTGCAAAGACAAACAAGCCCATAGCCAAACTATCTGGCTTGCCATAGAAGACAGTATAGAGAGGTTCTCCTACCATGACTACTCCAACCGTTGCAGGCAGCAGGAATAAGAAAAGCATGGTAATGCTGTCCTGAACTAGACGAGAAGCCGCCTTCAAGTCTCCCTTGACATAGTTTTCAGTCAAAAGTGGCAAGCCTACACTCCCAATCGAAACCCCAACAGAAATCAAAATCATAGTGATTTTATTAGGATTAGCTGAGAAATAAGAAAACATGACAACCAAGTCTTCATTACTATAGTTGGTAAACCAACTCATACTATTGATAAAGGTCATCTGGTCCAAAATCTGGAAAAGCTGGATAGCAGACCCTGTCAGGATAAAAGGAATGGCTTCCTTAATGGTGTCGACCAAAAGACGCTTGCTGTTTATCTTATCTCCTGTTTCAAGGACTCTTTTAAGTAATCCTTCTTTGGCAAGGAAATAGATCAAAACTGCAAAACTAGCTACCATGCCGACAAAGGCAGCAAATGTGGATTGGGTAACCGCTGCTAGATAATCCCCTGAACCCATTTTCATAATCATAAAGGTAGCTAAGAGCATCCAGATAACACGAATGACCTGCTCAGCGATTTGGCTCATGGCATAAGGTTTCAGGTTATTCATCCCTTGGAAGAAACCTCGAATCACACTCATAGATGGGAAAATCAAGACCGCCCAAGCCAAGCTCTGCATGATTGGTATCAGGTCTTTCCCTACACCCGACAAATCTGCTAGCCAAGGAGCAAAGACATACAAGACTAAAGCAAAAACTAGACCTAGTCCTGTCATAAAGCCTAAAAAGCTCCGAATCAGGGCAAAGCTATGCTCTTCTTCTCGCATAGTATTATACTTGGCAACTTGCTTGGCCACCGCAACTGGAATACCCGCTGTTGAAATCAGCAAGAACCAGGCATAGATATTGTAGCCCATGGTAAAGAGACCATTTGCTGTAGCCGCATAAGACCCCATCCATATATACCAAGGGATGATATAAATGGCACCGAGTAGACGACTGATAAAGTTACTAGCCGTTAGCCAAGCAGTCCCCCGTAACATCTGGGCCTGCTGGTGATTGTTTTCGTTAGACATAGATTCCTCGTTTAATTTTAAAATCACTAGGAAAAATTCCTCATCTTCCATTATAAACTTTTCCTTGTCACTTGTAAATTTACGACTTTCGGTTTACAATAGAAAGTATGATTAAGATTGAAACCGTATTAGATATTTTAAAGAAAGATGGTCTCTTCCGTGAGATTATCGACCAAGGACATTATCACTACAACTACAGCCATGTCGTATTTGACACCATCTGCTATGATAGCCGCAAGGCCAAAGAGAAGAGCATCTTTTTCGTCAAGGGTGCTGCCTTTAAAAAGGAATTTCTGATTTCTGCCATCTCTCAAGGCCTCGGTTGGTATGTGGCTGAAGAAGACTATGAAGTTGGTATTCCTGCTATTATCGTCAGCGATATCAAGAAAGCCATGAGTTTGGTAGCTATGGAATTTTATGGCAATCCACAGAAAAAACTCAAACTCCTTGCCTTTACTGGTACTAAGGGTAAAACAACAGCAGCCTACTTCGCCTATAACATTTTATCTCAAGGGCATCGACCTGCTATGCTCTCGACCATGAATACAACTCTAGATGGCAAGAGTTTCTTTAAGTCTGCATTAACAACCCCTGAGAGTATTGACCTCTTTGATATGATGAATCAAGCTGTGCAAAATGGCCGTACTCACCTCATTATGGAAGTATCCAGTCAGGCCTATCTGGTCAAACGTGTCTATGGTCTAACCTTTGATGTGGGAGTTTTCCTCAATATCAGCCCCGACCATATCGGCCCGATTGAACACCCTAGCTTTGAAGACTACTTCTACCACAAGCGTCTCTTGATGAAAAATAGCCGAGCAGTCATCATTAACAGTGACATGGACCACTTCTCTGTACTAAAAGAACAGGTGGAAGATCAAGACCATGATTTCTACGGTAGCCAGTCTGATAACCAAATCGAGAATTCCAAAGCCTTTAGTTTTTCAGCTAGTGGTAAACTCGCTGGAGATTATGCTATCCAACTGATTGGGCACTTCAATCAAGAAAATGCCGTTGCTGCTGGACTTGCTTGCCTTCGTCTCGGAGCTAGTCTTGAGGACATAAAAAAAGGAATCGCTGCAACCCGTGTTCCTGGTCGTATGGAAGTCCTCACTCAGAAAAATGGAGCCAAGGTTTTTATCGACTATGCCCACAATGGTGACAGTCTGAAAAAACTAATCAATGTTGTAGAAACTCATCAAACTGGAAAGATTGCTCTGGTCTTAGGTTCGACAGGAAATAAGGGAGAAAGTCGTCGCAAGGACTTTGGCCTCCTCCTCAATCAACACCCTGAGATTCAAGTCTTTTTGACTGCTGATGACCCTAACTATGAAGACCCAATGGCCATTGCAGATGAAATTAGTAGCTACATCAATCATCCTGTTGAAAAAATTGCAGATCGCCAAGAAGCCATCAGGGCAGCGATGACTATCACAAGTCAAGAATTAGATGCAGTTATTATCGCCGGTAAGGGAGCCGATTGCTACCAAATCGTCCAAGGAAAGAAAGAAGCCTATCCAGGAGATGCAGCCGTAGCAGAAAATTATTTATAAGGATCGTAAAAAAATCAAGGGAAACGAAACCCTTGATTTTTTCTATTTTTATTTAAAAGCGTTTTTCAAACCTTCAACGGCACCTTCTACAGCACCTTTAGCATCTTCAACTACTTCTTTTGCCTTAGCAACTGTCTTTTCTACAGCGCCTTCCGCTTCAGTCTTGCCATCTCCAGTAACTTTACCAAATCCTTCTTTGATAGCGCCTGTTGCTTGTTCCAATTTGTTTTCAAGTGACATATGATTGTCTCCTTTAGTTTATTCCGATATGTGTTACCGGTTACATATAGTTTATACTTAATCCTAAAGAAAGTCAAACAATGTGCTCAGAAAAAAGAAATTAGGCCAAGTAGAAAGTTAATCTTTCCTTATCCAAATCGATAGCCAACTCATACTTTCCATCTTCATTTTGGACAATATAACCTAGGACAACTAAACTGTCCACAAAGATATCACGGCGTTTCTGCATAAGCTGGTCTTTTTTGAGAAATTTCAACAAAAAAGTCGTCATATATTTGAGAGCATACTCAGGATTAACATCTCCCAAAATGTCATAGAGTTCCTGCTGTTTTTCTGTCAAAGGATACTGATGTTTGACCTTGTAGAAATAATTGGACAGGGTCATTTTTGATCTCGCAAAGTCCGTCTTTTCAACTAAAATAGCTGCATTGGTTTGATTTCGTAATTCCGTCTCAAAACTCTGCTCTAACAAGGCTTGATAGGCCGGACTATCTTCGCTGACAAAAATCTCTTGATCCAGTTCGAGACTATCGAGTGATTCAAGCATAGGAAGATTAAGGTAATAACGCTTATTTTCTCGTAGAATCAAACCTGCCTTTATATACTCTTCCATGAGTTTATCGACTGCAACATCTGGAAATTGAGCCTTAATTTCTCGCAAAATCACATCCTCATGCTGGTCTAGATAGCGGATCAATTCTCTAAAAAATGGCTGTCTCGTCAAACGAGATGGATTAAAAATCTGAATCATGAAGATTCCTTTCTTTACATTCTAACAGAGGCGATGCTGCCAACTGACTAGGATTGGTCCCAGCTTGGTTCAAAGGAACAGGCAGACCTAGTTCTCTGTAATACTCTCTCCAAAAATCACTAATCTCCTGCTCCCCATCTCCAAATTTCATGGGAATCGTTTCAAAAATCGGTAGGATTTCTGCCATGTACTGGGAACAGTAGAAACCAGGTCCAGCTGGATAGAAAGAAGCATTGTAGGGTGTTCCTAGATGTTTGCAAGCTTTTTCCTTCACAGACTGGATATCCATTTCTGGGTAGAAATAGAGGTCGTACAAGTGATTGGACTCAAAGAAGTCTACTGGTTCCTGACAGACAACACCATCCTGTCCACTAGCGTGGTAAATCATCCCATCCAAACAAATCGCAACATGGTTATAGTTGCCTGTGGAAGTCTGGATGGCCTGTCCTATATCTGACTCATCTCTCACAAAAATCATACTCTTCGAAAATCAAATTCAAACCACGTCAGCGTCGCCTTACCGTACTCAAGTACAGCTTGCGGCTAGCTTCCTAGTTTGCTCTTTGATTTTCATTGAGTATCAAATCGCCATTTTCTAACATGCTTCACTCCTAGAAAAAAAGGAGCCGAAACTCCTTTCGATATAAGGCAAACTAGCCTTTCCTAATTTGAATTAACACTCAAAATCTTAAGCATTGAAGCTTTCAGTCAATTGAGGTACCACTTGTTTCTTACGTGAAACAGCACCAGCAAGGAAGGCATGATTGTTTTCAAGTTTGAAGTTGAAGGCTGCTTCAACCTTGTCCATGTTAGCACCAAGTGCTAGGATTTCTGAGTTTGAGTTGACGATATCTGTAATCATCAAGACAAAGTCAGAATAACCATTTGCTGCGTTAGCGGCTTGCATTGCAGCTTCAATTTCTGCTTGACGTTCCAATACTTCAGCGATGTCAACTGAGTTTACTTGAGCAACACGGACATTATTTCCGTTCAATTCAAAAGTCTTAGCATCGATATCAATCAATTCTTCAGCAGATTTGCTAGCCAAGTTTGTACCAGCTTTCAACATAGCTAAACCATATTCTTCCAAGTTGACACCAGCCAATTCAGCTAATTCAGGAGCAAGGACTGTATCTGTTGGGTGTGTTGTTGGTGATTTCAAAAGAAGGGTATCTGAAATCAAACCTGAAAGCATCAAACCTGCAATCTCTTTAGGCACAGCTACACCATGTTCTTTGAACATACGGTAAACGATTGAAGACGCTGAACCAACTGGCTCCAAACGCATGTAGAGTGGGCTTGCAGTTTCAAAGTTAGCCACACGGTGGTGGTCTACAACACCATAAACTTCTACTTCAGCGATATCTGATACAGATTGTTGGAATTCATTGTGGTCAGTCAGGATAACTTGCTCTGCACCTTCTGCTTTAGCAGAAGTGATAACACGCGGTGCTTCCACACCAAAATAGTTCAAGACAAAGGCTGTTTCTTCATTTGGAGTTCCAAGGGCAACAGCTTCCGTATCCAAACCGTAAGCTTCTTTTGCAAGGTAGGCAAAGGCTACAGATGACCCAATGGCATCTGAGTCTGGATTTTGGTGACCAAATACTAGAATCTTAGACATGATAATACCTCATTTTGTTTATTCTCTTTATTGTAGCATTTTTTTCGCTTTTTGACAAAAGTAAGAGGAGTCAAAGGACTCCTCTTACTCTTCAAAATAACTGAGTAAATTTCTATCTTGATTTTCAGATAAAAATCTTTCCTTCTGTGGCCTCTTCTTACGCTTGAGAAGGGATTCTGCAGACATAGCTTCTTCCTTACTGGCAAAACCTTGAGCATAGATAAGTTTGACTGGCAAGCGAGCTCGTGTATATTTGGCTCCCTTCCCACTATTATGAACAGCGAGGCGTTTTTTCACATCAGTCGTATATCCTGTATAGTAGGAACCATCACGGCACTCAAGCACATACATATAAGCCTTATGATCCATAATAAATCTCTTCAAGTTCCGGCGTATAGGAACCATCATCATTGTGGACAATGAGAGGAGGCAAGACCTTAAAACCACTTGTTGAGCCATCCTTGATAGCTTCAATCAAGAGCATGTTAGCTTCCTTTTCTCTTTTTGGATAAACAAACTGCAGACGCTTAGGTGCTAGATTATGCCGTTGAAACATGTCCAAAATATCCAAGAGTCGATCAGGACGATGAACCATGGCCAAACGCCCATTAGATTTGAGAATACTTTGGGCACTACGACAGATTTCTTCCAAATTGGTCGTGATTTCATGCCGCGCCAAGAGATAATGCTCGCTATCATTTAAGTTTGAATGAGGATCCACCTTGAAATAGGGCGGATTACACAAAATCAGATCCACCTTACTTCCCTGAATGTATGCAGGCATATTTTTCAAATCATCACATATGACCTGCATCTGCTCTTCCAAATCATTCAAACGGACAGAGCGTTCAGCCATATCTGCCAAACGCTCCTGAATCTCAACTGCCAAAATCTGTGCCTGAGTACGAGTGCTGGCAAAAAGTCCCACTGCTCCATTCCCAGTACAGAAATCCACAATCAAGCCCTTCTTAGGAAAACGTGGAAATCGTGACAAGAGAACACTATCCACTGAATAGCTAAAAACCTCTCTATTTTGAATGATTTTGATATCTGTCGAAAAGAGCTGGTTAATGCGCTCCCCTGATTTTAATAATTGTTCTTCTTCCATGGTCTTATTATAGCAGATTTATATTAACATTACAAAAGATAGAGGTTTCTAACTAGTGCTTCTGATTCTTCAAATGTTGAAGGGCTTCCTTGGTCCAAATTGGCATCATTCGTTTGAGAGGAGCAAAACCGTAGTTAAAACGGTCGCTTGAAAAGCGTCTCCGTCTCAGAAACTGGTGCTTTTCTTCCTCCAAAGTGCGGATAGAAAGACTAGCTTTCCCTGTAAATTCATCTAAATCTACTACTTGAACTTGAACCTCTTCATCGACTTTCAAGGCTTCTTGGATATTTTCAATAAAGCCTGTCCGAATCTCTGAAATGTGAATCAGTCCCGTATCACCCGTTTCTAGCTCAACAAAGGCACCGTAGGGCTGAATCCCTGTAATACGGCCCTTTAGCTTGTCACCGATTTTCATCTTAGTCCTCGATTTCAATTGTTTCAATAACGACATCTTCAACTGGCTTGTCCATAGCTCCAGTCTCAACAGTAGCAATGGCATCCAAAACAGCGTAAGAAGCTTCATCAGCTAGCTGACCAAATACAGTATGACGACGGTCTAGGTGAGGTGTCCCACCTTGCTCTGCATAGATTTCCGCAATCGGTTCTGGCCAACCACCACGAGCAATCTCCTTTTTAGAATAAGGCAGGTGTTGATTTTGCACAATAAAGAACTGGCTACCGTTGGTATTTGGCCCAGCATTAGCCATGGAAAGGGCACCACGGATATTGTAAAGTTCTTCTGAGAATTCATCCTCAAATGATTCGCCGTAGATTGACTCGCCACCCATACCAGTTCCAGTTGGGTCTCCACCTTGGATCATAAAGTCCTTGATAATACGGTGGAAAATGACACCATCATAATAGCCATCTTTAGAAAGAGCTACAAAGTTAGCCACTGTTTTAGGAGCATGTTCAGGGAAGAGCTTGATACGCAAGTCTCCGTGATTGGTCTTAATAGTCGCGATAGGACCTTCTACTGTTTCAATGTCTACTTGTGGGAAATGCAATTCTTTTTCTACCATACCAAATCCTTCTAAGGCATCAAAAATGCCATCTTCTTCTAATGTTTTTGTAATATAATCTGCTTTTTCTTTGATGTTATCATGAGAAATTCCCATGGCAACGCTGATTCCAGCATAATCAAAGAGTTCCAAGTCATTGAGTCCATCTCCAAAGACCATGACATTCTCTGGTTTCAATCCTAGGTGTTCCACAACCTTTTCCACCCCCGTCGCTTTGGAGCCTGAAATCGGCACAATATCAGACGAATGTTGATGCCAACGAACCATGCGAAGTTTGTCAGAGAGACTGTCAGGTAAGTGCAAGTCATCTCCTTTATCTTCAAAGGTCCACATTTGATAGATGTCTTCTTTCTCATGGAAATCAGGATCCACATCCAAATCAGGGTAAATTGGATTGATTGCCTCACTAATCATATCGGTGCGAGTCGACAACTTGGCATCATGACTCCCAACCAAACCATACTCAATTCCCTCTTGCTTGGCCCAAGAGATATACTCCTCAACATCTGACTTCTCAATCTGATGTTGATAAATAACCTGACCTTTTTTATCTTCGATGTAGGCCCCATTTAAGGTTACAAAAAAGTCAGGATTGAGTTCACGAATCTCTGGCACAACACCAAAAATCCCTCGTCCAGAAGCAATACCTGTCAAGATTCCTTTCTCACGTAGTTGCTTAAAGACAGTTGGGATTGAAGCTGGAATAAAACCTGTCTTGGAATTTCTCAATGTATCATCAATATCAAAAAAGACAATCTTGATCTTCTTTGCCTTGTATCTTAATTTGGCATCCATCTCACTACCTCTTTCAATCTAACTCTTTCCATTATACCATAAAGTAGGCAAATCCCCTATTTTCAAAAAGTTTCCAGTTTTATTGTAAGTCTTTGGATAAGTATAAAACTAAATCATTATTATTTTGACAACTTGCACCCATTTCTAGCAGTTTATTTCTATACCATAAACCCGTCCCATCTGGAATGTAGCCCCGTCTGATATACAATCTCTGGGCAGGGCCATAGCCCAAGTGCAAACCTACACCAAGAGTGACCTTACTCGAAACAAACTTGACTCGTTTTTCTGCTTCTTCTAGCAGTTGATTCCCAATCCCTTGATTTCGAAAAGGCTCAAACACATTAAAATCTGATAATTCTGGATAGACTTCTGCAAAAGGACCATGTTTAGCAAAGGGCAAAATGGTAACGTAGCCCGCTACAGCACCATCAATCTCTGCAACTGAGACTTCTCTCTCCCCACTTTCCTGTTCCAGAAAATATCTAGCCAACATTTCCTCTCTACCAGGCCAACCTTGATTCATAAATCCATGAGATAAGGATTCAATATCAGACTTAATCATATTTCTAATCGTACAATTCATCTTTGACTTACCCACCTTTACTCTTTTTATTACCATTATAGCACGCCAAGGTCAGAAAAAAACTATCTCGTGAAAAAGACCCACCCAGGTCTTAATTCACTTTCTTGTTTTCAAACTCATGAAAAAGAGGTCCATCCGGACCCAACTCGCTCTCTCATTTCAATGCTCGTGAAAAAAAGACCCTTCAGGGTCTTTATTCGCTTTCTTGTCTCCAAGCTCATGAAAAAGAGGTTCACCCGGACCTCTTTTTTAATCTTCGTTTACGAAAGGCATCAAAGCCATTACGCGAGCGCGTTTGATAGCTGTTGTTACTTTACGTTGGTTTTTAGCTGAAGTTCCTGTTACACGACGAGGAAGGATTTTCCCACGTTCTGAAACGAAACGGCTAAGAAGCTCAGTATCTTTGTAATCAACATATTCAATTTTGTTTGCTGCGATGTAATCAACTTTTTTACGGCGTTTGAATCCGCCACGACGTTGTTGAGCCATGTTTTTTCTCCTTTATAATTTTAGTTGTCCATTAGAATGGTAAATCATCATCTGAAATATCCAATGGATTTGTTGCTCCAAATGGATTTTCATCACGTGAAAAGTCTGGTACTGAATTTGTAGGCGCTGAATAGTTTGCAGTTGGTGCAGAGTAAGCTCCACCTGTATGACCCTCACGCACACTACGGCTTTCCAACATTTGGAAATTCTCAGCCACGACCTCAGTCACGTAGACACGTTGTCCTTGCTGGTTATCGTAACTACGAGTCTGGATACGACCTGTCACCCCGATAAGTGAGCCTTTTTTAGCCCAGTTAGCAAGGTTTTCAGCCTGTTGGCGCCACATAACGACATTGATAAAATCAGCCTCACGTTCACCATTTTGACTCTTAAATGTACGGTTTACTGCAAGAGTAAAAGTCGCAACTGCTACATTTGATGGGGTATAACGTAACTCAGCGTCACGTGTCATACGCCCTACAAGTACAACATTGTTAATCATAGTTTACCTTCTTAAGCGTCAGTTTTGACGATCATGTGACGAAGAATGTCAGCGTTGATTTTTGAAAGACGGTCAAACTCTTTAAGAGCTGCATCGTCGTTTGCTTCAACGTTAACGATGTGGTAAAGTCCTTCACGGAAATCTTTGATTTCGTATGCAAGACGACGTTTTTCCCAAGATTTTGATTCAACAACAGTTGCACCGTTGTCAGTCAAAATAGAGTCAAAACGTGCTACCAAAGCGTTTTTAGCTTCTTCTTCAATGTTTGGACGAATGATATAAAGAATTTCGTATTTAGCCATTGATATGTTCCTCCTTTTGGTCTAATGACCCCAAGACTTTGCAAGGGGTAAGTGAGGTTCGCTCACAATAAACTATTATACTAGAAAACAAATTTTTACGCAAGTAAAAACTCTGAAATTCGAAAAAACGCCACATGGGCGTTTTCCTGTTCTTATGGTTTGATACGGTGCAACATACGTGGGAATGGAATGGCTTCACGGATGTGTTTTGTTCCTGCTGCGAAGGTTACCATACGCTCGATACCGATACCAAATCCACCGTGTGGAACTGTACCGTATTTACGAAGGTCAAGGTAGAATTCATACTCTGTACGGTCCATGCCAAGTTCATCCATCTTAGCAACAAGGGCATCGTAGTCTTCCTCACGCATAGAACCACCGATGATTTCTCCGTAACCTTCTGGAGCAAGCAAGTCTGCACAAAGCACGCGCTCTGGATTTCCAGGAACTGGTTTCATGTAGAAGGCCTTGATGGCTGCTGGATAGTTCATGACAAATGTTGGTACACCAAAGTGGTTTGAGATCCACGTTTCATGTGGTGAACCAAAGTCATCACCATGCTCAAGATGTTCGTAGTCAGCGTCTTCATCATTTTCATGTTCTTGCAAGAGGTCAATGGCTTGATCGTAAGTGATACGTTTGAAGGGCTCTGCAATGTAGCGTTTCAAGAGTTCTGTATCACGTTCCAAGGTTTCCAAGGCTTGAGGCGCACGGTCAAGAACACCTTGTAGAAGAGCTTTTACATAAGCTTCTTGCAAATCAAGTGACTCATCGTGAGTCAAGTATGAGTACTCTGCGTCCATCATCCAGAACTCAGTCAAGTGACGGCGCGTTTTTGATTTTTCAGCACGGAATACGGGACCAAAGTCAAAGACACGACCAAGAGCCATAGCACCTGCTTCTAGGTAAAGCTGACCTGATTGGCTCAAGTAGGCTGGCGTTCCGAAGTAGTCAGTTTCAAAGAGTTCCGTTGAGTCTTCAGCCGCATTTCCTGAAAGAATTGGGCTATCAAATTTCATAAAGCCATTCTTGTCAAAGAACTCATACGTTGCATAAATGATAGCGTTACGGATTTGCATCACAGCCACTTGCTTACGAGAACGGAGCCACAAGTGACGGTTGTCCATCAAGAAGTCTGTTCCGTGTTCTTTTGGTGTGATTGGGTAGTCTTGAGATTCACCGATCACTTCGATGTCTGTAATGTCCAATTCATAGCCAAACTTAGAACGTTCGTCTTCTTTGACAATTCCTGTCACATAAACAGAAGTTTCTTGGCTCAAGCGTTTGATAACATCAAACTTCTCAAGTCCCACTTCTTCACCAAATTTTTCGACAAAGTTTGGTTTAAAAGCCACACCTTGGAAGAAGGCTGTTCCATCACGCAATTGCAAGAAGGCGATTTTTCCTTTTCCTGATTTGTTGGCAACCCAAGCGCCAATCGTCACTTCCTGACCAACATAGTCTTTTACATCAATAATCGTTACACGTTTTGTCATTATTTTTCCTTTTCTTTTTCTTTTATTTTTCCATAAATGCTTTCAAGCGTTCGACTGCTTCTTTAAGCGTATCTAGGTCTGTCGCATAGCTGAGGCGCACATTTTCTGGCGCTCCGAATCCTGCTCCTGTTACCAAGGCCACTTCGGCTTCTTCTAGGATAGCAGTTGTAAAGTCTGTCACATCCGTATAGCCTTTCATCTCCATTGCCTTTTTGACATTTGGAAAGAGATAGAAGGCTCCTTGTGGCTTAACGACTTCAAAACCAGGGACCTCACATAATAGCGGATAAATGGTATTGAGACGCTCCTCAAAAGCCTGACGCATGATATCAACAGAATCCTGTAGTCCTGTTAAGGCTTCGATAGCCGCATATTGAGAAACAGATGTCAAATTTGAAGTTGTTTGTCCTGTCAATTTACTCATAGCTGCAATGATTTCCGGATCACCTACCGCATAACCAACTCGCCAACCCGTCATGGCATAGGCCTTAGATACACCGTTGATAACAATGGTTTGCTTACGAATTGCTTCTGATAGACTTGAGATTGGAACAAATTCATTTCCATTATAAACAAGGCGACCGTATATATCATCTGCTAAGATCAGAATGTCATGCTCAACTGCCCAATTTCCGATAGCTAGTAATTCTTCACGAGTATAAATCATACCAGTCGGATTAGATGGTGAATTGAGAACCAAAACCTTTGTCTTATCTGTCCTAACTAGTTCTAGTTGATCCACCGTGACTTTAAAATCATTGTCTTCTTTAGCTTGAACAAAGACTGGAATCCCTTCTGCCATCTTGACCTGGTCTCCATAACTAACCCAATATGGAGTTGGAATAATAACCTCATCTAAAGGGTTAATTACAGCCATAAAGAAAGTATAGAGAGAGAACTTAGCACCTGTGGCAAAGGTAACCTCGTTACTTGCGACAGAATAGCCATAGTAGCGCTCAAAGTAGGTATTCACTGCAGCTTTTAATTCTGGTAGACCTGAAGCTACTGTATAGAAGGAAGCCTGTCCTTCTCGAATAGCTTTAACTGCTGCATCCTGAATATTTTCAGGGGTGTGAAAATCTGGCTGTCCTAAGGTCAAGAAAAGGACATCCTTACCTTGAGCTTTTAAATTTTTTGCTCTAGCATCACTAGCTAGAGTGACACTTTCTTCCATTTCTAAAACACGGTTGGATAGTTTCATAGGCCCTCCTTATTGACCAATGCTCCTGTTTCAAAATCTACTAGATAAAAATCAGTGCCTGACTTAACTTCCCAGATTGGCTTGTCTTGATAACGGCCAAAGGTAATCTTGTCAATCTCGCCAGCTCCTTTTTCCTTAGAAAGAGCTTCTGCTTTTTCTTGTGAAACACCCTGATTTAGCTGATAAACGTAAATCTTATGGTCATCTTTTCCAATCAGGACAGCAAGTGATTCTTGCTGTTTATTATGACCAAGAACACTGTAGTAAGATTCCAAGCCATTGTATAAGTCAACCTGATCAGCCTGCTCTAATCCTGCATACTGCTGAGCTAATTTTTCTCCTTCACTTTTAGCTGTTTGGTAGGGTTTCATCCCCAGAAACACCAGATACAGAAAGGACGCACTGATAACCACAAACAAAATCGTCATCCCTAGACCATACTGCCACAGTAGATTATTTTTTGCTTTTTTTTGTCTTTTTTTCACTCGTCTATTTTACCATCTATTAAGCTTTATTACAAGTGAATATAAGAATACTCGCATTTTATTTCTCTCTTCAAACAAAACAGAATCCAAAAAACAGTTCTTACTTTTCCAGTGGCAACTGACTAGAGTTTCAGCAATTTTATAATTTTCAAATAAACTCTGAGCAAATTTCTTGCAAGTCCTTTTGTTATATTGTAATCTATTTTATAACAACGAGAGAGTTCTCGGAAATTTTAAGAAAAAGGAGACACATCATGTCTAAAAAAGTATTATTTATCGTCGGATCACTACGCCAAGGTTCTTTCAACCACCAAATGGCCCTCGAAGCTGAGAAAGCACTTGCTGGTAAAGCGGAAGTTAGCTACCTCGATTATTCAAACCTTCCTCTCTTCAGCCAAGATTTGGAAGTTCCAACACATACAGCTGTAGTTGCTGCTCGTGAAGCAGTTCTCGCTGCTGATGCTATCTGGATTTTCTCTCCAGTCTACAACTTCTCTATCCCTGGAACAGTGAAAAACTTGCTTGACTGGCTATCTCGTGCCCTTGACTTATCTGATACACGTGGCGCTTCTGCCCTTCAAGACAAGTTTGTCACAGTCTCATCTGTAGCCAATGCAGGTCACGATCAACTTTTCGCTATTTACAAGGACCTCTTGCCATTTATCCGTACACAAGTAGTTGGTGATTTCACTGCTGCACGTGTCAATGACTCTGCTTGGGTAGACGGAAAATTGGTTCTTGAAGAATCAGTCCTAAATTCACTTGAAAAACAAGCTCAAGATTTGGTCAATGCGATCTAGTCATCACTAATCGTTATTTTTAAACAGACTTTTAGTCCTATATATCAAAAAACTAGTCAATTTATCAACAATTGAATGACTACTTCTTGAAATACGAAAAAAGAACTAGAGTTCTCACAAATGAGTGATGTTTCTAGTTCTTTTTGATTTACAAAGACTTCATGTAGGGAAAGCTACCAAGGATCAGATGAGATCATCTATTTAAGCTTCCTCTTCATCGTCTTTTTTCTTTTTAGCAAATAGCAAACCAAATGCGCCAAGAAGAGAGAGAACTCCTACTGTACCTGTAGTACGGTCTCCTTGTATACCAGTATTTGGCAATACTGCTTGCGATTGAGAAACTGATGAATCAGTTTCTGACACTTCATTCGGCAATTGAGCAGGTACTTCAACTGTTTGACTTGGTTGTCCAGCCGCTTGAGTAGCTGGCACCTCAGCAGGGGTAGCAATATCCGGTCTAGGATTTGTATCATCAGATGGTGTAGCTGGTCTTTGTTGACCGTCACCTGTTGGTCTGACTGGACTCACTTTCCTGAAGATGTGAGTTACAACATCACCTTTAGTTTCTGTTCTTACAAATACATACCCTTCAATTTCACCATGTTCAAATGCTTCATTTGCTTCACCTAATACCTTTAGTGCTTTGGCATCCGCTGGTTTCAATTCTTTACCATTTTCATCAACCCACTTGGTGATCATCAGTTGAATTTTAGATACTTCTACTGGATTAGGAAGCTCACCATTTACACCTCCATTGAATTCTGGGACTTCATGTGTTGGTGAATTTGGTGTATTCGCTCCGCCATTAAACTCTGGCAAGATTTCTTGAGTTTCCGGTTCTCCATTGACACCACCTGCAAACTCTGGAACTTCATGAATTGGTGAATCTGGTGCGTTCACTCCGCCATTAAATTCAGGGATTTCCGAAGTTTCTGGTTCACCTTTTGCATATGCAAAAACTAATTTATCTCGAGAAATTTCATGACTTACTTTTGTCTCCGGATCTGTAATTGTTACATTTCCTTTTGAATCAACTGTTACGTCTTTTCCTGGATTTGCTTTTGTCACTTTTTCTTTCACTTTATCTTGTTCTTCTGGACTTAAGTTCTCAGGATTTTTCACTGGTACTTTTTCCATCGGAACTACTGGACTGAAATCTTCTGGATTCACAGTAATTACAACATCAACATCTTCTGTACTTCCATCTGGATACGTTACAGTTACAACACCTTTTTTCTCCCCATGTTTTGAAGTATCTGGAATTTTTCCATCTTTCCATCCAAAAGTCGTTCCTTCTGGTAACGTTTTTACATTTTCAATACTATCTTTTGCAGATGGTACTTGAGCATGTTCTACCGTTTGTGTTTTTGGCTGTGGATCGTAATCGTCTTTTTGTGGCGTTACTTCGACTGTTACCGTCACTTCTTCCGTACTCTTATCTGGGTAAGTGATTAATACTTTTCCTGTCTTACTTCCTGGTTTACTTGTGTCTGGTTGTTCTGACCAGCTATAGTTTGTTCCTTTTGGTAAGTCATTTGTATTAATACTTTTCTCTGGATCTGGTACTTCGTTGTGACGAACAGTTTGGTTCGGTTCTTTTGCCGTTGGG
>NZ_CAMHZD010000020.1 GCF_946190065.1 Streptococcus mitis
AGGCTCGGTAGCTCAGTTGGTAGAGCAATGGATTGAAGCTCCATGTGTCGGCGGTTCGATTCCGTCTCGCGCCATTTATATATTTTGGAAGGGTAGCGAAGAGGCTAAACGCGGCGGACTGTAAATCCGCTCCTTCGGGTTCGGGGGTTCGAATCCCTCCCCTTCCATTTTACGGGCATAGTTTAAAGGTAGAACTAAGGTCTCCAAAACCTTCAGTGTGGGTTCAATTCCTACTGCCCGTGTTAATAGAATTATGGCGGGTGTGGTGAAGTGGTTAACACACCAGATTGTGGCTCTGGCATGCGTGGGTTCGATCCCCATCACTCGCCTATTTTATATTATTGGGGTATAGCCAAGCGGTAAGGCAAGGGACTTTGACTCCCTCATGCGTTGGTTCGAATCCAGCTACCCCAGTTACTATTTGCCGGCGTGGCGGAATTGGCAGACGCGCTGGACTCAAAATCCAGTGTCCGCAAGGACGTGCCGGTTCGACCCCGGCCGCCGGTATAGTATTAAAGACAAGGTTTTCGGACCTTGTCTTTTTCTTTTATTTGTTGAATTTGTAACGCTGAGTTACTTAAAATTAGGCTCTTTGTCAACTGTAGTGGGTTGAAGAAAAGCTAAGCTCGAGAAAGGACAAATTTCGTCCTTTCTTTTTTGATGTTCAGAGCAATAAAAATCCTTTTTTTGAAGTTTTCAAAGTTTCGAAAACCAAAGGCATTGCGTTTGATGAGTTTGATGAGATTATTAGTGGCTTCTAATTTTGCGTTGGAATAGGGTAACTGAAGAGCGTTGATGATTTTCTCTTTGTCCTTTAGAAAGGTTTTAAAGACAGTCTGAAAAAGAGGATGAACCAGCTTTAGAATGTCCTTAATGAGTCCGAAAAATTTCTCTGGTTCCTTATTCTGGAAGTGAAAAAGCAAAAGCTGATAGAGATGATAGTGGTGTTTCAAATCTTCTGAATAGCTCAAAAGCTTGTCTAGAATCTCTTTATTGGTTAAGTGCATACGAAAAGTAGGGCGATAAAATCTCTTATCACTCAGTTTACGGCTATCCTGTTGAATGAGTTTCCAGTAGCGCTTGATAGCCTTATATTCATGAGATTTTCGCTCAAATTGCTTCATGATTTGGACACGAACACGACTCATAGCACGACTAAGATGTTGTACAATGTGGAAGCGATCTAGAACGATTTTGGCATACGGAAAAAGATGTTTAGCCAAGTCATAGTAAGGACTAAACATATCCATAGTAATGATTTTCACCTGACAACGAACAGAGCGATTGTAGCGCAGAAAATGATTTCTTATGATAGTTTGTGTTCTACCCTCAAGAACAGTGATAATATTGAGCTTATCAAAATCTTGAGCAATGAAACTCATCTTTCCCTTAGTGAAGGCATATTCGTCCCAGGACATAATCTCAGGGAGGTAAGAAAAATCAGACTTAAAACAGAATTCATTGAGCTTGCGAATAACAGTTGAAGTTGAAATAGACAGCTGATGGGCAATATCGGTCATAGAAGTCTTCTCAATTAGCTTCTGGGCAATCTTTTGGTTGATGATACGAGGGATTTGGTGATTCTTCTTGACGAGAGAAGTCTCAGCTACCATCATTTTCGAGCACTGATAGCACTTGAATCGACGCTTTCTAAGGAGAATTCTAGTAGGCATACCAGTCGTTTCAAGGTAAGGAACCTTAGACGGTTTTTGAAAGTCATATTTCTTCATTAGACTTCCGCAATCAGGACAATATGAAGTCTCATAATCCAATTTAGCGATGATTTCTTTATGTGTGTCCCTATTAATAACATCCATAATTTGGATATTGGGGTCTTTAATATCGAGTAGTTTTGTGATAAAATGTAATTGTTCCATAGGATTCTTTCTAATGATGGTTTGGTTGCTTTTCATTATAGATCTTATGGGACTTTTTTTCTACAACAAAATAGGCTCCATAATATCCATAGGGGATTTACCCACTACAAATATTATAGAGCCTAAAATTACTAGTTTTATAACAAATCATCTAATTTATCCGCTAATTTTTGTTGCTTGCTTGGATACAAATGAGAGTATGTATCTATTGTTGTAGTTATAGAAGCATGTCCTAATCTTTCTTTTACGACAAGATAATCTTCTCCTTGGTTTATTAGTAGGGAAGCATGTGAATGCCTGAAGTCATGAATTCTTATTTTTTTTAAAGAACTATCTCTTTGTAATATTTTTTTATATTGTTTTTCGATTGAATCCTTAGTTATCGTAATCGGGCTATTTTGAAATATCTGTAGATCATCTAGGTTGGTTGTAAATTCTTTTAATCTTTCATGCTGTGTTTGCCTCCATTCTTCTAGTGTCTCCACTAGTTTGGTGTTCATGATGATTCTTCGGGTTCCAGCTTTTGTCTTTGTACTACTAATGTGTTCTTCACCTTTTTTAACGTATATTGATTTACTTACATGGATTGTATTTGTAGAAAACTCTATGTCCTTCCACGTTAGAGCAAGAGCTTCTCCGAGTCTTAGACCAGTAAAAAATAGAACTGTGAATAGTAATTTTATATTGTATTCATCGTTGCTAAATAGTGTTAAGAAATGCTTAAATTCTTTTACTGTCCAGAAATTTAATTTTACTTTTTCTATGGGTAATTTTTTCAGTAATCCTACGGGATGTTCCTTGTAAAATCCCTTTCTTAATCCAACATCCAGAATTTTCTTTAGTAAAATTATAATTTTATTAATAGTGTTTGGACTTAGCTTCTTTTCTGAGTTTTGAGTATTTTTATCTCTTAGATGTTCTCTGAATTGATAGATATCTTCATAAGTTAATTTAGCTACATCATCAACTTTTTCAAAATAGTTTTTTATATGCCTGTTATAGTTGTTTTCTTGTGTATCTATATAGCTTTGTTTTCTGTTGTTTATTCTATCCTCTTCTTTTAAGAGATCATAAAGGATATCAATTGATATTTTTGAGTTGAAACTTTTTTCTTTAAGTTCGACACTTCGTAAGTATTGTTCGGCCTCCAATGCTTCTTTTTTAGTTTTGAATCCTTTTCTTACAATTCTACGTTGTTTTAGAGATATTGGATTTATACCATTGGAAACATCAACAATCCAAGTTCCGTCTCTACTTTTACGTAAAGCCATAAGCTACGCTTCTTTCTGGAGTTCAATTCCTAGTAGTTCTTCAGCGACACTGGCTGGAATTGTACCTATCCGTTTGTTATCGTAGATGTTAAAACCACGATTCACTAATAGTAATTTGCCGGTATGGATAATCTTTCTTGCAGTTCCTGGAGCAAATCCAAGTTCGATAAGGTCATCTTTTGTTACAGTTTTAATCATGTGATCTCCTTTTCTAATTAGATTAAGTAAGGGGAGGATTTACTCCCCTTGTCTGATACTTATTTTTGTTTTACATCTACTAAATGGATAGCATCCGCTTTATAGTACATTGTCGTACTAATCATAGTGGCTTGTAAATTGTCAAATGTTACTGGTACTTCATCCATTGCTTGGATATAGTCATTATCAACTAAAGCTTCTGGATTGTCTACTGAGACTTGGGTTGATTTCTTTTTGAATTGTCCATCCTTGATTGTTACATTGTATTTCCAACCAATGATTTTATCGGTATTAAAACGTCTTTCGCTACCATCTCGGTTTTTGATAATTTCTCCGTTTGCATCTGCTCGGACTTCCGTTTCAAATTTTGGAATAACTTCATCCAATTCAAATTTTGTTCCAATGTTATTAAAATTCCAGTCATTTTGTGAAAGCATTTTTGCCATAATTAATTTCTCCTTTTGATATTTTCTTTGATTGTGGGGATCAAATCCTCTCTTTTAAAGAGAATTGCCCTTTCTATTAATCCACTTGCTAAATCTGGTGGATATTCCATATTGTTGAGTGCGAGATAGTTAGTCTTCTCATACTCATGCAGTAAGTTATTGTCGTATAGAAATTTATACGCTTTTAGAATAGCTCCGGACCCTTTATAGGTAAACCATTCTAATTTTTGTTCTAGTTCTGTTTTTGATTTTGAAATAATGATAGAGACGGGTTTTGAATGGCCTAAAAACTTTTCCCAAGATCTCAAAGGTTTTGAGAAATAGCTATCACTATAGAACCTCACTTTTTCTTTGAGATATCCCTTGGTAAAGTTGAGAAGATCTATTTCTGAATGCAACCATTCTTGAATGAAGTAGTGAGCTTTTTCTTTCCTAAGTTCTAACTCAGTTCTTATCCAATTTTCTATATACCGCTTGCTGATACCGAGCTTCTCAGCTCGTTCTAAGCGTTTATCGTAAATTCTAAGTCTTTCGTCATCATTGGGTTTTCTCAAATATAAGGTCTGGCCGATTGTTTCATCTCCGTAGGTATTGTAGTAGGTGCTTTTTCCATATATAAAGCGTTTCTTCTGACAAATCTTTAGAAGCTGATTAGGAGTGAAATAGGGTGTTTCATTAAAATCATCTATTGCAATATCAATTCGTCTTACTGAAAAATGATTGTAATTGTAGTAGAGGTTGTTCAAAAACTGTCTTTCGGACAGACTATTTGGATCTAATACCATATCTCTATAGAACTCGAGTGCCTGTCCTGACATGACAAGCATGTAGGACGACTCTTTCGCTCCATAGTAGATACGGATATTCCCATAATGAAGCTGGCTATCATAGTTATAGTATTTAAGGCTCCCTTTATTCTCAATAAATAGGTCATAGTCAAGAAATAGAATGTCTTCGATTATTTCTCTTGGCGAAAATTCAGTCTTATCAAACTGAATTTGAATCCAGTCAAATACAGAACGTAAATGTTCATTTTTTGCCATAGATTTTGATTCAACTTTTTGCTTAATTTTGCCACCCTTAAAATCTCCGAAACCCTTGGAAATACTGAATTCTTTCGATGGTACACCTAACTTGCAGAGGGTGGTGTTACTACACACCCTATCGGTCAAAAATGGTCCGTCCGCATCTACGCTCATTTTCGGCTTTCTGCCTCATGGCTCAGCCGAAAACTCGCTATTAGCCGAACCTATTTTTTGACCTCTTGTTAACAAACCCTAGTAAGCCGGTTTGCATCGACTCTTCAATATCTTGGATTTTCTTTTTTAGGTTGGAATTCTCAATTTTTATCAGTCGTATTTCTCGTTTAAATTCCTGTTTCAAGGCGCTCAGTTCATCGTAGAGCTCATCTATTACTTGGTTTAGGGATTCTTGCTCATTATCTGCTAGACTCCCAAATACGGCTTGTATAGCCTCTTTGAGACCTATTTCAAGTTTTAGGTTAGCTAACTTTTGAAATTGTCTAAGGTCTTCGTCTGTAAAGTCATAGGCAACTGTATAACTTAATTGATGAGTTCTTGGATTTCTACTGATAGGAATTTTAATTTTCTTAAATTCCTTGCCACTTATCTCTCTAATCAGTTGAATCCAATTTTTAAGAGTAGAGGTAGAGTTTAGGCCAGAAATTTGATTGACTAACTCTTTATTGGTCATCTTTTTGTGAAACCTCCGAAATTTTCTTGTGCAACTGAAGAGTTTTCTGTGGTATAATTGTTACATAATATGTTTTGATCTTGGAACGAACGGCACATTTGTTTCAAGATTTTTTATTTTGTCGAATCCTACCTCCTTTATTAAAATTTTTTAAATCGACTACTAGTTACATACGCTTTTACCTCCTTTTATGCTATAATATTCTCAATGGAATATTCAATCTCAAAATAAATATTCCTTATGGAATAATTCTATTTTATACCGTTTAGAATATTTTGTCAAGCTAAAATATACGAATAAGAATATCTATAGGAGAATTATGTATACAGAGGATTATAAATTTTCAGAGAGGTTAAAAACTCTCAGAAAATCAAAAAAGTTAACTCAAGTACAAATATCGGAATTAATTGGAGTTCAACAAGGGACATATTCTCGGTGGGAGAATGGAACGTTAGAACCAGGATTAGAATTCGTTGTGAAATTAGCAAATATCTTTGGGACTACTACAGATTATTTGCTGGGACAAAAACCTTATTCAATTATCAGTAGTTTACCTCTAGAACAATTAGATCTTACCAATATTGCAAACTTTTCAAAGGATGAGTTTGATATTTTGAAACATTCAATAGCAGTTTCGGTGGCAAGAAATAAAATAAAGGCAACAGAACTAAAAGATAGAGTTATAGAAAAAAATCAGTTGTCAGAAAAAGATGCAGAACTTTTGAATAAGATTTTTGAAGAAGTTAAAACTTATTGGGAAAATTAGGAGGACGCTAGTCTTCAAAATTCCCTCCCAAAATGTGTCCAAAATATTGACAGAATTCTAGCTTTTCATTATAGTTCTTATGGAACTTTTTTTCTACAACAAAATAGGCTCCATAATATCCATAGGGGATTTACCCACTACAAATAGTATAGAGCCGGTTTTATTAATGTCCTGCATTTCCTAATAAGTTAACCATGACAACACCAATGATAATCAAAATTAAACCGATAATGCTATAAACATTTAGTGTTTCTTTGAAAATCATTACTGCGATAGAGGCTGTCAAAACTAAACCGACAGCTGACCATGTTGCATAAGCTATTCCTAAAGGAATTTTTTGCATTGCTAGTGAGAGGAAATAGAAACAAACGCCATAGCTAAGTAGGGCAGAAACGGTTGGAATAGGCTTTGTAAAACCGTCTGATAATTTCAAAAGGTTAGTTCCCAATATCTCTCCTACAATGGCGATAAAAAGATAAAAGTATGACATGTCTTTAACCTCCTATATGTCATGTTTTTGCTCTAAGAGCTATTATAGCTATCCGTTTTTTATAAATCTTGGCACAAGTCATGAGAATTTGTAGTAAAACTGTGGCAGACACTTTTTCAGAACCAATAGCTGATAAGTTTATTATATCATAAGATAAATTTTAAAAAAAGTCTTGATTTATTTCAATGTCTTGCGTGGTCTCGATTTTACTGGTAAAATTACTTTTAAGAACTTTAAAAAAGAGGTTTCTATATTTGACAAAACAATGACTTGTTGTCCCGAATGTGGGCATCCTTTGGAGAAAAAATTTTTAAAAGATGAGGGAGATATTCCTTATTGTTCACAATGTGCGAGTTTTCGTTTTCCAGTCTTTAATACAGCAATTAGTGCGATTTTATTTAATGAAAAACATGATAAGATTCTCTTGATTAAGCAATATGACATGGCTGAGCATATTTTGCTAGCTGGTTATGTGTCTAATGATATTCACAACCAATTTCTACAATCATTAAAGGCAATTAATTTAGCCTCTCTTATTACGGATATGGGTAATAAAATTGCACAAAACTAGTCCAAAACTCTTTTTAATAAGGAGTATACTTTCTAGCATTTTATAGTTACTAAAAAGTATCTAAACTTTGGAAGTGATACTAAGTTTTAAAAAATATTATGGAAAAAAAGCTTATAAAATCAATATTTCTGAGATTTAAAACTAATAATATTAGACTCAAAATCCAGTGTCCGCAAGGACGTGCCGGTTCGACCCCGGCCGCCGGTATAGTATAGAGTTAAGGAACGTTGTAAATCTTCGTTCCTTTTTTATATTATTTTTGCTATAATAATAGTTATTCAAATTTTATTTAGATTATGAAAGTGTAGGGAAGTATGTCTCGTTCTATCGATTTATTAAAACATCGGTATTTGAAAAATATTAAAGAAAATTCTGAATTGTTTGTCGGGATTGAGCTGGAATATCCTGTTGTAAACTTGGAAGGGGATGCTACAGATGTTGAAGTTATCAAACATTTATTCCGATATTTAGTTTCTGATTTGGATTTTACTGTCGAAAAGGTAGATAATTTTGGGACTCCTATTCAGTTAGTGAACCCATTAAGTCAGGATGCTATTTTATTTGAAGTTTCCTATACTACGATTGAGTTTGCATTTGGTAAGGCTGATACAATTCAAGAGGTCGAAAATCGTTTTAATAATTATATGGATGTAATTCAGAGAAAATTAGGCGAATCAAATCATGCTATTGTTGGCTGTGGTATCCATCCCAACTGGGATAAAAATGAGAATTGTCCAGTGGCTTATCCACGCTATCAGATGTTGATGGATTATTTGAATATGAGTAGAAATGTTGCTAAATCAGACTTACATCATTTCCCTGAATACGGAGCGTTTATCTGTGGGAGTCAGGTACAGTTGGATGTTTCAAAGTCTAACTACTTACGAGTGATTAATGCTTTTACCCAAATTGAAGCAGTTAAGGCTTATTTATTTGCTAATTCTGAGTTTTCAGGTGAGGATTGGGATACGAAAATTTCAAGGGATATTTTCTGGGAAGAATCGATGCATGGTATCTATCCAGAAAACGTTGGAGTCAATGCTAAACTCTTTAAAGATGAGGATGATTTTTTTGATTATCTAGATCATTCTGCAATTTTTACTGCGGAACGTGATGGACAAACCTATTATTTTTATCCGATTCAAGCTAGGGACTATTTGGCTACATCTGAAATCCAATCATATGCTCTTAATGGGGATGAGATTCTTATTTACGCTCAAGAGAAGGATTTTGAAACTCATCGTAGTTATCAGTACCAAGACTTAACGACTCGTGGAACAGTTGAGTTTCGTAGTGTGTGTACTCAACCTCTAGATAGAACCTTCGCTTCAGCAGCTTTTCACTTAGGATTGTTGGTTAATTTAGATAAGTTAGAAGCTTACTTAGAAACAGCACCTTTCTTTAAAGAATTTGGTCGTGATTACAAGTTTTTAAGACGGCAATTTTCTAAAAAAAATCTTATAGCTGAGGAAAAAACTGCGATTATAGAGTTTTCAAAAGACTTACTCCTTCTAGCTGAGGAAGGACTGGAGATGAGAAATAAGCAAGAAATGACCTACTTACAGGCTTTGAAAGAAGAATTGGGCCTATAATTTCTCTTACAAAAGGAGAATTTTCTGAAAAATCATGATATAATGTATGAGACTATAGATAAAGGACAGAGAGTAATGACATTAGTTTATCAATCAACGCGTGATGCCAACAATACAGTAACTGCTAGTCAAGCTATTTTGCAAGGTTTGGCGACGGACGGTGGTTTGTTTACACCGCTTACTTATCCAAAGGTAGATTTGGACTTTGACAAATTGAAAGATGCTTCTTACCAGGAAGTTGCTAAGTTAGTTTTGTCAGCATTTTTAGATGACTTTACAGCTGAGGAGTTGGACTACTGTATCAACAATGCCTACGATAGCAAGTTTGATATTCCAGCTATAGCGCCTTTGGTGAAATTAGACGGCCAATACAATTTGGAACTGTTCCATGGTTCAACAATTGCTTTTAAGGATATGGCCTTGTCTATTTTGCCATACTTTATGACAACAGCTGCTAAGAAGCATGGTTTGGAGAACAAGATTGTCATCTTAACAGCGACATCTGGTGATACTGGGAAAGCTGCTATGGCAGGGTTTGCGGATGTGCCTGGAACTGAGATTATCGTCTTTTATCCAAAGGATGGTGTCAGCAAGGTTCAAGAGTTGCAAATGACTACTCAGACTGGTGATAATACTCATGTTATCGCTATTGATGGTAACTTTGATGATGCTCAAACAAATGTGAAGCATATGTTTAACGATGTAGCCCTTCGTGAAAAGTTGGCTACCAATAAACTGCAATTTTCATCTGCCAACTCTATGAATATCGGTCGTTTGGTGCCACAGATTGTTTATTATGTTTATGCCTATGCTCAGTTGGTTAAGACTGGTGAGATTGTGGCTGGTGATAAGGTCAACTTCACAGTACCAACAGGAAATTTTGGAAATATCTTGGCTGCCTTTTATGCTAAGCAAATTGGTCTACCAGTTGGCAAATTAATCTGTGCTTCAAATGACAACAATGTTTTGACAGACTTTTTCAAGACACGTGTTTACGACAAGAAACGTGAGTTTAAAGTGACTACTAGTCCATCTATGGATATTTTGGTATCTTCAAACTTGGAGCGTTTGATTTTCCATCTTTTAGGTAATGATGCGGTTAAAACAGCTGAACTTATGAATGCCTTGAACAAGCAAGGACAATATGAGTTGACAGACTTTGATGCAGAGATTTTGGACCTCTTTGCAGCTGAATATGCGACTGAGGAAGAAACGGCAGCAGAAATCAAGCGTGTTTATGAGGCAGATTCTTATATCGAGGATCCACATACGGCGGTTGCCTCGGCAGTTTATAAGAAATACCAAGCGGCTACTGGCGATGTGACTAAGACAGTGATTGCTTCAACAGCGAGTCCATACAAGTTCCCAGTGGTTGCAGTAGAAGCTGTAACAGGTAAAGTAGGCTTGACTGACTTTGAAGCCTTGGCTCAATTACATGATATTTCAGGAGTTGCAGTGCCACCAGCAGTTGATGGCCTAGAAACGGCTCCAGTTCGTCATAAAACAACAGTGGCAGCTGCTGACATGCAAGCAGCGGTTGAGGCTTATCTAGGACTTTAAGACAGAGGAAGTAAACTCGGTTGGGAAACCAACTGAGTTTCTTTTCATCAGGAGGAAGGATTGTTTAGGAAAAATAAAGACATTCTGAATATTGCATTGCCAGCTATGGGTGAAAACTTTTTGCAGATGCTCATGGGGATGGTGGACAGTTACTTGGTCGCTCACTTGGGTTTAATCGCTATTTCGGGTGTTTCAGTGGCTGGCAATATTATCACGATTTACCAGGCAATTTTCATCGCTTTGGGAGCTGCTATTTCCAGCGTTATTTCAAAAAGTTTGGGGCAGAAGGATCAGTCCAAGCTAGCCTATCATGTGACTGAGTCGTTGAAAATTACTTTACTATTAAGTTTCCTTTTAGGAGTTTTGTCCATCTTTGCTGGGCAAGAGATGATAGGACTCTTGGGGACGGAGAGGGATGTAGCTGAGAGTGGTGGGCTCTACCTATCTTTGGTGGGTGGATCAATTGTTCTCTTGGGCTTGATGTCCAGTTTGGGGGCCTTGATTCGTGCAGCGCATAATCCACGTCTACCTCTCTATGTTAGTCTTTTATCCAATGCCTTGAATATTCTCTTTTCCAGTCTAGCTATTTTTGTCCTTGATATGGGTATAGCGGGTGTTGCTTGGGGGACTATCTTGTCTCGCTTAGTCGGTCTTGGAATTTTATGGTCGCAATTAAAGTTGCCTTTTGAGAAACCGACTTTTGGTTTAGATAAGGAACTATTGACCTTAGCTTTGCCAGCAGCTGGAGAGCGGCTCATGATGCGGGCTGGAGATGTCGTGATCATTGCCTTGGTTGTTTCTTTTGGAACGGAGGCAGTTGCTGGGAATGCAGTCGGAGAAGTCTTGACCCAGTTTAACTACATGCCTGCCTTTGGCGTCGCTACGGCAACGGTCATGCTGGTGGCTCGAGCAGTTGGAGAGGATAATTGGGAAAGAGTAGCTAGTTTGAGCAAGCAAACTTTTTGGCTTTCTCTGGTCCTCATGTTACCCTTGACCTTCAGTATCTATGCTTTGGGTATACCACTCACTCATCTCTATACGACTGATTCTTTAGCGGTGGAGGCTAGTGTTTTAGTGACACTTTTTTCACTACTTGGTACTCCTATGACGATAGGAACAGTCATCTATACAGCAGTCTGGCAGGGTTTGGGCAATGCTCGGCTTCCCTTTTATGCGACAAGTATAGGAATGTGGTGTATCCGCATTGGAACAGGATATCTGATGGGGATTGTGCTTGGTTGGGGCTTGCCTGGTATTTGGACCGGAACCCTTTTGGATAATGGTTTTCGTTGGTTATTTCTACGTTACCGTTACCAGCGTTATATGAGCTTGAAAGGATAGGAAATGCAAAAAACAGCTTTTATTTGGGATTTAGACGGGACTTTATTGGACTCTTATGAGGCGATTTTATCAGGGATTGAGGAGACCTATGCTCAATTTTCTATTCCTTATAATAAAGAGAAGGTGAGGGAGTTTATTCTCAAGTATTCTGTTCAGGATTTGCTTGTGCAGGTGGCGGAAGAGAGAAAACTGGATGTGGAAGTGCTCAATCAGGTGCGTGCCCAGAGTTTGGCTGAAAAGAATGCTCAGGTAGTTTTGATGCCAGGTGCGCGTGATGTGCTAGCTTGGGCAGAGGAAGCAGGAATTCAGCAGTTTGTTTACACTCATAAGGGAGATAATGCTCTTACCATTCTCAGAGATTTGGGGTTGGAGTCCTATTTTACAGAGATTCTAACCAATCAAAGTGGCTTTGCGCGAAAGCCCAGTCCAGAAGCAGCTGCATATCTGATAGATGAGTATCAGTTGAATCTTGATAATACTTATTATATAGGGGATCGGACTCTGGATGTGGAATTTGCCCAGAATAGTGGGATTCAAAGCATCAACTTTTTAGAGTCGTCTTATGAAGGCAATCACAGGATTCAAGAGTTAGCAGATATTACTTATATTTTTGAGAGCAAGTAACGAGAAGATTGTGTCAGTTTTGTGACAGAGACCTAACAAACTATTTCAAGTAACCGAGTTTGTTACAAGGAATAGACAGTTCTGTTAAATAGGCCCAAGAGGGCTTTTTTTCTGCATTTTTTGTGTTATGATAGACAGGTATTCATTTGAAAGGAATAGGAAAGAATGAAGAAAAGAATATTATTAGCTTCAACAGTAGCCTTGTCATTTGCCCCAGTATTGGCAACTCAAGCAGAAGAAGTTCTTTGGACTGCACGTAGTGTTGAGCAAATCCAAAATGATTTGACTAAAACGGACAACAAAACAAGTTATACAGTACAGTATGGTGATACCTTGAGCACAATTGCAGAAGCCTTGGGTGTAGATGTCACAGTTCTTGCGAATTTGAATAAAATCACTAATATGGACTTGATTTTCCCAGAAACTGTTTTGACAACGACTGTCAATGAAGCTGAAGAAGTAACGGAAGTTGAAATTCAAACACCTCAAGCAGATTCTAGTGAAGAAGTGACAACTGCGACAGCAGATTTGACAACCAATCAAGTGACCGTTGATGATCAAACTGTTCAAGTTGCAGACCTTTCTCAACCAATTGCCGAAGCTCCAAAAGCAGTAGAGACTACAAGTGCAAAAGAAGTAGCATCAAGTTCAGAAGTTGCAGAAGTAGCTCCTCAGGCAACGACTCCAGCTGAGAAAGAGGAAACACAAGCCAGCCCTCAAGCTGCTTCAACAGTGGAACCAACTACAACACCAGTAGAAGAAAAAGCACCTGAAACAACTGCAACAAGTTCAGAAGAAGCAAAAGAAGCCTCATCAAGTGAAGCTACAACAGCAGTTTCTACTTATCAACCAGAAGAGACGAAGATAGTTTCAACAACTTATGCAGCTCCAGCTGCGCCCGATTATGCTGGACTTGCAGTAGCAAAATCTGAAAATGCAGGCCTTCAACCACAAACAGCTGCCTTTAAAGAAGAAATTGCCAACTTGTTTGGAATCACATCCTTTAGTGGTTACCGTCCAGGAGACAGTGGAGATCACGGAAAAGGTTTGGCTATCGACTTTATGGTACCAGAAGGATCAGAACTAGGGGATAAGATTGCGGAATACGCTATTCAAAACATGGCTAGCCGTGGAATTAGTTACATTATTTGGAAACAACGTTTCTATGCTCCATTCGATAGCAAATATGGACCAGCTAATACTTGGAACCCAATGCCAGACCGTGGTAGCGTGACAGAAAACCACTATGACCACGTTCACGTTTCAATGAATGGATAAATCAGACTTTGTAATATCATTTTGACGAATGAGATCTAGATTTCGTGATAGAAAGCGATTCTCGTTCGTTTTTTTCTTTGTCATACTCTTCGAAAATCTCTTCAAACCACGTCAGTTTCGCCTTGCCGTACTCAAGTATAGCCTGCGGCTAGCTTCCTAGTTTGCTCTTTGATTTTCATTGAGTATCAATATGAATGGAAAATGGGAAGTTACCATTTTGTAATGATTGAAGCAACATTCTTGCAATCTATTTTACTTTATATTATACTTGATTAGTCAATTATTGATAAGTCAACAGAAAGAAGGAAGAAATGTTAGAGATTCAAGATCTGCTTTATCAACTCCGCTTGTCTGAGCAAGCGAGTACGCAATTGTTTGAAAAAAGACTTGGGATTAGTTTGACACGGTATCAGATTTTACTGTTTTTGCTGGAGAATTCTCCCTGTAATCA
Source organism: Streptococcus mitis (assembly GCF_946190065.1). GTDB lineage: Bacteria > Bacillota > Bacilli > Lactobacillales > Streptococcaceae > Streptococcus > Streptococcus mitis_DE. The sequence goes on from NZ_CAMHZD010000020.1 coordinate 14,179, forward strand.
AATGGGAGTTCAGGAGCGTTTGAAGATTGATCAGGCTGCTTTGACCCGACATTTCAAAATTCTGGAAAAGGAAGGTTTGGTGGAGCGTCATCGTAATCCTGAAAATCAGCGAGAAGTGTTGGTAGAGGCTACGAAGTATGCTAAGGAGCAATTAGTGGTGAATCCACCTCTGCAGCATATCAAGGTTAAGCAAGAGATGGAAAGTATCTTAACAGAGTCTGAAAGAACAGAACTCAGCCGTTTATTAAATAAATTGGTTTTGGGTATTGAGAATATAGAGATCTAAGGAGAAAAATATGTCAATTATGACAACCATTTTAGCAACAATCGTTGCTTTCGAACATTTTTACATTTTTTATTTGGAAAGTATTGCAACGCAATCAGAAGCGACTAGTCGTGTCTTTAACATGGACAAGGAAGAACTGGCTCGTCCGTCAGTAAGTTCATTGTTTAAAAATCAAGGGATTCATAATGCTTTGCTAGGAGTCTTTCTCTTGTATGGAATTTATTTCTCACAGAATTTAGAAATTGTGACTATTTTTGTTTTATTTGTGATTGGTGCTGCGGCTTATGGTTCTTTAACAGCAGATAAGAAAATTATTTTGAAGCAAGGTGGACCAGCTATTTTGGCCTTGATTAGTATTTTATTCTTTAAATAAACTCAAAAATCAATTCTAGCCTCTCTAGTCCTTTTCACTCCAGAATAAGGGAAATATGTTATACTTGTTTTTAAGAAAAAGTCTCATTGAATTTGTTTTGAGGAGTTAGAAATGAAAGTATTAGTGACAGGTTTTGAGCCCTTTGGAGGGGAAAAGGTCAATCCAGCTTTGGAGGCCATTAAAGGTTTACCAGCTGAAATCCATGGTGCTGAGGTCCGTTGGCTAGAAGTGCCGACAGTCTTTCACAAATCGGCTCAAGTATTGGAAGAAGAGATGGACCGTTATCAACCTGACTTTGTCCTTTGTATCGGCCAAGCAGGTGGAAGGTCTAGCTTGACGCCTGAACGAGTGGCCATTAATCAAGACGATGCACGTATCCCGGATAACGAAGGTAATCAACCGATTGACCGTCCTATTCGTCCAGATGGTGCTTCGGCCTACTTTAGCAGTTTGCCGATTAAAGCGATGGTTCAAGCTATAAAAAAAGAGGGCTTGCCGGCCTCTGTTTCCAATACGGCAGGGACTTTTGTCTGCAATCATTTGATGTATCAGGTCCTCTATTTGGTAGAAAAGAAATTTCCACATGTTAAGGCAGGTTTTATGCATATTCCTTATATGATGGAACAGGTGGTGAATCGACCGACTACTCCAGCTATGAGTTTAGTGGATATTAGGCGAGGGATAGAAGCAGCAATCGGCGCCATGATAGAACATGGGGATCAGGATATCAAGTTGGTAGGTGGAGAAACTCATTGATAGAAAAAAGCTTGAGGGGAAAACCTTCAAGCTTTTGGACGTTTTCGAGCCAATACTGCTCGGTAGAAAATTATTTTATTGATTTGAATGTAGGGTAGGAGTGAGAAACTAGCAATTCCAAAGGTAATCCAATTGAGGAAGTACCAAGGAAGGAGTTGTAGGTCTAGAATAAAACGTTGAAATTTGTAGCCTTTCATCAGGAAACGACTGGTTTTAAGGATTTGTCCTGGTTTGGCTTGTCCCAAGTCGAGGGTGTCACAGAGGAGAAATTCTACCTGCGAATAGGCATAGTATTGTGGAATATAGAGACTATTTCCTATAATCATCAAGAGGATACTTGCTAGAAAGTAAAGACCAAAGATCATGAGGAAGTGCTCGGTTTCAATTGACGAGAGATCCAAATTGGGAAATTCAGGATGAAGGACAACGAATTTCTTTGCTAGAAAGCTACTGTAAAAAAGAAAGTAAATTCCAAGCAAACTAGGAATACTCCATAAGAAGAGATAGAAACGTTTGAGAAGGAGAGTCAAAAAGGTTTGTGAAAAGTGCTCTTCGTTAAAGAGTGTGAGACTATTTTTGACGGATAGTCCTGTATCAGGATTCTTGATGAGTTTCAGTGTTGTATAGACTGAACTGGTTAGAAGTATTGTTCCGATAAAGGAAACTAATAATGGAAAGAGGTAGGCTTGGAATACATGGCCAAACACGCTTAAAAAGGGTTGTTCTAAAATTGCTTCGTTGATACGCTCTAAGGGATTGAGGAAGCCAGACAAGATGACCAGCATGCTAGGTAAGAGATAGACGAGAAAGAGGCGGGGATTTTCAGCCTGAAATTGTCTGGCTTGCAGACGAACGGTTTTTAAATCAATTTTTGGGTATTTCATTCTCTCATTATACCATAGTTCGTGACAGTTCCTCCTTTTTTTGATAAAATCATACAGTATGCCCTTGGGCACAAAGTATGAACTGGGACTGTCTTTTCCAGCTTCGGAGGTAAAAAATGTCAGATTCACCAATCAAATATCGTTTGATTAAGAAAGAAAAACACACAGGAGCTCGTCTGGGAGAAATCATCACTCCCCACGGTACCTTCCCAACACCTATGTTTATGCCAGTTGGGACACAAGCCACTGTCAAAACTCAGTCGCCTGAAGAATTGAAGGAGATGGGTTCGGGAATTATCCTGTCAAACACCTATCATCTCTGGCTTCGTCCTGGAGATGAACTCATCGCACGCGCAGGTGGTCTCCACAAGTTCATGAATTGGGACCAGCCTATTTTGACAGATAGTGGTGGTTTTCAGGTTTATTCCTTAGCAGATAGCCGCAATATCACAGAAGAAGGGGTAACCTTTAAAAACCATCTCAATGGTTCTAAGATGTTCCTATCACCAGAAAAAGCCATTTCTATTCAGAACAATCTGGGCTCAGACATCATGATGTCCTTTGACGAATGTCCTCAGTTTTATCAACCATACGACTACGTTAAGAAATCAATCGAGCGTACCAGCCGTTGGGCTGAGCGTGGTTTAAAGGCTCATCGTCGTCCGCATGACCAAGGGTTATTTGGAATTGTGCAAGGGGCTGGATTTGAAGACCTGCGTCGCCAATCAGCTCATGACCTTGTCAGCATGGATTTCCCAGGTTATTCTATAGGTGGTTTGGCAGTGGGAGAAACCCACGAAGAGATGAATGCGGTCTTGGACTTTACAACCCAATTGTTGCCTGAAAACAAACCTCGCTATTTGATGGGTGTGGGAGCGCCAGATAGCTTGATTGATGGGGTGATTCGTGGGGTGGATATGTTTGACTGTGTCTTACCGACTCGTATCGCTCGTAATGGAACTTGTATGACCAGTCAAGGTCGTTTGGTTGTCAAAAATGCTCAGTTTGCTGAGGACTTTACGCCACTAGATCCTGAGTGTGATTGCTACACATGTAAGAACTATACACGCGCTTATCTTCGTCACCTGCTCAAGGCTGATGAAACCTTCGGTATCCGCTTGACTAGCTATCACAATCTTTACTTCTTGCTTAACCTGATGAAGCAAGTGCGACAAGCCATCATGGATGACAATCTCTTAGAATTCCGTGAGTATTTTGTAGAAAAATATGGCTATAATAAGTCAGGCCGTAATTTTTAAACTGGAATAGATATAAGCTAAAAATCCTAAGTTTTCTCTTGGGATTTTTCTTCTTTTTTTGATAGAATAAAGTGTACAATGAAAGGGAGAATAAACTCGTATGCGTATTAAATGGTTTTCCTTGATTAGGATTACAGGTTTACTTTTGGTACTCTTGTATCATTTCTTTCAGACGATCTTTCCTGGAGGATTTTTCGGGGTAGATGTCTTTTTTACATTTTCAGGTTTCCTGATTACAGCTCTACTTATCGAAGAATTTTCTAAAAATCATGAAATTGATTTGGTTGGATTTTTTAGGAGACGCTTTTATCGTATCGTACCACCTGTGGTTTTGATGGTCTTGGTAACCATGCCCTTTACCTTTCTAGTTCGCCAAGATTATGTGGCTGGAATTGGGGGTCAAATTGCGGGTGTCTTAGGCTTCATGACCAACTTCTATGAACTTCTAACAGGAGGAAGTTATGAATCTCAGTTCATTCCTCATTTGTTTGTTCATAATTGGAGCTTGGCTGTTGAGGTTCACTACTATATCCTCTGGGGCTTGGCAGTTTGGTTCTTATCCAAACAGGCTAAATCAAATGGTCAGTTGAAGGGAATGGTCTTTCTCTTGTCTGCTGCTGCCTTCTTGATCAGCTTCTTCTCTATGTTTATTGGTAGTTTTCTAGTAACTTCTTATTCTTCTGTTTACTTCTCCAGTTTAACTCATATCTATCCATTCTTTTTGGGAAGTGTGTTAGCAACGATTGTAGGCGTTCGTCAGACGACTTCCCTAGTTAAGCAATTGGATAAAATCTGGGATTTACGCAAGACCCTTTTGGTTTTTGGAGGAGGTTTTGGATTCTTACTCATTTTGACCTTCTTTGTCAAATTTACCTATCTCTTTGCCTATCTTATGGGCTTCTTGCTTGCCAGCCTTGCAGCCCTTGCTATGATTCTGGCGGCGCGTGTCTTACATGAAAAGACTCCTAACATGCAGGAGCCAAAGATGATCAGCTTTTTAGCGGATACTAGCTATGCGGTTTATCTTTTCCATTGGCCTTTCTATATCATTTTCTCACAGTTGACATCAAATCTTCTTGCTGTGTTACTGACTTTGTTTTTTTCTTATGGATTTGCCAGCCTGTCATTTTATGTGCTGGAACCTTGGATTGCGGGAAAGAACACACCTATTATACAAGCCCTTCGTCCCCTGCCTCATATTCACACAATCCTTGCAGCAAGTACTGGAATCTTGGCCTTCATTGTCTTCTTAGTAACTTTGCTGGCACCACAAGTGGGAGCTTTTGAGACAGACTTAACTGTCAATGGCTTGAAGCAAGCTGCAACAAATATTAGCCAGACCAAGGTGATGACAGAACGAGCAGAAGCTGATAGTTTAGGAATTGCTGATGGCACTATGTTAATTGGTGATTCGGTAGCACTAAGAGCTAATACAGCCTTGCAGACAGCCCTTCCTGGAGCACAGATTAATGCACAAGTCAGCAGAACAACCAAGACCGCCAACGAAATCATGCTCAACAATAGCCAGAATAAATTTCTACCAAAGATGGTGGTTATTGCAACTGGGGTAAATAATCCTGAAAATTACAAGGAAGACTGGGATAGTATCGTAAAAAATCTTCCTAAGGGCCACCATATGGTTTTGGTGACTCCTTATGAGGGAGATAAGACAAAAGAGACCTATGCAATCGTTGAGAAAGAGGCTGCCTATATGAGAGAATTGGCAGAGAAGACTCCTTACATCACGATAGCAGATTGGAACCAAGTTGCGAAAGAGCATCCAGAGATCTGGACTGGAACAGACCAAGTCCATTTTGGAAGTGACAATAGTAAGATTGAAGCAGGAGCTAAATTGTATGCAGATACCATTGCTACAGCCTTGCAAACAGCTCAAGACAAGCCAGTCAAATCAAAATAACTTGTATTAAAAAGAGAAGAGTTGGAGAAATCCAGCTCTTTTAAAATATCTCTAAAAAATAGGTCTATACCATTTACAAATGAATCAGAAAGGTTTATAATGTAATTGACATAATAAATATCAAAAGTAATCTTTTAAGGAGGTCATTATTATGCCTAATTACGTTAAAGCGGATCAGTTTTTCTATCCATTTGGCATTCGTCGCGGTGGGTACTTAGAACTTGTTGATGGCAAATTTGGGAAACATGTGGATCAAATTCCTGAAGGAGCAGAGGTTCTTGACTATACTGGTTATAGCATTGCACCAGGTCTTGTGGATACTCATATTCATGGATATGCAGGTGTAGATGTGATGGACAACAACATTGAAGGTACATTGCATACTATGAGTGAAGGACTTCTTAGTACCGGTGTTACCAGTTTCTTGCCCACAACTTTAACAGCCACTTATGAGCAATTGCTTGCAGTCACTGAAAATCTTGGAAACCATTATAAAGAAGCAACAGGTGCTAAGATTCGTGGGATTTATTATGAAGGTCCATATTTCACAGAAACTTTTAAGGGGGCACAAAATCCAACTTATATGAGAGACCCGGGTGTTGAGGAGTTTCATTCTTGGCAGGATGCTGCAAAAGGGATGCTAAATAAAATCGCTATTGCACCAGAACGTGATGGGGTGGAAGATTTTGTACGTACTATTACAGGTGAAGGTGTGACAGTTGCACTTGGACACTCAGATGCGACATTTGAACAAGCTAAGAAGGCAGTTGATGCTGGAGCTAGTGTATGGGTACATGCCTATAATGGGATGCGTGGTTTAACACACCGCGAACTAGGTATGGTAGGAGCTATGTATGAGCTCCCACATACTTACGCAGAATTGATTTGTGATGGTTATCACGTAGATCCAAAAGCTTGTGAGATTTTACTTAAGCAAAAGGGGACAGAAAACATCGCTCTTATTACGGACTGTATGACAGCTGGTGGGCTTGAAGACGGTGACTATATGTTGGGAGAATTCCCTGTTGTAGTAGCAAATGGAACTGCACGTCTCAAATCTACTGGTAATTTGGCAGGTTCTATCCTCAAACTTAAAGATGGTATGAGAAATGTAGTCGAGTGGGGTATTGCGAATCCGCATGAAGCAGTCATGATGGCCAGCCTCAACCCAGCTAAATCTGTTCACATTGACGATGTCTGTGGTCAAATCTGTGAAGGCTATGATGCGGACTTTATCGTACTAGATAAAGATTTGGAATTGGTAGCAACCTACCTAGATGGTGTGAAACGTTATCAAGCATAAGATAGAAAGCAGAAGTTAGAGATTAGCTTCTGCTTTTTTATCTATATTACTTTACCGGTAAATAAAAAAGTTAAAAAAATCACAAAAAATCTTGAACAAACAAATGAAAAGGCTTACAATTATATTATAAATAGTACAAATAAAAAACGGAGGAGTGCTTTATGAAAGCCTATACTTATGTTAAACCAGGACTTGCTTCTTTTGTTGATGTAGACAAACCAGTTATTCGCAAGCCAACAGACGCTATTGTGCGTATCGTAAAAACTACTATTTGTGGAACAGACCTCCATATTATCAAAGGGGATGTTCCTGCTTGCCAAAGTGGTACCATTCTTGGCCACGAAGGGATTGGGATTGTTGAAGAAGTTGGGGAAGGAGTTTCGAACTTCAAAAAAGGCGATAAGGTCTTGATTTCTTGTGTCTGTGCCTGTGGTAAATGCTACTACTGTAAAAAAGGAATTTATGCCCATTGTGAAGACGAAGGGGGCTGGATTTTCGGTCACTTGATTGATGGTATGCAGGCTGAATATCTACGTGTCCCTCATGCAGATAACACTCTTTACCATACTCCAGAAGACTTGTCAGACGAAGCCTTGGTTATGCTATCAGACATTCTGCCTACTGGATATGAAATTGGTGTCTTAAAAGGGAAAGTAGAACCTGGTTGCAGCGTAGCCATTATTGGTTCAGGTCCAGTTGGTTTAGCAGCTCTTTTGACAGCTCAATTCTATTCACCAGCTAAATTGATTATGGTGGACTTAGACGATAACCGCTTGGAAACTGCCCTATCATTTGGTGCGACTCATAAGATTAATTCTTCAGACCCTGAAAAAGCCATTAAAGAAATTTATGATTTGACAGATGGTCGTGGTGTGGATGTTGCTATCGAAGCTGTTGGTATTCCTGCAACATTTGATTTCTGTCAAAAGATTATCGGTGTAGACGGAACGGTTGCCAACTGTGGTGTGCATGGTAAACCAGTCGAATTCGATTTGGACAAACTTTGGATTCGCAACATCAATGTAACAACTGGTTTGGTATCTACAAATACCACTCCACAATTGTTGAAAGCTCTTGAAAGTCATAAGATTGAACCAGAAAAATTGGTAACTCATTATTTCAAACTCAGTGAAATTGAAAAAGCTTATGAAGTTTTCAGTAAAGCAGCAGACCACCATGCAATCAAAGTCATTATCGAAAACGATATTTCTGAAGCCTAGGTAGTAACAAGATTTTGGAACATAAGCAAATAGAAATTCAGTCATCATAGGATGGCTGGATTTTTTATCAAAAAAATTAAGAAATGAGCATTTTACTTTCCTTGTTTGGCAGAATTGGTTATAATATACGGTACAGAGGAATGAATATGTATCGTGTTATAGAAATGTACGGAGATTTTGAACCGTGGTGGTTCTTAGAAGGTTGGGAAGAAGATATTGTAGCAAGTAGAAAATTTGACCAGTATTATGATGCTCTCAAATACTACAAAACTTGCTGGTTTAGATTGGAACAAGAATCCCCTCTTTATAAAAGCAGAAGCGACTTGATGACCATTTTTTGGGACCCAGAAGACCAACGCTGGTGCGATGAATGTGATGAGTATTTACAACAATACCATTCTTTGGCTCTTTTGCAGGATGAGCAGGTTATTCCAGATGAAAAACTACGCCCAGGCTATGAAAAACAAACTGGTCAGGAAAGGCATCGTTCTTGCCGTATGAAATTAAAATAGAGAAAAAGTAACTTTTTGGGAGTTGCTTTTTTATTTTTTCCAAATCTTTGCGAATAGTATAGGTGAGGAGGTAAGTATGGTTCAAGAAATTGCACAAGAAATTATTCGTTCGGCCCGGAAAAAAGGGGCGCAGGATATTTATTTTGTCCCTAAGCTCGACGCCTATGAGCTTCATATGAGGGTAGGAGACGAGCGTTGTAAAATTGGTTGTTATGATTTTGAAAAATTTGCGGCCGTCATCAGTCATTTCAAGTTTGTGGCTGGTATGAATGTAGGGGAAAAGCGACGTAGTCAGCTGGGTTCCTGCGATTATGCCTATTGCGATAAGATGGCGTCCCTACGTTTATCTACCGTAGGCGATTATCGAGGGCATGAGAGTTTAGTTATTCGCTTGTTGCACGATGAGGAGCAGGATTTGCATTTTTGGTTTCAGGATATTGAAGAATTGGGCAAGCAGTACAGGCAACGAGGACTCTATCTTTTTGCTGGTCCAGTTGGGAGTGGTAAGACAACCTTGATGCACGAATTGGTCAAGTCCCTCTTTAAAGGACAGCAAGTCATGTCCATTGAAGATCCGGTAGAAATCAAACAAGAGGATATGCTCCAATTACAGTTGAATGAAGCGATTGGACTAACCTATGAAAATCTAATCAAACTTTCCTTGCGTCATCGTCCTGATCTCTTGATTATCGGAGAAATTCGGGACAGCGAGACAGCGCGTGCAGTGGTCAGAGCCAGTCTGACAGGGGCGACAGTCTTTTCAACCATTCATGCCAAGAGTATCCGAGGTGTTTATGAACGCCTGTTGGAGTTGGGTGTGAGTGAGGAGGAATTGGCAGTCGTTCTGCAAGGAGTCTGCTATCAGAGATTGATCGGGGGAGGAGGAATTGTTGACTTTGCAAACAAAGACTATCAAGAACACCAGCCAACTAGCTGGAATGAACAGATTGACCAGCTTCTTAAAGATGGACATATCACAAGTTTTCAGGCTGAAACGGAAAAAATTAGCTACAGTTAAACAAAAAAATATCATCACCCTGTTTAACAATCTCTTTTCTAGCGGTTTTCATCTGGTGGAGACAATCTCCTTTTTAGATAGGAGTGCCTTGTTGGACAAGCAGTGCGTGACCCAGATGCGCACAGGTTTGTCTCAGGGGAAATCATTCTCAGAAATGATGGAAAGTTTGGGCTTTTCAAGTGCCATTGTCACTCAGTTATCCCTAGCTGAAGTTCATGGAAATCTCCACCTGAGTTTGGGAAAAATAGAAGAGTATCTAGACAATCTGGCCAAGGTCAAGAAAAAATTAATTGAAGTAGCGACCTATCCCTTGATTTTGCTGGGCTTTCTTCTCTTAATTATGCTGGGACTGCGTAACTACCTACTACCACAACTGGATAGTAGCAATATTGCCACCCAAATTATCGGCAATCTGCCACAAATCTTTCTAGGAATGGTAGGGTTTGTTTCAGTAGGTATTCTTTTAGCACTCACTTTTTATAAAAGAAGCTCTAAGATGCGGGTCTTTTCTATCTTAGCACGTTTTCCCTTCTTTGGAATTTTTGTGCAGACCTATCTGACAGCTTACTATGCGCGTGAATGGGGCAATATGATTTCGCAGGGGATGGAGTTGACGCAGATTTTTCAGATGATGCAGGAACAAGGTTCCCAACTCTTTAAAGAAATCGGTCAAGACTTAGCTCAATCCCTACAAAATGGTCGGGAATTTTCTCAAACCATAGCAACTTATCCTTTTTTTAAAAAGGAGTTGAGCCTCATTATCGAGTATGGAGAAGTCAAGTCCAAGCTGGGTAGTGAGTTGGAAATCTATGCTGAAAAAACTTGGGAAGCCTTTTTTACCCGAGTCAATCGCACCATGAATCTGGTGCAGCCACTGGTCTTTATCTTTGTGGCTCTGATTATCGTTTTACTTTATGCGGCAATGCTCATGCCCATGTATCAAAATATGGAGGTAAATTTTTAAAATGAAAAAAATGATGACATTCTTGAAAAAAGCGAAGGTGAAAGCTTTCACACTTGTGGAGATGTTGGTGGTCTTGCTCATCATCAGCGTGCTTCTCTTGCTCTTTGTACCTAATCTGACCAAGCAAAAAGAAGCAGTCAACGACAAAGGAAAAGCTGCTGTTGTTAAGGTGGTAGAAAGCCAGGCAGAGCTTTATAGCTTAGATAAAAATGAAGATGCTAGCCTAAGTAAGTTACAAGCAGATGGGCGAATCACAGAAGAACAGGCTAAAGCTTATAAAGAATACCATGCTAAACAAAATACCAGTCAAACCGTTGCAGATTAAGGCCTTTACCATGCTGGAAAGCCTATTGGTTTTGGGTCTTGTGAGTATCCTTGCCTTGGGCTTGTCCGGCTCTGTTCAGTCCACTTTTGCGGCGGTAGAGGAACAGATTTTCTTTATGGAGTTTGAAGAACTCTATCGGGAAACCCAAAAACGCAGTGTAGCTAGTCAGCAAAAGACTAGTCTGAACTTAGATGGGCAGACAATCACTAACGGCAGTCAAAAGCTGACAGTTCCTAAAGGAATTCAGGCACCATCGCGACAAAGTATCACATTTGACCGAGCTGGGGGCAATTCGTCTCTGGCTAAGGTTGAATTTCAGACCAGTAAAGGAATGATTCGTTATCAATTATATCTAGGAAATGGAAAAATTAAACGCATTAAGGAAACAAAAAATTAGGGCAGTGATTTTACTGGAAGCAGTAGTCGCTCTAGCTATCTTTGCCAGCATTGCGACTCTACTTTTGGGACAAATTCATAAAAATAGGCAAGAAGAAGCAAAAATCTTGCAAAAGGAAGAAGTCTTGAGGGTAGCTAAGATGGCCTTACAGACAGGTCAAAATCAGGTAAACATAAATGGAGTTGAGATTCAGGTGTTTTCTAGTGAAAAGGGATTGGAGGTCTACCATGGTTCAGAACAGTTGTTGGCGATCAAAGAGCCATAAGGTCAAGGCCTTTACCTTATTAGAATCCCTGATCGCCCTTATTGTCATCAGTGGAAGCTTACTCCTCTTTCAGGCCATGAGTCAGCTTCTCATTTCAGAAGTTCGCTATCAGCAGCAAAGCGACCAAAAGGAGTGGCTCCTGTTTGTGGACCAGTTGGAGGCAGAATTAGACCGTTCGCAGTTTGAAAAAGTGGAAGGCAATCGCATTTATATGAAGCAGGATGGCAAGGACATCGCTATCGGTAAGTCCAAGTCAGACGATTTTCGTAAAACAGATGCCAGTGGACGAGGATATCAGCCTATGATTTATGGACTCAAATCTGCGCAGATTACAGAGGACAATCAGTTGGTGCGTTTTCATTTCCAGTTCCAAAAAGGCTTAGAAAGGGAGTTCATATATCGTGTGGAAAAAGAAAAAAGTTAAGGCAAGTGTTCTCCTCTATGCAGTCACTATGGCAGCCATCTTTAGTCTTTTGTTACAATTTTATTTGAATCGACAAGTCACCCACTATCAAGACTACGCTTTAAATAAAGAAAAGCTGGTCGCTTTTGCCATGGCAAAACGAGCCAAAGATAAGGTTGAGCAAGAAAGTGGGGAACAGGCCTTTAATCTGGGTCAGGTGAGCTATCAAAATAAGAAAACAAACTTGGTGACAAGGGTTCGCACGCCGAGGAGCCAATATGAGTTCTTATTTCCTTCAGTCAAAATCAAAGAAGAGAAAACGGATAAAAAGGAAGAGGTAGCGACTGATCCAATCGAAAAAGCGGAGAAGAAAAAATCAGAAAAGAAGTCTGAAAAGAAAGAGAATTCCTAGCCAATTAAGATACTTTGTGCTAAACTAAAAGCATGAAACATGATTTTAATCACAAAGCAGAAACTTTCGATTCTCCTAAAAACATCTTCCTCGCAAACTTGGTTTGTCAAGCGGTCGAGAAACAGATCGATCTTCTATCAGACAAAGAAATTCTGGATTTCGGTGGAGGGACGGGTCTATTAGCCTTGCCTCTAGCCAAGCAGGCTAAGTCTGTCACTCTTGTAGACATTTCTGAGAAAATGCTGGAGCAAGCTCGTTTGAAAGCGGAGCAGCAAGACATCAAGAATATCCAGTTTATGGAGCAAGATTTATTGGAAAATCCCTTGAAGCAAGAGTTTGATATTATTGTCGTTAGTCGGGTTCTTCACCATATTGATTTGGATGCAGCTCTCTCACTGTTTCATCAACATTTGAAGGAAGATGGACAACTCCTACTTGCTGATTTTACCAAGACAGAAGCTAACCATCATGGATTTGAATTGGTTGAACTGGAAAACAAGCTAACCCAGTTTGGTTTTTCATCTGTGCATAGTCAGATCCTCTATAGCGCTGAAGACCTGTTTCAAGGAAATTACTCAGAACTCTTTTTAACAGTAGCCCAAAAATCACTCGCCTAGTCAGGGAGTGATTTTTCTATAAGGATGGAAAAAAGAATGGAAATTTGATAAGATAGGAATATGGATTTTGAAAAAATTGAACAAGCTTATACTTATTTACTAGAGAATGTCCAAGGCATCCAAAGTGACTTGGCGACCAACTTTTATGACGCCTTGGTGGAGCAAAATAGCATCTATTTGGATGGTGAGACTGAGTTAGAGCAGGTCAAGGAAAACAATCAGGCCCTTAAACGCTTAGCGCTTCGCAAAGAAGAATGGCTCAAGACCTACCAGTTTCTCTTGATGAAGGCTGGGCAGACAGAGCCCCTACAGGCCAATCACCAATTTACACCGGATGTTATTGCTTTACTTTTGGTGTTTATTGTGGAAGAGTTGTTTAAAGAGAAGGAGATTACGGTCCTCGAAATGGGTTCTGGGATGGGAATTCTAGGCGCTACTTTCTTGACCTCGCTTGATAAAAAGGTGGATTACTTGGGAATGGAAGTGGATGATTTACTGATTGATTTGGCGGCTAGTATGGCAGATGTAATTGGTTTGCAGGCTGGCTTTGTCCAAGGAGATGCCGTTCGTCCACAAATGCTCAAAGAAAGCGACGTGGTCATCAGCGACTTGCCTGTTGGCTATTATCCTGATGACGCCGTTGCGTCGCGTCATCAAGTTGCTTCTAGCCAAGAACATACTTACGCCCATCACTTGCTCATGGAACAAGGCCTTAAGTATCTCAAGTCAGATGGATACGCTATTTTTCTCTCTCCGAGTGATTTGTTGACCAGTCCTCAGAGTGATTTGTTGAAAGGGTGGTTGAAAGAGGAAGCGAGTCTGGTTGCCATGATCAGTCTGCCTGAAAATCTTTTTGCCAGTGCTAAACAATCCAAGACGATTTTTATCTTACAGAAGAAAAGTGAAACAGCAGTAGATCCTTTTGTTTATCCGCTTGCTAGCTTGCAAGATGCAAGTGTTTTAATGAAATTTAAAGAAAATTTTCAAAAATGGACTCAAGGTACTGAAATATAAAATAGATTTTGTTATAATAGATGAAAACGCTTAAAAAGGGGTATCATGTTATGACAAAAACAATTGCAATCAATGCAGGAAGTTCAAGTTTGAAATGGCAATTATACTTAATGCCAGAAGAAAAAGTATTGGCGAAAGGGTTGATTGAACGTATCGGTTTGAAAGATTCAATTTCAACTGTAAAATTTGATGGCCGTTCTGAACAACAAATTTTGGATATCGAAAATCATACACAAGCTGTTAAAATTTTATTGGATGATTTGATTCGTTTCGATATTATCAAGGCTTATGACGAGATTACAGGTGTTGGACATCGTGTTGTTGCAGGTGGAGAATATTTCAAAGAATCAACAGTCGTTGAGGGAGATGTTTTAGAAAAAGTTGAAGAGTTGAGCTTGTTGGCTCCTCTCCACAATCCAGCCAATGCAGCAGGTGTTCGTGCCTTCAAGGAATTGTTGCCAGACATTACCAGTGTAGTTGTTTTTGATACTTCGTTCCACACAAGTATGCCAGAGAAAGCTTATCGCTATCCTCTACCAACAAAATATTACACAGAAAACAAGGTTCGTAAATATGGTGCCCACGGTACAAGTCACCAGTTTGTAGCAGGAGAAGCTGCAAAACTCTTGGGCCGTCCATTAGAAGACTTGAAATTGATTACTTGCCATATTGGTAATGGAGCTTCTATCACAGCTGTTAAGGGTGGTCAATCTGTTGATACTTCAATGGGATTCACTCCACTTGGTGGTGTGATGATGGGAACACGTACAGGAGATATTGACCCAGCTATCATTCCTTACTTAATGCAATATACAGAGGACTTTAACACGCCTGAAGACATTAGTCGCGTCCTTAATCGTGAATCAGGACTGATGGGGGTTTCAGGTAAATCTAGTGATATGCGTGATGTGATTGCTGCTATGAAAGAAGGGGATCACGATGCCACTTTGGCTTATGAAATGTATGTTGACCGTATTCAAAAACATATCGGTCAATACCTTGCAGTCTTAAATGGAGCAGATGCTATTATCTTTACTGCAGGTATCGGTGAAAATGCTGCAAATGTGCGTGAAGATGTTATCTCAGGTATCTCTTGGTTTGGTTGTGATGTTGACCCAGAAAAGAACGTCTTTGGTGTGACAGGAGACATCTCAACAGAGGCAGCGAAGATCCGTGTATTGGTTATTCCAACAGATGAAGAGCTAGTTATTGCCCGTGACGTTGAACGCTTGAAAAAATAAGTAAAACTAGTAAAAATATTCCGTACAAGGAGTTGGAAAAGAGATTTTTCCAGCTTCTTTTTCTGATGGAAATGTCCAAAACCTTGCTATGATTGGCTTTTTTGAAAAATATGGTATAATAGTAGTAATTTAATAGATGGAGTTGAGTTTTGAAGAAAAACTTTCGTGTAAAAAGAGAGAAAGATTTTAAGGCAATTTTCAAGGAAGGGACAAGTTTTGCCAATCGCAAATTTGTTGTCTACCAACTAGAAAACCAGAAAAACCATTTTCGAGTAGGTCTATCAGTTAGCAAAAAACTTGGGAATGCCGTCACTAGAAATCAAATTAAGCGACGGATTAGACATATTATCCAGAATGCAAAAGGGGGTCTGGTAGAAGATGTCGACTTTGTTGTCATTGCTCGAAAAGGAGTCGAAACCTTGGGATACGCAGAGATGGAGAAAAATCTACTCCACGTATTAAAATTATCAAAGATTTACCAGGAAGGAAATGGGAGTGAAAAAGAAACTACAGTTGACTAGTCTGCTAGGACTGTCCCTATTGATCATGACAGGCTGTGCGACTAATGGGGCAACTAGCGATATTACAGCCGATTCGGCTGATTTTTGGAGTAAATTTGTTTACTTCTTTGCTGAAATCATTCGCTTTTTATCATTTGATATCAGTATTGGAGTGGGGATTATCCTCTTTACGGTCTTGATTCGTACAC
Organism: Streptococcus mitis; assembly: GCF_946190065.1. Classification (GTDB taxonomy): domain Bacteria; phylum Bacillota; class Bacilli; order Lactobacillales; family Streptococcaceae; genus Streptococcus; species Streptococcus mitis_DE. The sequence continues at coordinate 30,055 of NZ_CAMHZD010000020.1, forward strand.
TGCTTTTGCCAGTCTTTCAAGTGCAAATGGTGGCTTCCAGAAAAATGCAGGAAGCTCAACCACGTATTAAGGCGCTTCGAGAACAATATCCAGGTCGAGATATGGAAAGCAGAACTAAGCTAGAGCAAGAAATGCGTAAAGTCTTTAAAGAAATGGGTGTCAGACAGTCAGATTCTCTTTGGCCGATTTTGATTCAGATGCCGGTTATCTTGGCCTTGTTCCAAGCTCTATCAAGAGTTGACTTTTTAAAGACAGGTCATTTCTTATGGATTAACCTTGGTGGTGTGGATACAACCCTTGTTCTTCCGATTTTAGCAGCTGTATTTACCTTTTTAAGTACTTGGTTGTCCAACAAGGCTTTGTCTGAGCGTAATGGCGCTACGACTGCGATGATGTATGGGATTCCAGTCTTGATCTTTATCTTTGCAGTTTATGCACCAGGTGGAGTCGCCCTATACTGGACAGTATCCAATGCTTATCAAGTCTTGCAAACCTATTTCTTGAACAATCCATTCAAGATTATCGCAGAGCGCGAGGCGGTAGTTCAGGCACAGAAAGATTTGGAAAATAGAAAAAGAAAAGCCAAGAAAAAGGCTCAGAAAACGAAATAATAAGGAGGAATCTGGTAATGGTAGTATTTACAGGTTCAACTGTTGAAGAAGCAATCCAGAAAGGATTGAAAGAATTAGATATCCCAAGACTGAAGGCTCACATCAAAGTCATTTCTCGTGAAAAAAATGGCTTTCTTGGTTTATTTGGTAAAAAACCAGCTCAAGTTGATATTGAAGCTATTAGTGAAACAACGGTCATTAAAGCTAATCAGCAGGCTGTAAAGGGTGTTCCTAAAGAAATTAACGAACAAAATGAACCAGTCAAAACAGTCAGTCAAGCGACTGTTGATTTAGGGCATGTTGTAGAAGCAATTAAAAAGATTGAAGAAGGCCAAGGGGTTTCTGATGAAGTTAAGGCTGAAATTTTGAAAAATGAAAAACATGCTAACACCATTTTAGAAGAAACTGGGCATATTGAGATTTTAAATGAATTACAGCTTGAAGAATCTGGTTTCGGGGAAGAAATAGAAACTCCGATTGTTGAGAGTCAAGCTGAACAAACTGAAAGTCAAGAATTAGAAGATTTGGGCTTAAAAGTGGAACCGAGCTTTGACATTGAACAAGTAGCTACGGAAGTAACGACTTATGTCCAGACAATCATTGATGATATGGACGTTGAGGCGACGATTTCAAATGATTATAACCGTCGTAGCATCAATTTACAAATTGATACAAATGAGCCAGGGCGTATTATTGGTTATCATGGTAAAGTTTTGAAGGCCTTGCAACTATTGGCTCAAAATTATCTTTATAACCGCTATTCAAGAACCTTCTACATTACTATTAATGTCAATGATTATGTTGAACATCGTGCAGAAGTCTTGCAGACCTATGCTCAAAAATTGGCGACTCGTGTTTTAGAAGAAGGACGTAGTCATCAAACAGATCCTATGTCAAATAGTGAACGCAAGATTATTCATCGTATTATTTCACGTATGGATGGCGTGACTAGTTACTCTGAGGGTGATGAGCCAAATCGCTATGTCGTTGTAGATACAGAATAAACAAAATCAGGGTTCTCCTGATTTTTTGCTAGCTGGAGGAGATTAAATTAATGTTGAATAAGATAAGAGACTATCTAGACTTTGCTGGTTTACAGTACCGTAATCCTGATAAAGCGGGAGAAGAACGAGAGAAGATGCTGGAATTCCGCCACAAAGGCCAAGAGGCCCGAAAGGCTTTTACAGAATTGGCTAAAGCCTTTCAGGCAAATCATCCAGAATGGCAACTCCAACAAACTAGTCAGTGGATGAATCAAGCGCAGCGTTTGCGACCACATTTCTGGGTCTATCTACAGAGAGAAGGACAAGTGACAGAGCCTATGCTAGCCTTACGTTTGTACGGGAATCCTTCTGATTTTGGAGTCTCACTAGAAGTTAGTTTTATCGAACGCAAGAAAGATGAGCAAACTTTAGGCAAGCAGGCCAAAGTTTTAGAAATTCCAACCGTTGAAGGGATTTATTATCTAGCCTACTCTGATGGTCAAAGTCAACGGTGGGAGGTGAACGAAGAAAATCGTCGTACTTTACGTGAGAAGTTGAGAAGTCAGGAAGTTCGAAAAGTGTTAGTTAAAGCAGATGTTTCTTTTATTGAAAATCAATCATTAGAAGTGATTTTAGAAAAATTAGAAGATGCTTATGAACGCTTACTTCCCTATTATCAGGCTACTAGAGGATAGCAAATAGAATACTTATTTACGTCGAATTGTTTAATTGCTATTCTATGTATTTTTTCATATAATAGTAAAATAGAATGTGTGATTCAATAATCACCTCAAATAGAAAGGAAATTCTATGTCAAATCTCTCTGTTAATGCAATCCGTTTCCTAGGTATTGACGCTATCAACAAAGCCAACTCAGGTCACCCAGGTGTGGTTATGGGAGCGGCTCCGATGGCTTACAGCCTCTTTACAAAACAACTTCGTATCAATCCAGCTCAACCAAACTGGATTAACCGCGACCGCTTTATTCTTTCAGCTGGTCATGGTTCAATGCTCCTTTATGCCCTTCTTCACCTTTCTGGTTTTGAAGATGTCAGCATGGATGAGATTAAGAGCTTCCGTCAATGGGGTTCAAAAACACCAGGTCACCCAGAATTTGGTCATACAGCAGGAATTGATGCTACAACAGGTCCTTTAGGTCAAGGGATTTCAACTGCTACTGGTTTTGCCCAAGCAGAACGTTTCTTGGCAGCCAAATATAACCGCGAAGGCTACAATATCTTTGACCACTATACTTACGTTATCTGTGGAGACGGAGATTTGATGGAAGGTGTCTCAAGTGAGGCGGCTTCATATGCAGGCTTGCAAAAACTAGACAAGTTGGTTGTCCTTTATGATTCAAATGACATCAACTTGGATGGTGAGACAAAGGATTCCTTCACTGAAAGCGTTCGTGACCGTTACAACGCCTACGGTTGGCATACTGCCTTGGTTGAAGATGGAACAGATTTAGAAGCAATCCATGCTGCTATCGAAGCAGCTAAAGCTTCAGGTAAACCATCTTTGATTGAAGTGAAGACGGTTATTGGATACGGTTCTCCAAACAAACAAGGAACTAATGCTGTACACGGTGCCCCTCTTGGAGCAGATGAAACTGCAGCAACTCGTCAAGCCCTTGGTTGGGACTACGAACCATTTGAAATCCCAGAACAAGTATATGCTGATTTCAAAGAAAATGTTGCAGACCGTGGCGCATCAGCTTATGAAGCTTGGACAAAATTAGTTGCTGATTATAAAGAAGCTCACCCAGAATTGGCTGCAGAAGTAGAAGCTATTATTGATGGACGTGATCCAGTTGAAGTGACTCCAGCAGACTTCCCAGCATTAGAAAATGGCTTCTCTCAAGCAACTCGTAATTCAAGCCAAGATGCCTTGAATGTTGTGGCAGCTAAGTTACCAACCTTCCTAGGTGGATCAGCTGACCTAGCTCACTCGAACATGACTTATATCAAGACTGACGGACTTCAAGACGATGCCAATCGCTTGAACCGTAACATTCAGTTTGGTGTTCGTGAATTTGCAATGGGAACGATCTTGAACGGTATGGCCCTTCATGGTGGACTTCGTGTATACGGTGGAACTTTCTTCGTCTTCTCTGACTATGTGAAGGCAGCTGTCCGCTTGTCAGCCTTGCAAGGACTTCCTGTGACTTATGTCTTTACCCACGATTCAATCGCGGTTGGGGAAGACGGTCCGACTCACGAACCAGTTGAGCACTTAGCAGGTCTTCGTGCTATGCCAAATCTAAATGTTTTCCGTCCAGCAGATGCGCGTGAAACGCAAGCAGCTTGGTACCTTGCAGTGACAAGCGAAAAAACACCAACTGCCCTTGTCTTGACCCGTCAAAACTTGACTGTTGAAGAAGGGACAGACTTCGACAAGGTTGCAAAAGGTGCCTATGTTGTCTATGAAAATGCAGCAGACTTTGATACCATCTTGATTGCAACAGGTTCAGAGGTCAATCTTGCTGTCTCAGCTGCCAAAGAATTGGCTAGTCAAGGCGCAAAAGTCCGCGTAGTCAGCATGCCATCTACAGATGTCTTTGATAAACAAGATGCAGCATACAAGGAAGAAATTCTTCCAAATGCAGTTCGCCGTCGTGTTGCAGTCGAAATGGGTGCAAGTCAAAACTGGTACAAATATGTTGGTCTAGATGGTGCTGTTCTTGGTATTGATACCTTCGGAGCCTCTGCACCAGCACCAAAAGTATTGGCAGAATATGGCTTTACAGTTGAAAATCTTGTAAAAGTCGTTCAAAACTTGAAATAATTCTAAAAATCAGGGCGCAAGCTCTGGTTTTTTCTTACTAGAAAAGTAAGGTACAATCTTGTAAAAGTAACTGAAATTTGATATAGTAGTCCTATGTAAAAGACAAAGGAGAATATAATGGAATCACAATATACATTTTTAATCATTCTTGTGGCTATGGTGGGCTTGATGTTCTTTACGCAACGCTCTCAAAAGAAACAAGCACAAAAGCGTATGGAAAGCTTGAATAAATTACAAAAAGGCTATGAAGTGATTACAATCGGTGGACTTTATGGAACAGTCGATGAAGTAGATACAGAAAAGAAAACAATTGTTCTTGATGTAGATGGGGTTTACTTGACTTTTGAACTAGCTGCTATCAAGACAGTATTACCACTTAAAGAAACAGCTTCACTCGAAGGTGCAATTGAAAAATAAGACGGGATCACGAACTCCCGTTTTTCTATAAAAGAAAGGAAATGGGATGAAAAAACTAGTTTTTGTCTGTCTGGGAAATATTTGCCGCAGCCCTATGGCCGAGTTTGTTATGAAATCAATGACAGATAATTACGAAATCCAAAGTCGAGCGACTTCCTCTTGGGAACATGGTAATCCGATTCATAAGGGAACTCAGGGGGTTTTTCAAGAGTATGATATTCCTTATGACAAAGACAAAACATCGCTTCAGATTAGTAAGGAAGATTTTGAAGTCTTTGATTATATTATCGGCATGGATGCTTCAAATGTTTCTGACTTACGTCAGATGTGTCCAGTAGATTGTCAAGATAAGATTTACTCATTCGCATCTGAAAGTGTTCCAGATCCTTGGTATACAGGAGATTTTGAGGAAACCTATCAGCGTGTTCAAGAAGGTTGTCAAGCTTGGTTAGAACGTTTAGAAAAGGAGAGTGAAGGTGGAAAATCTTAAGAATGTTTACGAAAAGTATCGTGTCTATCTGACTCGTCCACGTTTAGAGCTTTTGGCAGTAGTTATGATTGTTTTCTGTGCCGTACTCGTTTTTTTTCTAAATATTCCCGGAAAAGGTGTTCTAAAGCTTGATAATGGAACGATTGTTTACGATGGCAGTCTTGTCCGTGGTAAAATGAATGGACAAGGTACCATCACCTTCCAAAATGGAGATCAATATACAGGTGGCTTCAACAATGGAGCCTTCAACGGAAAAGGTACCTTTCAATCTAAAGAAGGCTGGACCTACGAAGGTGATTTTATAAATGGTCAGGCTGAAGGAAAAGGAAAGCTGACAACAGAACAAGGAGTCGTTTATGAAGGGACTTTTAAACAAGGCGTTTTTCAACAAAAATAAAGCCTCCTTATCAAAGGAGGTATTGTTAGCATCTAAAAGTAAGCGCTTACTAGAAAATCTATCTCTTTCCAAGCTCCTCTTCCAATCAAGCTTGTGAAATAAAAAATATTTGAAATTGATTTCACAAACTCTAACAAAAAAACTTGATAAGTAAAGAAAATGATAAAAAATTCACAAACAATAAAAAATTCTTTGTGAAATGTTTATGAAACTGTTTACAAAGTTGAAATAATGCGTTATAATAAACTTGTGAAAAAATTAACAAAGGATATCAATCCTTGAAAGCTATGGAGGAAAATATGGCTGATAAAAAAACTGTGACACCAGAAGAAAAGAAACTCGCTGCTGAAAAGCATGTCGATGGCTTGGTGCAAAAAGCTTTAGTTGCTCTTGAGGAAATGCGTAAACTCGACCAAGAACAGGTCGACTACATCGTAGCTAAAGCGTCAGTGGCAGCTTTGGATGCCCACGGAGAATTGGCTTTACATGCCTTTGAAGAAACAGGACGTGGTGTATTTGAAGATAAAGCAACTAAGAACTTGTTTGCTTGTGAACACGTAGTAAACAACATGCGCCACACTAAGACAGTTGGCGTTATCGAAGAAGACGATGTAACAGGTTTGACTCTTATTGCTGAACCAGTTGGTGTTGTCTGTGGTATCACTCCAACAACAAACCCAACATCAACAGCAATCTTCAAATCATTGATTTCATTGAAGACACGTAATCCAATCGTTTTTGCCTTCCACCCATCAGCTCAAGAATCATCAGCTCACGCAGCTCAAATCGTTCGTGATGCTGCGATTAAAGCAGGAGCTCCTGAAAACTGCGTACAGTGGATCACTGAACCATCTATGGAAGCAACTAGTGCCCTTATGAACCACGAAGGTGTTGCGACAATCCTTGCAACAGGTGGTAATGCCATGGTTAAAGCCGCATACTCATGTGGTAAACCAGCTCTTGGGGTAGGTGCCGGAAACGTTCCAGCTTATGTTGAAAAATCAGCAAACATCCGTCAAGCAGCACACGATATCGTTATGTCTAAATCATTTGATAATGGTATGGTCTGTGCATCTGAACAAGCGGTTATCATTGATAAAGAAATTTACGATGAATTTGTAGCAGAGTTCAAATCTTACCACACTTACTTTGTAAACAAAAAAGAAAAAGCTCTTCTTGAAGAATTCTGCTTCGGCGTGAAAGCAAACAGCAAAAACTGTGCTGGTGCGAAATTGAACGCTGACATCGTTGGTAAACCAGCAACTTGGATTGCAGAGCAAGCAGGATTTACAGTTCCAGAAGGAACAAACATTCTTGCTGCAGAATGTAAAGAAGTTGGTGAAAACGAGCCATTGACTCGTGAAAAATTGTCACCAGTTATCGCAGTTTTGAAATCTGAAAGCCGTGAAGATGGTATTTCCAAAGCTCGTCAAATGGTTGAATTTAACGGTCTTGGTCACTCAGCAGCTATCCACACAGCTGACGAAGAATTGACTAAAGAATTTGGTAAAGCTGTTAAAGCTATTCGTGTTATCTGTAACTCACCTTCTACTTTCGGTGGTATCGGGGACGTTTACAATGCCTTCTTGCCATCATTGACACTCGGATGTGGTTCTTACGGACGTAACTCAGTTGGGGATAACGTTAGTGCTATTAACCTTTTGAATATCAAAAAAGTCGGAAGACGGAGAAATAACATGCAATGGATGAAACTTCCTTCAAAAACATACTTTGAACGTGATTCAATTCAATATCTTCAAAAATGTCGTGACGTTGAACGTGTCATGATCGTTACTGACCATGCCATGGTAGAGCTTGGTTTCCTTGATCGTATCATCGAACAACTTGACCTTCGTCGCAATAAGGTTGTTTACCAAATCTTTGCTGATGTAGAACCAGATCCAGATATCACTACAGTTGAACGTGGTACTGAGATTATGCGTGCCTTCAAACCAGATACAATCATCGCTCTTGGTGGTGGATCTCCAATGGATGCTGCTAAAGTAATGTGGCTCTTCTATGAACAACCAGAAGTGGACTTCCGTGACCTTGTTCAAAAATTTATGGATATCCGTAAACGTGCCTTCAAATTCCCGTTGCTTGGTAAGAAGACTAAATTCATCGCGATTCCAACTACATCTGGTACAGGATCTGAAGTAACACCATTTGCCGTTATCTCTGATAAAGCAAACAACCGTAAATACCCAATCGCTGACTACTCATTGACACCAACTGTGGCAATCGTAGACCCTGCTTTGGTATTGACAGTTCCTGGATTTGTTGCTGCGGACACTGGTATGGACGTATTGACTCACGCGACTGAAGCTTACGTATCACAAATGGCTAGCGACTACACTGACGGTCTTGCACTTCAAGCCATCAAGCTTGTATTTGAAAACCTTGAAAGCTCAGTTAAGAATGCAGACTTCCATTCACGCGAAAAAATGCATAACGCTTCAACTATTGCTGGTATGGCCTTTGCCAATGCTTTCCTAGGTATTTCTCATTCAATGGCCCATAAGATTGGTGCTCAATTCCACACAATCCACGGTCGTACAAATGCAATCTTGCTTCCATACGTCATCCGCTACAACGGTACACGTCCAGCTAAGACAGCAACATGGCCTAAGTACAACTACTACCGTGCAGATGAAAAATACCAAGATATCGCACGCATGCTTGGCCTTCCAGCTTCTACTCCAGAAGAAGGGGTTGAATCTTACGCAAAAGCTGTCTACGAACTTGGTGAGCGCGTAGGTATCCAAATGAACTTCAAAGCACAAGGAATTGATGAAAAAGAATGGAAAGAACATTCTCGTGAATTGGCCTTCCTTGCTTATGAAGATCAATGTTCGCCTGCAAACCCACGCCTTCCAATGGTTGACCATATGCAAGAAATCATCGAAGATTCTTACTATGGTTACAAAGAAAGACCAGGACGCCGTAAATAATTGTTATCAGCCTAGAGGCAGGAATTTCCTGTCTCTTTTTTGTGAAATTGGAAGATTGAAAATAATTTTTAGCTTTGCTATTTTCACTTTTCATTTTAGAAGGAAACCGGTAAATGACTAGGTAGACAAAGAAAGATAGCAGTATAGGCTTTCAAAGGAGAAAGAAAAATAAGTGAGGTGTAGACAAAAAACAACGCCCGTACTTGCAATTAAACTTAAATAGTTATATAATAGGTTTGTTGAAAGGTGATTTGTAGTGATTCAAGTTACTCTTTTCACAATAAAAATTTCATGATTTTCATAAGGAGGAAATCACTAATGGTAGTTAAAGTTGGTATTAACGGTTTCGGACGTATCGGTCGTCTTGCTTTCCGTCGTATCCAAAACGTAGAAGGTGTTGAAGTTACTCGTATCAACGACCTTACAGATCCAGTTATGCTTGCACACTTGTTGAAATACGACACAACTCAAGGTCGTTTCGACGGTACTGTTGAAGTTAGAGAAGGTGGATTTGAAGTTAACGGTAAATTCATCAAAGTTTCTGCTGAACGTGATCCAGAACAAATCGACTGGGCTAACGACGGTGTAGAAATCGTTCTTGAAGCTACTGGTTTCTTTGCTAAGAAAGCAGCTGCTGAAAAACACTTGCACGCTGGTGGAGCTAAAAAAGTTGTTATCACTGCTCCTGGTGGAAACGACGTTAAAACAGTTGTATTCAACACTAACCACGACGTTCTTGACGGTACTGAAACAGTTATCTCAGGTGCTTCATGTACTACAAACTGCTTGGCTCCTATGGCTAAAGCTCTTCAAGATAACTTTGGTGTTGTTGAAGGATTGATGACTACTATCCACGCTTACACTGGTGACCAAATGATCCTTGACGGACCACACCGTGGTGGTGACCTTCGCCGTGCTCGCGCTGGTGCTGCAAACATCGTTCCTAACTCAACTGGTGCTGCAAAAGCTATCGGTCTTGTAATCCCAGAATTGAACGGTAAACTTGACGGATCTGCACAACGCGTTCCAACTCCAACTGGATCAGTTACTGAATTGGTAGCAGTTCTTGAAAAGAACGTTACTGTTGATGAAGTGAACGCAGCTATGAAAGCAGCTTCAAACGAATCATACGGTTACACAGAAGATCCAATCGTATCTTCAGATATCGTAGGTATGTCTTACGGTTCATTGTTTGACGCAACTCAAACTAAAGTTCTTGACGTTGACGGTAAACAATTGGTTAAAGTTGTATCATGGTACGACAACGAAATGTCATACACTGCACAACTTGTTCGTACTCTTGAATACTTCGCAAAAATCGCTAAATAATTCATGAGTCGATAAAAAGCAAGGCCTCTGGTCTTGCTTTTAAAATATTAAAAAATGGATGACGCTATCATCCATTCTTTTTTAATTCTTTTTCAAAAGTATCTGATAGGGTAGTGAAGCTTAATTTCTCTAGAGTAAGCGGATGGGTAAAGGACAGTCGAAAGGCGTGGAGCATAAGTCGACTTGTTTTTGATTTACTATTATAGAGAGGGTCACCCAGGATAGGAAGATTATGATTCGAAAGGTGCACACGAATTTGATGGGTTCGCCCTGTCTTTAGCTTGCAACGAACCAAGGAAGTTTTGTTTGGAAATTGCTTTAATCTGCTTACATGTGTTTCAGCATATTGTCCATTTTTTGTATCAACTATTCGCTTTCTGCGATCATGGCGATCACGTCCAATTTTGTCTTTGAAAACAAGTTCTTTGCTATTGATATGTCCGTCGACCTGTGCCCAATATTCCCTAGAAATCTCTTTTTTCTCCAGTAAGCGATTGAGAATAGGCAGGATAAAAGGATTTTTGGCAAAGAGAACCAAACCACTGGTTTCCATGTCTAGACGATGAACGACATAGCAGGTTTGGCCAATATAGGCACTGACATGGTTAAGAAGGGCGATTTCGTTTGGCTGATTACCATGCGTTTTCATTCCCTCTGGTTTGTTGACAATAATCAGGTGTTGATCTTGATAAACTTCTTGAACGAGGTTAGGATTGCCCCAAGGAATTTCTTTTTCGGGATAATCTTCCTCGTCAAAAGTCAATTGGCAAACATCTCCAGGACTTACCATCTCGTTCCAATGAACTTCTCGCCGATTAATCAAAATATGTTTCTTGATTCTCAAAAAATGCCGGATTTTTCTAGGGATGAGGAGTTGTTCCTCAAGTAATTGCTTTACCGTCATTTGAGGTAGAGAGTCTGGTAATGTAAATGTGAATTTCATACAGATATTGTAACAAAAAAAGCCCTATTTGGATAGGAAATAGCTAAATTCTTGTCTTCCTATGATGAAGATGATAAAATAAACGCATGAAATTAGATAAATTATTCGAGAAATTTCTTTCTCTTTTTAAAAAAGAAACAAGTGAATCAGAGGATTCTGGGTCTACTAGCTTGCGTCGCTCTCGTAGTGATCGAAAAAAATTAGCCCAAGTAGGTCCAATTCGAAAATTCTGGCGTCGTTATCATCTAACAAAGATTGTCCTTATACTAGGTTTGAGTGCAGGCTTGCTAGTTGGAACCTATTTGTTTGCTGTAGCTAAGTCAACCAATGTTAACGATTTGCAAAACGCCTTGAAAACTCGGACTATCATTTTTGACCGTGAAGAAAAAGAGGCTGGTGCTTTGTCTGGTCAAAAAGGAACTTATGTTGAATTGACTGATATCAGTAAAAATTTGCAGAATGCCGTTATTGCGACAGAAGACCGCTCTTTCTATAAAAATGACGGGATTAACTATGGTCGTTTCTTCTTGGCGATTGTCACTGCTGGACGTTCAGGTGGTGGATCTACTATTACCCAGCAGCTAGCTAAAAATGCCTATCTGTCGCAGGATCAAACTGTCGAGAGAAAAGCAAAAGAATTTTTCCTTGCCTTAGAATTAACAAAAAAATATAGTAAGGATCAGATCTTAACCATGTACCTTAACAATGCCTATTTTGGAAATGGTGTGTGGGGTGTAGAAGATGCGAGTAAGAAATACTTTGGAGTTTCTGCATCAGAAGTGAGTCTGGATCAAGCTGCGACTCTGGCAGGGATGCTCAAAGGACCGGAACTGTATAACCCCTTGAAATCTGTAGAAGATTCTACTAATCGTCGTGATACTGTCTTGCAAAATATGCTTGCAGCGGGTTACATTGATAAAAACCAAGAAACCGAAGCTGCAGAAGTTGATATGACTTCGCAATTGCACGATAAGTATGAAGGAAAAATCTCAGATTACCGCTATCCTTCTTACTTTGATGCGGTGGTTAACGAAGCCATTTCCAAGTATAATCTAACAGAGGAAGAAATTGTTAATAATGGCTACCGCATTTATACAGAGCTGGACCAAAACTATCAAGCAAATATGCAGGTTGTCTATGAAAATACAGCGCTATTTCCGAGGGCAGAGGATGGAACATTTGCTCAATCAGGAAGTGTGGCTCTCGAACCGAAAACAGGTGGAGTTCGTGGAATTGTCGGTCAGGTTGCTGGCAATGATAAAACTGGATTCCGGAATTTCAACTATGCAACTCAATCAAAACGTAGCCCTGGTTCTACAATTAAGCCTTTAGTTGTTTATACGCCTGCAGTTGAAGCTGGCTGGGCTTTGAATAAGCAGTTGGATAACCATACCATGCAGTATGACAGCTATAAGGTTGATAACTATGCAGGGATCAAAACGAGTCGAGAAGTTCCTATGTATCAAGCCTTGGCAGAATCGCTTAATCTGCCTGCTGTTGCCACTGTTAATGATTTGGGCGTTGATAAGGCTTTTGAGGCGGGCGAAAAATTCGGACTCAACATGGAAAAGGTCGATCGTGTTCTTGGTGTCGCCTTGGGAAGCGGTGTTGAAACCAACCCTCTTCAAATGGCTCAAGCATATGCTGCCTTTGCAAATGAAGGTTTAATGCCGGAAGCTCATTTTATTAGTAGAATTGAAAATGCTAGTGGTCAGGTCATTGCGAGCTATAAAAATTCACAAAAACGGGTGATTGATAAATCTGTAGCTGACAAGATGACCAGTATGATGTTGGGAACATTTACAAACGGAACAGGTATTAGTTCATCACCTGCAGACTATGTCATGGCAGGAAAAACTGGTACAACTGAAGCAGTTTTTAATCCTGAATACACAAGTGACCAGTGGGTGATTGGTTATACTCCGGATGTGGTGATTAGTCACTGGCTTGGTTTCCCTACCACTGATGAAAATCACTATCTAGCTGGTTCTACTTCAAACGGTGCAGCTCATGTCTTTAGAAACATTGCTAATACCATTTTACCTTATACGCCAGGAAGTACCTTTACGGTTGAAAATGCTTATAAGCAAAATGGAATTGCACCAGCCAATACAAGAAATCAAGTACAGAGTAATGAAGAAAATCAGGCGGATAATAGCCTTTCTGATATTAGAAGTCGTGCACAAAATCTGGTAGATGAGGCTAGCCGTGCTATCTCGGATGCGAAGATTAAGGAAAAGGCTCAAACGATATGGGATTCGGTAGTCAATCTATTTCGTTAAGATGCTTGTCAAAGCCTAGCTTTCTTGTTATAATAGATAGGATGGAGGCGTTATGGCACTAAAAAAAGCAAGCCTAGCTTGTGCGGTTTGTGGTTCGAGAAACTATTCGATCAAGATCAGCGGAAACCCCAAGCCTACACGACTAGAAGTAAATAAATTTTGTAAACATTGTGGTAAGTACACTGCACACAGAGAAACGAGATAGGAGAGAGCGATGCGTTTTATTGGAGATATTTTTAGACTTCTTAAAGACACAACATGGCCAACTCGCAAGGAAAGCTGGAGAGATTTTCGTTCTATCATGGAATACACTGCTTTCTTTGTTGTGATTATTTATATTTTTGACAAGTTGATTGTTTCAGGTTTGATTCGATTTATTAACATTTTTTAGAAGACCTGTGGAGTTATTCACGCTAGAAATCTTCTATTATGAAAGGAAGTATCATGGATAGTTTTGATAAAGGATGGTTTGTCTTACAAACCTATTCTGGTTATGAAAATAAGGTAAAAGAAAATCTATTGCAACGTGCACAAACCTACAATATGTTGGATAATATTTTACGTGTTGAAATTCCAACACAAACAGTGCAAGTTGAAAAAAATGGAAAGAGAAAAGAAGTAGAAGAGAATCGCTTTCCAGGTTATGTTCTTGTAGAAATGGTAATGACGGATGAAGCTTGGTTTGTTGTTCGAAACACACCAAACGTTACAGGGTTCGTCGGATCTCATGGAAATAGATCAAAACCAACTCCATTATTGGAACAAGAAATCCGTGATATCTTGGTTTCTATGGGACAAACTGTACAAGAGTTTGATATCGATGTTGAAGTTGGTCAAACTGTACGTATCATTGATGGTGCTTTTGCAGACTATACTGGTAAGATTACAGAGATTGATAACAATAAAGTGAAGATGATTATCTCTATGTTTGGTAATGACACAGTTGCAGAAGTAAACTTAAACCAAATTGCAGAATTATAACCCTGAGAGAGGCAAGACCTCTCTTTTTTGTGCAGTTTAGACGGTGTAGGGAACAGAATGGATGAAACGTGCCAAAAGTGTTTCTGAATCTGTTAGACTGTATCTAGAAAGGGGGACGTTATGTTTAAAGAATTGTATAAAGAAGTCCAGGGAATTGTGTATAAGAGTAGAAATGAATATTACTTGCATTTATGGGAACTATCGGATTGGGACCAAGAGGGTATGCTCTGCTTACATGAATTGATCAGTAGAGAAGAAGAGCTAGTAGAAGATATTCCTCGTTTACGAAAATACTTCAAAACTAAATTCCGTAATCGAATTTTAGACCATATCCGTAAACAAGAAAGCCAGAAGCGTAGATATGATAAAGAACCCTATGAAGAAGTAGGTGAGATTAGTCATCGTATAAGCGAGGGAGGTCTGTGGCTAGATGAGTATTATCTCTTTCATGAGACACTAAGAGATTATAGAAACAAACAAAGTAAAGACAAACAAGAA
>NZ_CAMHZD010000021.1 GCF_946190065.1 Streptococcus mitis
GCGTTTCCTTTATCGTCTACTACTACAGTCGCACCTGGATTCACTGCTTTAACTTTGTCTTCGATGGCTTTCTTCTCTTCTGGAGTGAGAGCATCTGGATTTGCTACTACAGTCTTGTCAGCCGGTTTTACGATGTCGTTGCCTGCGTTTGGTTTCTTAGTATCTTCAACAGTACGTACTAATTCTTCTACAGGAATAACTTGTGTTTGACCATCTGGAGTTGAAACTTTAGCATTTCCTTTGTCATCAACTACTACAATTGAGTTTGGATTTACAGCTTCAACTGCTGCTTTAATCTTCTCCTTCTCAGCATCTGTCAACTTAGCTGGATCATTTACAACCACTTTATCAGCTGGTTTAACGATATCGTTACCTGCTTTTGGATCATTTGCTGTATCTGCAGTTTTCACTACTTGCTCAGGAGTGATGATTTCTTTGTGTCCATCTGGAGTTGTAACAGTAACATTTCCATCTGCGTCTTGAGTGATTTCTTTAGCATCTGGATTTACTTTCTTAACAGCTTCTAAGACCTTAGCTTTTTCATCATCTGTTAAAGCACTTGGATCATTTACAAGAACTTTGTCAGCCGGAATATTCACTTCACCTACAGCATTAATAGCCGCTTTATCTGACTCTTCAATTCCATTAACAGCGTCTGCGGTTTTAGCTACATCTACAGATTTCTTAGCTTGATCTGCGATTGCATCTACTTGAGCTTTAAGATCTTCTTTAGCTTTAGGAGTCAAGTCGTCGCGAGCGTCAATTGCTGCTTTTTTAGCTGTTGCTTCTTCATCAATTGCTTTACGAGCATTTGGCTTATCTTCTACAACAGGTACAGATTTTTCAATTTCACCTTCAGCTTCTTTTTGAAGTTGCTTAACTTCTGCATCTGTTCCAGCTTTATCGATTTCTTCCTTAGCTTCTTCTGCTAGAGCTTTAGCTGCATCTGCTGCAACTTTCTTCTCATCATCTGTAGCATCTGGAGTGTTAGCAATGTCTTCCAATTGTTTTGCTAATTTATCTTCGATGGCTTTCTTAGCTGCTGGTTTAGTAACTGCTTCAGGATTTACTGCTTTAACTTCATCTACACCTGATTTTTTAGCTGCATCTACTGCTTTTTGAGCTTCCGCTGCTTTTTCTGGCGTATCTGCATTGTCTGGTTGTGCATTAATTGCATCTGTTGCTGTCTTAGCTTTATCTTGTGCTTCTTTCTTAGCTGCGTCTTTTTCTTCTTGCGTTAAATCAGTACGTGCATCGATTTCTGCTTCTTTCTTAGCTAATTCATCTGCGATTGCTTTCTTAGCTTCTTCTTTTGCTACTGGATTTACAGCTTTAACATCTGCTACACCTTTATCTTTTGCTGCATCTACTGCTTTCTGAGCTTCTGTCGCTTTTTCTGGTGTATCTGCGTTATCCGGTTGTGCATTAATTGCATCTGTTGCTTCTTTAGCTTTATCTTGCGCTTCTTTCTTAGCTTTTGCTTTCTCTGCATCTGTTAAGTCTGTACGCGCATCAATTTCTGCTTCTTTTCTAGCTAACTCGTCTGCTACTGCTTTCTTAGCGGCTTCTTTAGCTACTGGATTTACTTTAGCAACTTCTCCTAAACCAGATGTTTTAGCTGTATCTACTGCTGCATCTGTTGTAGCTGAATCGATTGCTTCTTTAGCTTTCTTAGCTTCTTCTGCTGCTTTATCTTTAGCTACTTTTTTCTCTGCATCTGTTAAGTCGGTACGGGCATCAATAGCATTATTTTTAGCTGTTAACGCATCGTCGATTGCTTGTTTAGCTTCCGTTTTCTTAACTGCTGCTGGATTTACGGCTGTAACTTCATCTACACCTGTTTTCTTAGCTGCATCCACTGCATCTTGTGCTGTTTTCGCTGCTTCTGGTGTATCAGCTGCATCAGGTTGTTTAGCAATTTCAGCTAATTGAGCGTCAGCTTTATCTTTTGCTTCATTCTTAGCTGCTGTTTTTTCTTCGTCAGTTAAGTCTGTACGAGCATCAATTTCTTTATTTTTAGCTGTTAATGCATCTGCAATTGCTGTTTTCGCTGCTTCTTTCGCTACTGGAGTTACGTTTGCAACTGCTGTAGTTCCAGCTGTTTTAGCTTTATCAACTTCTGCGTCTGTTGTTGCTTTATCAACTGCATCTTTAGCTGCATCTGCTTTTGCTTTTGCAATTTCTTTCGCTTTAGTTTTTTCTTCTGGAGTTAAATCCGTACGAGCATCGATTTCTTTGTTTTTAGTTGCTAATGCATCATCGATTGCTTGTTTAGCTTCTGTTTTCTTATCTGCTTCTGGATTCACAGCTTTAACATCTGCTACACCCTTATCTTTAGCTGCATCTACTGCTTTTTGAGCTTCTGCTGCTTTTTCTGGTGTATCAGCATTATCAGGTTGAGCATTAATTTTTGCTAATTCAGCATCTGCTAGTTTCTTAGCTTCAGCTTTTGCTGCTGTTTTTTCTTCATCAGTTAAGTCTGTACGTTTATCAATTTCAGAATTTTTATCTTCTAATTCTTTCGCAATTGCTTTCTTAGCTTCTTCTTTAGCTACTGGATTTACAGCTTTAACATCTGCTACACCTTTATCTTTTGCTGCATCTACCGCTGTTTGAGCTTCTGTCGCTTTTTCTGGTGTCTCTGCATTATCAGGTTGAGCGTTAATCTTAGCTAATTCAGCATCTGCTAATTTTTGAGCTTCATCTTTAGCAGCTTTTTTCTCAGCATCTGACAAATCTGTACGGTTATCAATTTCTTGATTTTTAGCTGTTAATGCATTGCCAATAGCTTCTTTAGCATTTTCTTTTGCTACTGGATTAACTTTACCAATTTCTGTAGTTCCTGCAGTTTTTGCTGTATCTACTGCATCGTTTGTTGTTGCAGCGTCAATAGCTTTAGTTGCTTCTGCTGCTGCCGTATTATTTTTCGCAATTGCTGCGTCTTTTTCTGCTTGTGTCAGATTTGGATTTGCTTTAATAGCGTCTTCTTTAGCTTTACGAGCTGCTTCTACATCTGCTTTTGCTGCTGCTTTCTTAGCAACTACTGGGTTATCTGCTGCAATTGCACTTGTTCCTGCGTTTTTAGCCGTATCAAGAGCTGTTTTTGTAGTAGCATCATTAATTGCTGTTAATGCTTTTTCTTTATCAGCATTTACTTTAGCAACTGCTGCTGCTTTTTCTTCATCAGTAGCGTTTGGAGTAGCGTTAATTGCTGCAATTTTCTCATTTGCTGCTGTGTTTACTGCATCAATCGCAGGTTGTTTATCTAATTTAGTGAAGTCTGTTAATGGTCTTACATCTTTAGAACCATCTTTATATGTTGCAACAATGTTATTACCTTCTTTAGTGATTGTAGCAACTTTGTTATCAGTATTATCTACTGCCTCACCACGTTTAGATTCTAGGTTTTTGTCTTCATTCGTTCTAGAATATTCTAATTTTGCTTTAATTTTAGCAAATTCTTCATCAGTCACAGCTGTTGGATCAGCTACTGCTACTTTATCTTCTTCTGTTGGTGTAACGATGTCATATTTCTTAGCTTGTGCTTTTAATACGAATGTTACAGCTCCTGGGTCAGTTAAATATGTACCAACAATTTCTCCATTATTTTTATTTTTTACTGCATTATTTGAAATCTCTGCACCATCTGTATCTGTTGCTGTTGCAAAACGAGTTACAAGCTCTAAAGAGTCGTTTTCTGTTTTTGGAAGTCTATCCTGTGCAATCCCAGAAACTTGTCCTGTTATTTTAATTTTTGCTGGTGTAGCAGTTTCAGAATTAATCGCTGTTACTTTGAATCCCCATTCATTATCTTGTAAATCTGGATTTCCATCAACGTTATTTAACGCAATATTTCCACCTTTTTTAAGGGCCGCTGATTTAATTTTCCCAGAATCATCGTTAAATGTAATATCAACATCAGCTTCTTCTCCAGTATATAAATAAACTTCTTTTTTATTTGGAGCGGGATCTGAATACGGAATTGATACCGTTGGAGCAACGTTCGTACGGGCAAAATCTGTTAATGGTTTTGTATCTGTAGAGCCATCTTTATACGTTACTACTAGATTATTACCATCTCTTGTAATTGTATCGACTCTTTCATCTCTATTAGTTAATACTTCACCACGTTTAGATTCTAATCTCTTATCTGGATTTGTTTTAGAGTATTGAATTTCTACTCTTTTTTTAATTTCATTAAATTCTGCTTCTGTTACATTTGAAGCATCTGCTACTGGTAGCTTATCAGCTTGTGCGACTTCTTTAATATCATATTTTAAAGTTTGTGGTTTAAGCACTACATTAACCGCAGTTGGATCAGTAGCATCACGACCGTTTCCTCTCGCATCAGCACCATCATTGTCAATAGCTTTTACAAAACGCCATCCTAAAGCTATACCCGGTGGGTTTTCTCCTTTAGTTACTTCTTTTAATTTAGCTTCTGTAAATGCTCCTTCTGGCGCTGGAGTACCAGTGTAAGTGATAACTGCTGGGTTATCTGCTGTTGCAGTTGTTTCAGACGTGAATTTATTTGCAGTGAATCCATATTGAGTATCTTGTTTATTTGTTTCTCCTGCTACGTCTTTAAAATCTTGGTTACTTCCTCTTTTTAACTCTGCACTTGCAAGTTTTCCACTATCATCTTTGATTTTAATATCAAATGTATTAACTTCTGATGCATACACATATACTTCTTTTTTATCCGCTGCTGGGTCTGAGTATTCAATTTCTACCGTTGGTTTTTCATTTGTACGAGCAATATTTGAAAGTGGAGTTTCATCTGTTGAATCGTCAGTATATGTTACTACTACTTTTTTACTTGTAGTATCAACATCAATACTTTTCACTATTGAGTTTTGATTGTCTACGAGTTGTCCTTTTTTAGATTCTAATCTTGCATCTGTACTTGTTTTAGAATATTCAATCTTAATTTGATCTTTAATTTTTTGAATATCTGTAGCAGTTAAATTATCGATATCAGTAACACCGATTTTATTTCCATTTTCTGCTGGTTCTTGGATACTATATTTGTATGTTTGAGATTTAAGGACAATCTTAAAGTATCCATCTGCATTTACACCACTTCCAGGAGCAGACATTGTAGAACCATCTTTTGCTGTTACACGAAGATAACGGTCACCCATAGCGAAGTTTTGAGCTTCCGTCTTCGTATAGTTTTTATTCCCCATTATAACATCATTCGGTTGACCAGTCATTCTCACCGTTAATGGGGTATCTGTCTCTGTAGTGATTTTTTCAAAGTAATATCCATAACCATCTGTTAATGTTGTATCATTTACTTTTGTAAAAGGTTGACTTGATCCTTTTGTTGTTTCAACCGATGTTACTTTATTTGTTGCTGAGTTGATTTTAAATTCTACATTAGCCTCTTCTTTGTTATAAACATAGATTTCTTTTGTTGTATCATTTGAAAACTCTGTAGTGTAAGTAATATCACCTACAGTTTTTGACGTTTCAGTACGGAAAGCATTATCCTTATCCATCACTTTTCCGTTACGTGGATCGTTTGAACCTGTATTTTCGATTGAGTTAGATTCTGATTTTTTCTCAGTATTTTCTGCTGTTTTACCTACAGTTTCTTTTCCGTTAGTAGTGTCTACTGCTGGAGTTTCTTTTTTCTCTACAGGTTTATTTTTTAATTTAGTGTTAGCTGTAGTTACAAGTTTATTGTAAGCTTTTGTGATTTCATCTTGAGTTGTTGCGTTTGTTAATGTAGCTTTTGCAGATTCTAGTTCAGCTTTTAATACTGCAACACTTTCTTCAGTTTTGTTTTCGTATGTACCGTTAGCAAGTTTTGCTTCGATTTCTGAAATGTAGTTTGCTAGTTTAGTTTTATCTAAAGCTGGAGTTGCAGGTTCTTCTGATTTAGCAGGAGCTTCCGCTACAACTGTATTGTCCACTTGTTTTGTAGTATCCTCCTGAACCTTATCTGAGCCAGTATTTTCATCAGTTGGTTTAACTTTAAGCCCTGCTTCATCTTGCGGTTGAACAGCAGTCATATCAGCTGATACAGCTCCATTCCCTAGGAACATGAAAAGAGCAGCGACCGCTACACTAGCCGCTCCAAAACTATATTTACGGATCGAGTAACGTGTGACCTTTTCACGGTGCAGACGTTCAACACGACTCATAGATGGTTTGTTTTCCATTATTTTCTTTTCTCCTTTTATAAGGTTAATTGATTTGATTTCCACATGACACCTGCATACAGAAATCTACAATTTA
The DNA here is from genome assembly GCF_946190065.1 of Streptococcus mitis. Lineage (GTDB taxonomy): Bacteria > Bacillota > Bacilli > Lactobacillales > Streptococcaceae > Streptococcus > Streptococcus mitis_DE. The sequence goes on from NZ_CAMHZD010000021.1 coordinate 6,247, forward strand.
CATTTTATCTTATTTTCAATATATATGCAAATGATTTGAGTTGAAATTTTCGCCAAAAAAACATTCTGGGAAAGTAAGGAATTTTCAGATAAATCAAATCGGTATGTTTTCTCGTTTTTATGAATAAATAATTTACATGTTTTTATAACGAATTTGCTTTTATTTTAATTTCATTCATAAAGATAGCGCATTCATATAGGGTTAGTGGAGAAATAAATAAGTTTGAAGGGTCAAACAAATTATTTTTACGCTACATAAGAAAAAATTATTCGTAAAACATGTGAACCCAAAATAAAACATGCTACCTCATTTCGGTAACATGTCATCACTTTCTACTTACAACAACGCCTCAAACTCCTTGACGGTCATACCCAACTGCTGGCTGGCAACTTCAGGTGTCAGAAGACCTTGGCGGACTAGATTTAGTAAACCTACTTTCAATCCCTCTTCAATCCCCTCTGTCCTAGCAGTTTCCAAGGCATAGTCATGAGCCAATAATGCTTGTTCTTCTCGCATACGTAGTTGACTAAACATCTTCCTGTCCTCCTCGGACCAGCTCTTGTAGTCCAGCAGTTGATCTGCTTGGCTGATGGCTCGCTCAGGTTGCTGGGTAAAGGGTTTATTCCCAAAAAACTCCAACCACGGTTTACGAACCTCGTCTTTGCTGGTTTCTCTGTATTTTTTTAGTTCCAAGAATGCCATCTTGACTAGATGGTTTTCCTGTCCATTGTTTGTGATGGTTAAGACTTCACCTGTCGTGTCCTCTCGCATACTAAAGCTATGAAAAGCCAAATCATCTGAGAAATAATTACTGTCCACAATAGCGATTGCGTATACTGGAGCAATATGTTTGTAGCTCTGGTGAGTATTGCCCTCTTGCTGGCGAATTTTTTCTATATTTTGATTGACCTGACTGCACAAATAAGCCCACAGGCGATTGATGAAAAAATTCTGATGATGCACTTGAATCTCAATAATGACCTGAGTCCCGTTATCCAACTCCGCTAAGACGTCTATACTGGTATAGAAATCCTGCGCCGAGTACGGCAGGGAAGGCAAGACATGAATATTACTTCCCTCCAAAATGGTCACATTTTTGGCTGGCAAGTCCAGCATATCACGAATAAATTGACAAGTGATTTCTGGATTGCTAAAGATTTTCTTAGCAACCAAATCATTGGTCGGGCTGATGCCCGGATGTCTTAGAATCATCCTTTTCCTCCTTTTATTATACCACAGTTTTAAATCTAGCTTTACTAGATTCACCGCTACTATCTATTTATTCGGAAAGGAAATGAATTGTGAAGATATTTTATCTCGTTTCAACTAAAATATGAGCTTGATCAATCAACTGTCCATCAACAGTCAAATTGAGATAGAAATCCAAGGTCTTATCAGCAGCAAAATACAGGGTTGGTAGATGCAAATCTTTTTTGCATTCCCCTGCTTGGAATTGAAGGATTTGAATCTCGTCCTGATAGGCGACACCATGGACACCTGTCCCTGGTTGAATCGAAATCTTAGCCTCCAAAGGAGTATTACTTTCGCTACGTTCAATCCTAAAATGAAGAGTCTCTCCCTTTGTCACAGCTAGACTTTTTTCTGCAAAAGCTAACCCCTGAACAGCTACTGTTTGTGATAACCTCGGAGTCTTATAGAGTGAAATCTTGGTCAATACAGGCATAGATTGTACCTCGGTAATCATCACGCGCACCTTCTGTGCCTCTACTAGCGAACCTCGCAAGAGACGCTTATAACCAACTGTAAAGCCCTTACCAAATTCTTGCCAGACGCCATCCACCTCTACTTGCACATGAAAAGCAGCGATTCGTTGCCCTAGCTTCAAATCTTCTCTTAACTCAATCACATCAAAAGTTTTAGGTGATCCTAAGTCGAGTTCTAACTGGATTGGCAAGCCTGCATCGCTTGCCCAAGAGCTGGTCTTAAGGCCATCTGTCAAATGGTGACAGGCAAAGTCTGCGGAAAGAGCAGGACCAGATACCTTAGCTCCCAGAGCCAAATCTTCTTTATAGAGCTCATTGCGATAGGTCGCAAATTCATAGAGGCGTTCAATATCCTTTGCATCAAATAGCCCAGCTTGATTCGGCGGAATATTAAGTAGGAGCGGGGTTCCTCTCCCCACTGAGTGAAAATAGATTTCGACCAACTCCTCAAGAGACTTAGGATCCTGCCCTTCATGGTAAAACCAACCCGGCCGAATAGAGACATCTGCCTCTCCAATTGAAAAAATCGTACCCGAGGGATCTCCGTGCTGAAGATAGTCCAGCTCTGCTTCTGTTCCTAGTTTATCAGGATTCACCTTTTGCCACAGTGGATCACCTGCATACCCTCGTTCATTGCCAATCCAGCGGATACTGGTGCCTTCTGTTGAAAAAATTAAGCAATCTCCCTGCAGGTCACGAATGGTTTCAAACCATTTTTCAAATTCATAATTGACCTTTTGAGCGCCCTCTCCTCTGGCACCATCCATCCAGACCTCAGCAAATTTCCCTCCATTTCCATAGGCAGGATTTGATAAAATCTCCTTCAGCTGAGCCAGATAATAGGAATTATAGTCCGCTTCTCGGTCCACATGATAGAGGGGACTGTGGGCGTCCCACGGCGATAGGTAGACCCCCATATCCATATCAAACTCTGTGGCAGCTTGGGATACTTCAAGGAGTAAGTCCCCCTCTCCATTCCTCCAAGGACTGCTCTTGACCGAATAATCTGTATGAGCTGTCGGATAGAGGACAAAGCCGTCGTGGTGCTTGACCACCAAAATCAACTTTTTAAAGCCCGTTTCCTTGAGCACGCGAACCCACTCACGCGCATCTAACCTTGTCGGGTTAAAGCGTTCAGGATCCTCCTGACCCGTCCCCCATTCCTGATCATAAAAAGTATTGGGTCCAAAATGGATAAAGGCTGCTAGTTCATCCTCTAAATAAGCTAGCTGGGCCTGACTAGGCAAGGGCCCATGCGGTTTTATTTCTCTTACCATACTATTTCCTATCTACATTTTTCTTAACTTTTTTGGCATGTACTTGCAACTCTGTTAACGCTAGAGGGCTTGTCAAGTTTTCAAATCCAAGACGAAGGGCATAAGTCTCTACCTTATCAAATTCAAAACGAAGCTCTTCATCCTTGTCGCTTGAAACTTTTCGGATAGCTGATACAGGGCGCCAATTCTCCTCTTGCTTGAGCAGGGAATCCTTATCCAAATGGTTGGGAGTTCGAGGTAAGCTAGGCTCATTCCCTACATAATAATCAATAAAAGTAGGCTCCATCGCCACGTATTCTTGATTCTCAACATAATACAAGGTCACGTTATCCACGAATCGCGGTTTTAAAATCCCTGCATCTCCAAAAATTATGCCCACGCTGGCTTGCTCTGACTTGGCAATCCAAGTATTGGCTGTCGATTTCTTCCGAGAAATGACCTTGTCATTGAGGTAAGAGGCTGGGTGATTCGGTTCTGAATGAGAAGCAAAGACCAGAGGCAGGTTGGATCCTGTCCACTGATTAGAAATAACTTCCCCATCTACACTGGCATCTGTCACATGGATGGTAACTGTTGCCGGCAACTCACAGCTCGCTACTTGTCCTGTGAGCACACATTCTTCTACCTGAGCATAGATTTGAGAATCAAGCTCGTCCCAAGTCACCTTGGCCGTATCTCGTCTGCCATCTGATAAGACTAGCTTGACTCGGTCTGGTAAGTGTGGGGGTTCCTTGACAAGCGTCCAAACCCTCTCAGGCTCAATAGCGCAAATCCCTTGAACACAAACCTGGGCAGAAGCCTTTAAATCCAGACCTTCTATCTGACCAGATACCGTAAATTCATGAAATCTTGCCAAAGCTTCTTCAGGAATCTCCTCCCAAACAACCTTGACTCTCTTTACTCTGCCAGACTCATAGTCTACCAAAACTGAAGATGGTAGCTGTGGATAAGTTCCCTTAGCTGTATACAAGCGAAGTGGTCTTACAGAAACTGCCTGCCCTAGTAAGGTATTTTCTGCCACCTGCAAATGAGTTTGATAGGTTTTCCCTTGATAATTGGCGAGGATAGCCAAGTCGCCTGCAGACAAGCAATGAAGCACTCCCTGCTTGATAATGGCGTGGGCACTACCACTCGTCTCCCAAATCACTTCACTATTCCCCACCTTGTTCACAGGGTTATCCACAGTTTGTGGATAAAGTCCAATAGCTGGGGAATCCCCTTCTTGTAACCCTGTCTGCTTGTCCACTCGAATCTCAAACAAGCGCTTATTTTTTACTGGTTGGCAATCCAAAGCATCTCCCACTAAGAAATCAAAACTTGCTGGCTCTAATCCTCTGGCACTAGCCTTTACTCTGACTAGACCTGCCTGCTCCAAGCTCTGAACTAAGAGGACACCTCTGCCATGAAAGGCTTTCCGCTTAAAACGACCATTTTTCTGAGCCTGATAACGTTCACGACTGGCCTGCCTACCATTATCCACACCTACAATACGAGCAGGGCCTTCAATTTCAAAATGAAGCTGATTGGAAGCGCTCGGCACCCAATTTCCATCCTTGTCCAATACATCAAAATAGATATAAAGGAGGTCTTGCCCATCTGACTCCAGTTGTGTTTTCTCGGCATGCAGCCCAATTTTGGCTGGCTCACCTGCAGTCACCACCCTATCTTCTGCCACAAGCTGACCTTGGCGGTCATAGGCTACAGCATATAATTCTCCTGGTTGATAAGCTAAATGCCATTCGAGATAGAGTTGGTCAGAACTTTCTCCCTCTTGGTATTTTCGACCGTCTGAAGTCCATTTTTCCTGAAAGGTCTTCAGACCTTGGGATTTTCCATTGAGAAATAGCTCTACTGAACCAGCATTTGAATACACTCGAACAGGGATATCCCCATACTTATCCACAACTTGTTGATAACTCTTGTGGATTTCCCAATTCCAATGGGGCAGGATATGAACCATGGGATGCTGATCTAGGTCCAACCACTGACTTTGATAGAGATAATAGTCATTTTTAGGAATCCCTGCTGTGTCCACAATCCCAAAATAGGAGCTCTTGACAGGTGTGTCATTTTGATTGTGCCAAGGAGTCGGCTCACCGATATAGTCCACTCCTGTCCAGATAAACTGACCTGCATAGTCTAGCCGATTTCTATCTGCTATCCAAGAAGCCGTCGCTGTCTTCCCCCAAGGAACCCGATCATTGCCATAGTCTGACTGTTCAAAATTCCTCACGCGGCGATTATCCCCAATCCATTCCTTATCAGGGCGAAAATAGCTATCACGCGTCCTTGTAGCGGATGAGGTTTCAGATCCATAAAGTCGCCACTTGGGATGTCTTTTGCGAATCCCGTCAATATTGTCTTCCGAGTAATTCAAACCCACCACATCCAGCAAATCAGCAATCTTTTCATGACCTCCAGAACCATCTCCGAAGCGGAATTGGTCCATTCCCATAGTCACAAAACGGCTATCATCAACCTCCTTAACCCTTTCTAGCAAGCGTTTGATCGTCTTCAATGAATGAGCATCGCCATTTGCTTCGCTGACTTCATTTCCTAAGGACCACATAAAGATTGCCGGATTGTTCTTACCACGCTCAATCATGGTACGCAAATCGTAATCTGACCAGAAATCGCCTGCTTTCGCTTCTGGATGAGTCGCTTCTTCCTCAAAAAAGCGACCATAATCATATTCTTTCTTGCCTCCATACCAGGTATCAAAGGCTTCTTCTTGGATGAGTAGGCCCATTTTAGCGGCCACATCTAGCAAGATACTACTAGCTGGATTATGAGTAATTCGAATCGCATTGACGCCCATTTCCTGCATCTGACGCAAGCGTCTCTCAGCAGCTGACCTGTTTTCCACAGCTCCCAGCGCTCCATAGTCATGGTGCAGACAAACCCCATGAATCTTCAACCAGCGACCATTTAGAAAGAAGCCCTTATCCGCTTGCCAATCCATATAGCGGTAACCAAAGTTCTCCTCTACTTCATCAACCAAAAAGCCATTTTTGTAGAGACGAGTCTTCAATTGGTAAAGGTGGGGATGGTCAATATCCCAAAGCAAAGGTTGGAAAATTGATATTGCTTGTTGAAAATGATGTTTGTCCCCAGCTTCAATCACTAGAGAGTCTGTCGCCTGCCAGTCTGACAGTTGCTGCCCTTCATACCAGATACTCTGTTCCAAATACACCGACACAGACTGAGGTCCATCATTTGAAACCTTACTTTCAAGCTGAGTTTCAGCCCATCCATCTCTTTGTTCCTTGAGCTTGGGACTTACTATCTTAATCCCATATAAATCCAGATGCACCAAATCTGTAATCAACAATTTTACTTCTCGGTAAATACCACTACCAGAGTACCAACGGCTGCTAGGTTGCTGATTTTCCACAAAAACCGCAAGCTGGTTGGCCGTCCCATCATTTCTTAGATAAGGTGTGATATCATAAGAAAAGGGTGTATAGCCATTGGGATAATAGCCCAGCACTTGCCCGTTGATATAGACTTGGGAGTTCATATAAACCCCGTCAAAGAGCAAACGCACTGATACTAGACTGGCATCTTCTTCCAAGTAAAACTGCGTCCGGTACCAAGCCTGACCCCCGTTTAACTGACCGCCCTCATTTTGCGCTGGCGAATACTGGTCAAAATCATTATAAATACTCCAGTCGTGTGGCACTTGAATAGCCTGCCAATTTCCCCTCTGAAAATCCGGCGCCAAGGCCTCTTCTTTACCCATCTCCTGGCTAAAAAACCAGTGATTTCGTAAAACTTCTTCTCTTCTCATACAAGCATTCCTCTTTAAACGACTCGTTTTACTTGACTATAGCACAAAACAAAAGCGCTTTCAAGACTTCCTCCATCACTCCCTAAATCCTCAGAAAAGATTCTATAATTTGTGGAGGAGTCTGAAAATCATTCCATATTCAAGCAAACTGTAATTTTCAAGAAACAATACTCTTCTAAAATCTCTTCAAACCACGTCAACGTCGCCTTGCCGTAGATATATGTAAATGACTTCGTCAGTCTTATCTACTACCTCAAAACGGTGTTTTGAGCAACCTGTAGCTAATTTCCTAGTTTGCTCTTCGATTTTCATTGAGTATAAGGTCAAATCTTACAATAACGCAAAAAACACCTCTCTGAATGTTCATTCCAGAGAGATGTCCCTTTTGTCTTAGCTATTGTAAATCGACTGTCTAAAGTCATCTGAATCTTTAAGATAAGCTTTATAAATCGCTTGTTTCAGTTTTTGCACTGGAGTTTCAATAAACTCAAACTTTTTAGCCGTTGTATTTCCTGCTTTTATCTGTTTCAACTCCTCTTGGACAGCTTTCTGCATCAATTCACTTAACTTCTGACTTGTCAGACTTATTTCCTGACCTTCATATTGGATTGTCAAAGGTTTCAATTGATTAATCTTAGCTACTCTTTCCTTGATCTGTGCTTTTTTGAACTCAGCATAGCTCTTACCATTCAAAATTTTATTGAAAATGTAAGTATCAGATAAAGGCTTGTTCTCAGACTCTGCTACTTGTTTGTATTGATTTGAAACATAAGGAACAAATCCTTCATAATAGCCCAAAGCAGCCATCAATTCAAAGGCTTGTTTTCTAAAGGTGATGTCCCCACTCATACCAGAGTCATTTTGACTAACACCATAAATGGTGTCAAACATATCAACAGTATAATAACCATTTGCTGCAATTTTACCTTTATCTGAAAAACCAGCAATGATATAACGATTGACCAGGATATGATTGTCAATCAAACTATCAATATCTGTCAATTTTTTGGCATCTTCTAAGGTCAGAGCTTGAATCTCCTCACTCTTATGAGTCGGTTTAACTGCTGTATTACGGTAATCTACCCAAGTTCTAGGACCTGTTGAAGTGATTGGCGTTATTTTTTTGAAATAACTCATCTTGTCTTCTGCAGATAAGCCTTTACTTGCCTCTGCTTCTAGATAATCTAGAGTATAAAGGACATCAAAACTTCCCTTCATATAAGATTGCAAATCTTCTGCCGTTTTAAATCGATCAGGTGTTCTATTGTAAAATCCATTCTTATCACTCTCATCATATACAAAGTTGAGATTGAAATAAGTATCCTTTTCTGGATTATAGGAGTTTTCAAAAATACCACGGGCATAAAACTCTGCTCCTGTACCATCTCGACGACCGTGATTATTAAACAAGACCGTTCTATCTAGTAAGTGCGTCATTTCATGAGAATAAGTAGCTGAACCTCTATCATCCAGAACCCTATCTATAAAGTAACGGACACCTAATCCATTAGCCTCAGCTCCCACCTTACTTACTGGAGAATAGTAATTCATAGGAGTCATAAATTGGTCAACTCCCTTATCAGCTCCATTACCAGTAGCTGGTGACCAAGTACTATCAATCTGGGCATTTGGATTGCTTGTATATTTCTTCATCGTATCAATAATCAAGCGATTTGTCAGTAACTTATCACGATTTTCGGGTTTTGTTATACGATAAAGAGTATCAACATAGTTGGCTTGTTGTACAGCCGCTTTCTCAATTAAAGACTTGACTCTAGCAAGCTCAGCCTGATACTTAGTTGGATTAGACTGGGCAAGAGAAGTATCTATATAGGAACCAATATTACCATAGGTAATTGTCGCCATATTACTAATCACGTAAACATTTGGTTCTTTCACATTTAAAAGTCCCAAAATAGCAGCCATATTAGCCTCTTGTTTACGAGGATCCTTTTCTCCAGCTGTCAACTTGCTATACAGCCCGACATACGCTGAAGGATTTTCCTTAGATGATTTTTCAACAATCATAGCTTGGCTAGATTTTTTAAGCCAGGTATCCGCATCATCTGACGTAAAGAGTTGGCGATTGCTGTCTAAAAATTCCTTCAAGCTAGCCTTACCTGTAATAGTAGATAAGTATTTTGTAAATGTTTGAGGACTATTGGTCAATTTCATCTCTTCATAAGACATGGATCCTAATTTTTTCAAACTATCCAAGGCGGTCATTGTCTTATTACCAAATGAACTTGGATTAAAGGCCAGAATATCACGAATATTCGTGTCCCCAAATTGAATATTATAAAAGCGATTGATATAAGACAGTCCCAACAAAATCTGCTCTTTGTATTGCTCAAGCTCTTGTTTGACCTTGCTACGATTTTCAGGGGTATCTCCTATAATTCCCAATGTATGCGAGGCAATCTTTTTGAAACTTGACTCAGCTTGCGTCTTCGTCTGATCAAAGCTTTCTTGAATTGATAGTTTTTGAAGATACTCTGTACGCAATATATCTTTGACTTCTTGGTCAGTGATATTTGGGCGTGTTTTTCTGAGCGCAATTCTCTTTGTTATAATATCTCGAGGATCATAGACAGGCTCTAACTGTGCTTTTAATTTACTGTCATGTAAGAAATCTACTGATCTCGCGCTTGTGGTAAGAGCAGACACATCCACAGCATCTTCTCTCTCACTATTGGCTGGAAGTAAGTGTGGTTTATCCTCCTGACTACCAACTAAAATAACTCTCGGTTTCATTGGTTTTGTTATTTGACTCACTTCTTGAGGATTAACCAATTCACCAGTTTGTTCATTGATAGCGTAGGTTCTGGTAAGTGTATTCTCACCAACTTCTCCTTCAGATGCTACCTTTTCTATATTTTTAGCAAGTGAAGAATCCTCTCTTCGCTCCTCAGTAACAGCAATCGGTTGTATTACTTTTTCCACATTACCAACTTGAATCACTTTATCGACTGCTGGATTTACTTGTCTAGTAGTGTCAGATACCGTCACCTGACCTGTTGCCTTGTCTAGTTGATAAGTCGTCCTAGTTTCCACCGAACCATCACGCCCTGCAACCGCTACTTTCTCTTGTCTGAACTCCAAAGCAGGATTCACTTGGTAAATCGTTTTATGAGATAGGACAGTAGTTTCAACACTCGGTTTAGTTCCAACTTCTACAACTTGATCAACTTTGTTAACTACTATTTTGACAGTTTTATTCTCAGAAATATTTCCACTTGCTTGATCTTTAGTATAAGTAGTAGTAACTTGTTCTTGTCCCTCAACACCCGGAATTTTTACTCTTGTAACGCCGTGATCTAGTTCCTCATTCTTTTCATAAACGGTTTCATAAGGAACGACTTTGGTCTCTACTTTGGTCTGAGGAAGTTGAGTGTCTTCTTTATACTCTGGGAGATCCTCCTGTATCTCAGGCTCACCGGAAACGCCACCTTCATATGACGGAAGAGAAGGTTCTACCAAAGGATCGCCGGAAACACCGCCTTCATAAGACGGAAGCATTGGTTCTACCAAGGACTCACCGGAAACACCGCCTTCATAAGACGGAAGAGACGACTCTACCGAAGGCTCACCGGAAACATCGCCTTCATAAGATGGAAGGGACGGCTCCACCAAGGATTCGCCGGAAACACCACCTTCATAAGATGGAAGCATTGGTTCTACCAATGACTCGCCGGAAACACCGCCTTCATAAGAGGGGAGAATTGGTTCTACCAATGACTCGCCGGAAACACCGCCTTCATAAGAGGGGAGAATTGGTTGGACTTCCGGGGCTAGACTTATTCCATTTTCTTGAGGTTCCTTCTCTTTTGTCCCGACCAGAATCACCTGAGTAACTGGTTCACGAAGCACCTCTCTTCCTATTTCATTTCGCGTAACCACACCATCAATAATCCTTACTTCTGTTAAGATTCGTTCTTGTCCCTTGGCACCTTCTATAGAAATTCTTTTTTCTCCCTTAGCCAGAGTTGGGTCAGACTGCAATTGAATTTCAAACTCTATCTCCCCTACCCTAACTTCCAGTTCTGGCTTGTCTTCAGTAACAGTTTTCATTCCTTCATCTGGTACTTTTTTAGACTCAATACTCATACTTTTTTCAGGAGTTGGATTTAAAACAGGCTCAACTGAGTAAGATGGTTGAGGAGATTGCACAAGATCTTCAGTCGAGCTAAAATGAGATGTAGTCTGTGGTACAATCTTCTTAGATTGAGGTTCTGAACTTTCCTCCTTTTGAGATAATGCTGGCGACTCTACCTTATCAACAGAAAGTTCCTTGCTAGCACTATCTCTTACCAAATAATATCCCGTAAATTCATATCCTTGAACTCTTTCAGGACTTGGTAAAAACTGACCTTCTACTCTCTTAACAAGGGCTGGTTGCAATTCTACCAGATTTTCTAAAGCAGAGATGGATGCTACCCAACCACCAACAGCAAAGACGCTCACAAGGAAGTAAGACGCTCCCTTTTTTCTCTTGATTAAAGTGAAGGAAAGCAATAATAATCCTGCTCCCAAGATAAACATCTCATCATTAGAAAACAGACCTGTTTCTGGTAATCTTGTAGCCAATTTTCGATAGACAAAATAGTATTCTTTTCCCTCTTTTACCTCAATCTTATTTTCTTCAAACCATTGCAACTCAGATTTCAGCTTTTCAGGTAAATCCTGCTCATCCAAGTAATGACTTGAAATTAGTGTTGAAGTCGTTTCTGCAGCCTGTACGGGTTGAGCCCCCATACCTGCAAAAAATAAACTCGTTCCTAGCAAGACCGAGCAAGCTCCTATTGTATATTTTCTCAAAGAAAAACGCTGCTTTCTCTCAAATTAAAATTCTTTCATCCCATATCCTATCATTCATTATTACTGTATATTTAGTATATCAGAAATAGTTTGTATTCACAAATCTTTCTAGTTATTCCCTTATCATTCCAAATTAAGGGCAACAACATACAATAATTTTTATTTAATACTCTTCGAAAATCAAATTCAAACCACGTCAGCGTCGCCTTACCGTACTCAAGTACAGCCTGCGGCTAGCTTCCTAGTTTGCTCTTTGATTTTCATTGAGTATAAATGTATATCAATGTTCTTTGCTTTTCTTAACAAATGCAATACAAAAAGAGCCTGTTGCCAAGCTCTTTAGTCTATTATTTCTTCTCAGCACGGAGGGCTGACAAGATTTGTGTACGGATATCATCTACACCATTTGGCGTATTTGGTAAAAAGATAGTTTGGTTTCCTTTAGAGGCAAAGGTATTCAAGGTGTCCAAATACTGGTTGGTCAAGAGGATGGACATGATTTGTTCTTCTGTCATGCCAACATTTGCTTCCTTGAGTTCTGTGATAGATTCTGCCAATCCATCCACAATCGCCTTACGCTGTTGGGCAATCCCCACACCATGAAGGCGGTCTTTTTCTGCTTCGGCTTCAGCTGCAGTGACGATTTTAATCTTGTCGGCTTCCGCCAATTCTTGCGCTGCAACCCGCTTACGTTGCGCCGCATTGATTTCATTCATGGATTGCTTAACTTCTGCATCTGGTTCGACCTTGGTAATCAAAGTTTTCACGATAATGTAGCCGTAAGTAGTCATTTCTTCTGCTACTTGGTGTTGAACTTCAAGGGCAATCTCATCTTTTTTCTCAAACAATTCATCCAAGGTTAATTTGGGAACAGAAGAGCGAAGAGCATCTTCGATATAAGATTTAATCTGAGATTCTGGACGCATGAGTTTATAGTAGGCATCTGTCACGCTCTGCTCGTTGACACGGTACTGAGTCGCTACATTCATCATAACGAACACATTGTCCTTGGTCTTAGTCTCAACCACAATATCGCTTTGCAACAAGCGCAACTGAATCCGTGCTGCAATCGAGTCAATCCCAAAAGGCAATCGAATATGAATACCGCTATTAGCAACCTTTTGGTATTTCCCAAAGCGTTCAATAATCGCCACCGACTGCTGACGAACCACATAAACTGTACTCAGTGTGACTATCACCAATAGAAGCACACAAACCACCACAAAAATCATCAAAAATGTTGCCATTATCGTGACCTCCATTATTATTTTTCCTGTATTATAGCACATTTAAAGAAGGCTGTGCAGTTTTTACTGCTATTTTTCCTGAAAGGTCAATAATTAGAGGCGAATTGTCACATTGTCGTCTAATCTCTGTCAATTTAAGTTACATATGTTATAAACCGTGCTCAGAGTATTTCTAGTTGTTTATCTAAGTACTATCTGAGCTTTTCAAGTCGTGGACAAAGAACCGAAACAAGTAACGGTTAATCTCTTTAAAAGACTCACAAAAAACATCATTGAAGTGAACCGCACTCCAATAGTTCAAGCATTAAGCATTGTTGATGATCCAAATTTAATGTGATATACTATTTTTGTCATCGGTTACCGATTACGTTCCTTACGGTTCGTGAGAGGAGGTGAAACTAATGAGCCTTATCATAGAGCTCGCTCTTACTATTATAGCGGACGTCATAGCAGGAATTATCTTGTATTTCGTCTGCAGATGGCTAGATAGTAAGGACTAGACCGAGTGACTAGCCTATCAACACCCGTTAAATCGCTAAGATACGTCAAAAAAGCCCTTAACTATCGCACTAGTTAGGGGCTTTGGTGTTCTAATGAACCTTATCAATTAACTACATTCTAGCATATAAACCCCGATATTTCAAGAGTTTTATTTATTTTTTAAATTCCTTAGGTAGCTGAAAGGTCTATAATGAAGTTTGCCATCTAGTATCCAAAAACCGACTAGCTCTTATGAACTAGTCGGTTTCTCATCAATGCGCCAACATTTCTTGGGCGATTTCTTGGCCAGATAGGTTATCTGGGTAATAGGTTGGCCAGTTATCCATTTCTTCAAAGAGGGCTTCTTGGCTTGTGCCTCCAAAGAAGATATGGAAATGTTCTGCCTTAACTGGGGCGATATTGTGGTCGCTAAACTGAACATACTTGAATTGTCCAGCGTCCGCATCTGTCGCTTCAAAGAGGAAACGCACGCCACGATTGCCTTTCTTGTAAGTCAAGATTTTCTTACCAACATACTTGTAAGTATATTTCTTGCTTTGTCCACCTTGAACAAATTCCATAGTGTTATCAGTGATATTAATCTTAGTCACATCTGTCTGATAGCCTTTTGTATAGTAGGCCTTGTACTCAGCCTGAGTCATCTTACCTGTCAACTTAGCCTTGTAGTCAAAGACTTGATCAAAAGTACCATCTTCAAGGAAAGGATAAACTGATTGCCAGTTACCTGCATAGTCACTCAAGGTGCGGTCCTTGACGTCTGCATCCTCAAAGTAACCATTTTGAACTGTCTTGGTATCCTCTGCCTTTTCAGGCTCAATTGCTGGGCCTTCTTGGTCTGTTGTTTGTTTCAGAGCCTTGAGGTTTTTCTCCATAACGGAGATGTAGTTTTCGCCAGCCTTGGTATCCTCTTCTGTCAGACTTTCCAAAGGATTAAGGACATCTGTTTTGACACCTGCCTCTTTTGAAAGTGTGTTAGCAAGGGCTTGTGAGGCATTTTCTTCAAAGTAGATATAGGCAATTTTATTTTTCTTAATGTACTCTGTCAATTCCGCCAAGCGAGCAGCTGATGGCTCTGCATCTGGAGAGAGGCCTGAGATTGCGACTTGTTTGAGTCCATAGTCCAAGGCAAGGTAGTTAAAGGCTGCGTGTTGAGTCACAAAACTCTTTTGTTTGGCTTGAGACAAGCCTTCTGCATAAGCCTTATCCAATTCTTTCAATTTTTCGATATAGGCAGCAGCATTCTTCTCAAAGGTCTCTTTTTTATCAGGATAATCTGCTGACAAACTGTCACGGATATGCTCTACTAATTTAATAGCGCGAACTGGTGATAACCAAACATGGGGATCAAACTCATGGTGATGGCCTTCTTCTCCATGGTCATGGTCTCCCTCTTCTTCCTCACCACCTGGCAAGAGCAACATATCGCCTGTCGCTTTTATGGTTTTCACCTTTTTCTTATCCAGGGTATCTAGCAATTTAGGAACCCATGTTTCCATGTTTTCATTTTCATAAACGAAGGTATCTGCATCTTGGATTTTGGCAACTGCCTTGGCAGATGGTTCATATTCATGGGGTTCTGTACCAGCACCGATTAGGAGTTCTACATTAGCCGTATCTCCTGCGACTTGCTTGGTAAATTCATAGACAGGGTAAAAGGTTGTCACGATATTTAGTTTGCCATCTGCCTGCTTTTGATTGGAACAAGCCACTAAAAACAAGGCACATAGACTGGCTAGCAATAAGCTAATTTTTTTCACGTTCGTCTCCTATTTGATAAAACGTCTTACTAAACTGATGAGTAAAAAGACAGTTACAAAAATAATGGTAATACTTGCACTTGCAGGTGTTTCTGCATAGTAGGAAATGTAAAGTCCTGCTACCATTCCCAAAAATCCAATCGCACTGGCAAGCAACATAACCGATTTAAAGTTTTTCCCCAGACGAAGGGCAATACTAGCTGGCAAGACCATAATAGTCGATACCAGAAGAGCTCCCGCAGCTGGAATCATAAGGGCAATGGCCACCCCCGTCACCATGTTAAAAAGAATGGACATGGTACGAACAGGCAAGCCGTCCACAAAGGCCGTATCCTCATCAAAGGTCAGGATATACATCGGACGCAAGAAGAGGAAGGTCAAAATCAAAACAACCGCCGCAATGACAAAGAGAGAAATGACCTGTTCCTCGCTAATCGTCACGATTGAACCAAAAAGGTACTGGTCCAAACTCATAGAACTAGAGCTTTTGCCCTTACTCATGACAATCAGAGAAACAGCCAGACCTGTTGACATGAGGATAGCTGTCCCGATTTCCATAAAGCTCTTGTAAACCGTACGGAGATACTCCAAAAAGACCGCCGCAATCAAGACAATAGCAATAGTGGAAATAGTCGGAGAAATCCCCAGAACCAAACCAAAGGCTACACCTGAAAGCGAGACGTGACTGAGGGTATCACTCATCAAACTCTGACGACGCAAGATAAGGAAGGTCCCAAGAACTGGCGAGAAAAGACTCATAGCAATAACGGCCAGAAAGGCACGCTGCATAAAATCATAAGATAACAAACTAAGCATGACCCACCTCCTGATCATTCTCATGAACGTTGAAACAACGCCATGGTGAGTCTTGGTTACGGACTAGATGAATATTGCGGTCCGCATAGTCCTTAACTTCTTCAGGATCATGGGTAATCATCAAAACAGCCTTGCCGTGATGATGGGCGCTGTGATGCATGAGTTCGTAAAATTCATTTTTACTTCCTGCATCCATCCCCGTTGTCGGCTCATCTAGGATAAACACATCTGGATCCGAAGCAAACATACGCGCAATCACCGCTCGCTGCTTTTGCCCCCCAGATAGAGATCCCAAGCGTTTGTCTCGGTGTTCCCACATCCCAACTGAGTCCAGACTAGCCTTGATATGCTCCTCATCATGAGCATTCAAACGACGGAACCAGCCCTTTCGCGGATAGCGACCCGACTTGACAAATTCATAAACCGTACTTGGAAAACCAGCATTAAAACTGGCAATCTGCTGAGGAAGATAGGCTATTCTCAATTTCTTACCTTGCGTATTTGTCTTTGAAATGGTTACCTTGCCAATGCGTGGTTGGAGGATTCCAAGACTGGCCTTGATTAATGTCGTCTTAGCTGCCCCATTCTCCCCTGTCAAGGTAACAAATTCCCCACTATCAACACTATAATTGATATGTTCAAGAACGGGCTCCTTATCATAATAGAAGGATAAATCCTCTACCGTAATATATCTCATTATTTGATTTCTCCTACTAAAGCAGTCAAAAACCGCTGGATCACTTTTTGTTCATTTGGAGTAAACTGAGTCGCCACTTGTTCATAGGTTAAAAGTGTATGCTCATGGTGATGATGATGCTCCTCAGCGATTGGACGAGCCAAATCAGTCAACTGATAAAAAATCACACGCGCATCCTTAGGATCTTTAGATGTTTCCAACATCCCTTCCTTGACCAAAGACTTAATGGCCTTGGTAACTGCCGCCTGACTGACATTGAGGCGACGAGCCAACTCTGAATTTGTTAAAGATTCCTCTGACAAGAGCATGAGAATGTGCTCCTGAGTATTGGTCAGGGCCACCTCGCTAGTACAATGACCTATTAGGATTTCATGTTGGTTTTCCGCCTGTAAAATCACCTCATTTAAAAAGGCATCAATATCCTTAGCTAGCTGTCTCATATCTGACTCCTTTCCTTTTGGATTTCTCTTTTTTAAGAGAAAATACTATTCTTTGAAATTATTTACTGGTTAATTATATCACAACCAAAAAAAGAGTCAAGAAAAAACGTGAAAGCTAGTTTCATTCTTAAACTCTTCTTTCATTCCCCTATTGAAATTCTTTGACATCTCCATCGTATGTCGCCCAGTCTTTGCTGAAAAAGCGCTCATTCAGATGGTAAGTCGGAGCTGGTGTGGGATTGGATAGGAAAGGATCAACTGCCTTGTCAAAAGCTAACCAACCCAACCAACCAAGGTGAATGGTATCCTTCATAAAGAAAGGCTCCCCACCATCTTTAGAAAAATCTGCTATATTGGTAAAACCTTGACTTTCTAACTGATAGCGAATCTTCTGTACCGTTTGTTGGTACATATTTTCATCCAATCCTGTAAAATCCATCCATTTTTTATTTACGGGAGGAATCACAAACATTACATTGACCTTTGATTTGGCAAACTGATTTAGAACTAACTGCAAGTCACTGTACTCGGATGATTTAAGGTAATTATAACTAGTCTGTGATCCTTTTAACTTTTTCAAATAGTCTCTGATTTGTGTATCATAGAAATGATTATCTATACTAAATTCATTATTAGAAGTATTTTTTTCTGCATCTGCTTTGACAGCATCTTCTATTTTTTGATAAGAAAACTGGTCTGGAATAGTATTCAAATATTTATCAACATGTTCTTTATATTTCAACCACTGTCTGATTGAGAACTGTCCAAAAAAATTTGCTTGTTTCTGATTGATTAGAGCGCTAATCTTTATACGAATATGATCGAACTCTGAAAGAGACTCATTATTAGCAATTTTTTGTATTATATCTTTCATTGATACATTTGGAAACTGTTTTAATAATCTCTTAGATGCATGCTGACTACTAATATCTCCTGATTGATTTTCTAAAAAGGAAGTTAATTGGTCACTATTAAAATACGATTGAAATACTGCAGATTCATAATCTTTTTCTGTAAACCATTGGGGAGATATAACAAATACGACTTGCTTATTCTCTATTTCTGGCAACATCTGTTGCATTCCAAAATACTGGTTTAGCGATGCAGCTCCACTCTGTCCTAAAAGATAAGGACGATAGGAGCGATTGTATTTCTCAGCCAATACTGCAGGATGAGCACCATCAAAACGAAGCCACTCACTTGAACCAAAGAAAGGTATAAATCGGATAGAAGTATCAGACAAAGCTTTTGATTTTTGATTTCGTTCTCTAAAACTTTCTGCAGTAACAGAAGCTGCCGAATGCTTTTCAGATACAATGTCATGTCTAATACTTGCAGGATAATAGCATATAACCAAAATAACCAACAAGCCAGCTATCAAGACCGGTCCGAAGATCATCCATAAGCGTTTAAGCATTTTGTAGCTCCACAATACCAGCTATGATTTTATTAGCTGTATTCCAGTCGTCGCGACCAAACTCTGTAACAGGAACACGAATGTCAAAGCGGTTTTCAATCTCCACAATCAACTCAACCGTTCCCATACTATCCAAGACACCTGCATCAAAAAGATCTTCATCCATCATGTCAGAAACATCTTCCATAAACAACTCATCAATAATTTCGATAACTTCTGATTTGATATCCATATTTTATTTCCTTTTATTTTTTAAACCATAGATCATTCAAGAATCCAGAAAAGATTAAGAATGACAGCATGACGACATGGAAGGTGACAACCATGCCAAGCAACTGAATCCAGCGATTCTCAGGTAAAGCAGACTTCCCTGCTTTTTTCCGTTCCTTATTGAGTGTTTTTTTCTTACGAACCCAAGCGTCATTGACGACCAGCCCAATCCCATGAAAGAGTCCATAGGCGATATAGTACCAGGTCACTCCATGCCAAAATCCCATAATCAGCATATTTACAATGTAGGCCACACTTGAGGTTACATTACGATTCTTAAAGACCTTCTTTCTGGTCAACACCATCACCATTCGCATAAAGACAAAGTCACGGAACCAGAAAGAAAGACTCATGTGCCAACGATTCCAAAACTCTTTTAAATCCCTTGATAAAAAGGGTTTGTTAAAGTTGATGGGGCTACGGATTCCCATCAAGTTTGAGATGGCTAAGGCAAACATAGAGTAACCTGCAAAGTCAAAGAAGAGCTCCAGACCAAAGGTATACATGACCGCTAAAACATAGAGATTAAAGAAACCACCTGACTGCAGGGCTAGATTCTTCAGAGGAGGCAACAAAGTCTCTCCGAGAATATGGGCCAAGATAAACTTGTAGAGAAAGCCCCACATGATATAGCGAACAGATTCATCCAGCATATCCATCAACTCATCCCGCTCAGGAATGGTCTGATAATTTTCATTAAATCGCTTAAAGCGATCGATTGGGCCACTTGAAAAGGTCGGCATGAAGAGAAGGAAACGGAGGAATTCCCAGAGGGTAAAATCCTTAATCACTCCATCTCTCAGCTCGATGATAATCCCAACCGAACGAAAGGTCAGGTAAGAAATTCCCAAAAACCCAAGCAAAGACTGCGTTCCATTGATAGCTGGCTGCACCTTGACAAAGATAATCGGAAGGAGGGATAGAAAGCTAACTAGGTAGAAGACCCACTTGCCATCCTTGCTTTTTCGATAATGCTTGTAGAAAAGCAGGAGCACTATTTCCCAGCAAAGGTAAATACCCAAGGCAGCCAACTGATTGGTCTTCCCACCTACCAACATGGTGACGATAAAGAAAAGACTAACCAGTACTTCATACCAGGCAAAGCGTTTCTTGAAAAAGAGACCGATAAAGATGGGCAAGGTTGCAGCAATCACATAGACAAAATACTGAGGATTGCCGTATGGCTCTAAATGAGGAAGCTGTTTAAAGAACTCCATCATCTCCTATTTACCTCATTAATCAATCCTTTGATATCAATTTTTCCATTTGGAGTCAGTGGCAAACTGTCTCGGTAAAGGAATTTAGACGGCATCATGTAGGACATCATGATGTCTGTCAAATCTTCCTTGATGGCCTTAGTAATATCGATATCACGCTCAAACTGCTCACGAACACCATCTTTTAAGATGACATAGGCCAATAGATTTTGCACCTTGTGGTCTTTGTTATAGCGCGGAACAGCGACAGCAGACTCAATATAGCGAGACTTGTTAAGATTTTGAGAGACATCTTCTAACTCAATGCGGTAACCGTTAAACTTAATCTGGAAGTCCATGCGTCCTCCGTAGAGAAGCAAGCCTTCATCTGTCATAGTTCCCACATCTCCTGTATGGTAGGCTGGTAGACCTTCAAACTCAAAGAAGGCTTCCCCTGTTTTTTCAGGATTGTTCATATATCCTTTTGAAACAGCTGGTCCAGAAACAATGATTTCTCCCTGTTCGCCATTTGGCAGTTTATTTCCTTCCTCGTCAATGATAAAGGTTGGAGAATCAGCCTTGGTATAGCCGATTGGTAGACGTTTGAGAGTCGCTAGCATCTCATCTGTCACGGCAACTGCTGACAGGGCCACTGTCGCTTCTGTTGGGCCGTAAGCATTGATAATACGGGCATTTGGGAAACGCTCGCGCAGTTTTTGAGCTGTTTTAACCGTCAATTCTTCGCCATCAAAGTAGAAATGCGTGATTCCAGGCATTTTCTTACTATTAAAGTCTTCAGACAACATGGCCATATCCGCAAAAGAAGGGGTTGATGTCCAGATAGCGATTGGCAATGAAAAGATGGTCGCAAAGAGTTGCTTAAAGTCCTGAGTAATAGCTGAAGGAAGAGCGAAAAGTGTACCACCAAGTGCTAATGTCGGTGCCCAGTACATGACAGACAAGTCAAAAGAATAAGGTGGCTGAGCCAGCATTTGCGGACGACTTGGCGTCGCAAATTCCTTGTCCGTAATCATCCAGTTGGTAAAGCTGAGGAGGTTATCATGTGAAATCTGCACTCCCTTAGGCTTACCAGTTGTACCAGAAGTAAAGATAATGTAGTAGTTATCATCGCCCTTGACTGGATGCGTGATCTCATAGTTATTCTCTTGAGCAAAGGCTTCTTGAACCTGAGCTAGAGTCATCATTGGCGTAGAAACCTGCTCCAATGGAAAATCTGAGATGGCAATAATCAAACTTGGCTCCGCTACTTCTAAAATAGCTGAAACTCGCTCCAAAGCCGAATGGCTATCAATTGGAATGTAGGCATGACCTGACTTAGTCAGCGCTACAAAAGTTGCCAACATCTCATACTCTTGGCCTCCAAAAACAACCACAGGAGACTTCTCAGGCAAGCCTAGTTGGTCAATGGCTGCAGCCAAACTATCCGAATCAGCCTTCAAATCTCCATAAGTGTGTTCCTGCCCCAAAACATTGTAAACAGGATAGCTAGGCTGGGTCTGAGCAAAATGCTCAATGGTTTCAATCATATCTACTATTGGTTTATTTGACATAATAAGGATTCTCCTTCAAGTTAAAATTCATTATAGATAAAGCTTCCTTGACCCTGACCAAGATAGCTAAAAAAGTAAAGTAGCCCTAGAAAGATAATAAAATACAAGGCTGTCCGACCAAAAAAGAGGTACAATTCTTTTCTCTGTTTCATCAAGAAAAACCATTCATTTCTGTAATTTTCGCTAAAATAAAATCAATTTCTTACTAATTTATTTTCTGCTATTATACCACTTTATAGACTAGTTTTTCAATTGTTTACCCGTCTATTTTCACTACGTTTCAGTAACATTAATTTGTTCCACATGATTCTTTCTAATGATAGCTTGAGTGCTTTTCAGTATAGATTATATGGGGGCTACAACAAAGTAGGCTCCATACTACCTATAGAGGATTTCTCCACTATAAATATTATAGAGCCCTATCTTATGTCTCACTTTATCGGTGCAGTTCCCTTTATCTAGAGATTTTTATAGTATGTAATCCTAAAATTCACTATAGATAAATTCTTGAATGTTCGAAAAATCGGTCACAAAACAATAAATCACGATGCTTAAGATAACCGTATAGAAAAATAACGTCCACAAGATTAAACGGTGTGTGTTAGTTAGCTTGGTTTGCAAATTTGTAAAGTTCTTTTTCAACTTCCATCCATCCTTTCACTCCAACGTGCATCACGTCAAATAAAAAGTAATCATCATACTCTCTGTTTCCATAGTTTAGTACTGTTGCACCATGGCCTTTTGCAACATCTTCTATTTTTTTGTAAGTTTTTTCCCGCATCTCTCTTGAAACACCTGTGTAGTCGTTCCACTTCCCGTTTACTGGAAAAATAATGACTTCAACTTCAATTCCCAATTCCTTGGCAACTGTCAAGAAAAGTTCCATATCTGAATACTCTGGTGACTCCAAGTAGCTCAAATTTTTATTAGAATCTTTCAAAGATACATAGCGATCTTTCAAGTAGGTATTGTAGTAGTTGTTATCAACAGCATAGTCATTGTTGTTTGTTTTCTTTTTGACCTCTTCTACAAACTGATCCGTCAGCTGCCCCCAATCATAGTCTGGGGTTTTATCCCCTAGTGAAGGATAATCTGATTTGGCATGTTTTTGATAAAAAGTCTGTTTGAGTTTAAAGGAATAAATCGCATTATCGAACTCCAATAGTTTTTTATCAACAATCATTCCTTTCTCATCTATGAAATAACTTTTGTATTTTTTGTAGATGTCATTTTGTTGCTTGTTTCCCTTGGTAATATCAATAATCCGATTGATTAATTTTTTTTTCGTTTCCTTACTAATCTTATCATTATCTAGCATGTGGAAAATATGTTCCTGAGAAGCCTTGTTCAAAAAGGCATCTTGATGAGTCCCATCTTTTTCAAACCACTGAACAGACTCTACTATAGCTACTTTTCGCTTACTCATAGATCCCTCAATAGAACCCAAGGTCGTAGCCTGAATGATGTTTTGAGAATAGCTGGTCCCAATCTGCATGATATTAAAATCGTTGTAGTTAAAAATTTTATTGGGATGATAGTCTTCATTTATAGTCGCAACCAACTCCGAAGAACCCAATAAAACCAGTGTATTGGCAGTAATATTGCTTGTCAGAATATCTCTACTTTTATACTTTTCATACGAAGTGCTATAGCGAATACTATTATCCTTGACTTTATAATAATCGTCAATCTTCTTGACGTATGTCACATTTAAAAGGGCAAGCGTCGCAATTACGAGCACAAGCGATAGCAAAAATGCTTTTAGTTTAATCATCTCGTTTTATCCTATCCCTTCGATTCGTCCAATCTCTTTTCAATTTCTTATCTCTTTAAAATCGTAAGTAAGATTTTATAGGGTTCACCTGAAAAGATAAAGAAACCAATCATAACCAAATTCATGGTCACAAACCAACTTAGTAGCTTATACCAGTTTTTATTTTTATTTTTCTTATAAAAATTGCTTTTCTTTTGATATATTTCAAATCCAGCCATCAAAACTCCGTGGTAAAAGCCATAAACAATGTAGCTAACACTAAGACCATGCCAAAAGCCCATGACCAACATATTGACCATATAGGCATAGGTTGCATTGTGTAGTCTATTTTTAAACCATTTTTTTCTAATAACCTGCATCAAAACTCTTGAAAATACGAAATCTCTCAACCAGGTTGACAAGGTGATATGCCATCTGGTCCAGAAATCCTTGATATCAACACTCAAGAAAGGTTTGTTAAAGTTCATCGGTGTCTGAATACCTAAAATATTACTACTTCCAACGGCCATTAGACTATAACCTGCAAAGTCGAAGAACAGATACAGGGTATAGAGGTACATATATTTGATTGAGTAGACGACTGTGCTAGTATTATTTAGAGCGAGTAACATCTGGTAAACATAGGTTGATAAAACAACCTTGTAAAGAAGGCCTAGAACGATACGATAAACACCGTCACCTGCCAGCTCTAGATACTCTTTTCGTGGCATGACATCGTTTATCTCTTTTAAAAATCTCCTACTCCGATCAATCGGACCAGCACTAACTGTTGGGAAAAAGAGTAGAAACTGAAGATAATCTTTTATATTGATTTTTTCTTTAATCAAACCATCCGATATTTCCAGCATGATTTGTATTGTTTTAAAGGACATATAAGAAATCCCAATAAAAGCCAACAGATGCAGAGAAGTCAAGGCAAAGACTTTATTAAGCACCAAAGGCAGAATGGAAAGAAAAACAAGAGGTTTCAACCGCTTTGCTTCCATCCTTTGTGCTAGAAAAACTATCAAATATTGGTAAACGACAAAGGCGAGTAAATAGACAATCATCGCTCTACTCTTGCCATAAATAGCTCCTGTAAATAAGAGGGAGAGAACCAAAATATAGTAGTCCTTACGTTTTTCAAAAAAGTTTACCACAAAACCAATCAGTAAAACTACAAACAAGAGAAGGAAGAATTCATTCCCCTCGAAATAATTCATACCAGCCAAACTCCTTTTTTCTTTTTATCATCTCCTGATTTATCTTTTTAGGATTAGCTCCTATCATATCACCAAGGATAGTTAACTCCATTCATTATACCATAATTTAAAAACTATAAATACTTCTATTTTCTAATTTTTTAAAATAAAAAATCCAACTGACTCTTAGTACTGAATCCCAATAATGAGACAAAATTATTCACACCATAAATAAAATTCAAGAACAAAAAATTGATGAAGGAACCAGTGAAGAATTCTGCCTTTCTAGCTGTAAGGCTTCGTCCCTTTCCTATAACTCTTTTAACTTTTTTCGGTAAGCTATCTCAGTACGTAAGTGTTCATTCTCCTCCTGAAGTCATTCTAATTCTGTCATTTCTTCACAAGTTTTCTTCTGTTTACGTCCCATTTTAGCTAACCTTCCTCTTGTTTTCTCAGCAATAGTATACCTGTTTTTCCTGTATTGTGCCAGCCAATTTGGAAGCATTCCTTGGTTTGGGAGGGCATAATCAAGACTAACACTTCCTTGCGAACGACCTTCAAGAAGAACTTTATCAATCATTTTTTGTTTTAATTCTGGAGAATAATAGCGATTCTGCCCTTTCTTGACAATTTCAATCCTATAACGATCACTCAAACTAAATATGTACGTTAGTTTAGAAATACCTACTCCAAATATAGTGGAAAGTTGCTCTAAGCTAATTCCTTGTTTTTTTAGTTCATGGATTTGAACTTTCTCTTCATAAATTCAATTTCATAATAAAACACACAATATCAAGTTTTTCAACACCTGATACTATGCGCTTTTCTGATTTTTAAAGACTTCTTACCCGGTCTCTCATTTAAAATAGTCCCGTCTGATATAAATTAAAATAGCTTCTATCATCAGACAGATGGCTGATAGCCAAAAACTTATGCTAATACCAAAACTCTCAGTAATATAGCTCATTAGCAAAACAAATACTGAAAATGCTAATGTCGAAATCACTTCAAGAACGGAATAGACATTAACCAAGTTATTTTCCTCTACTGTTTCCTGAAGAAATACAGTTTCAGGAACTTCTTTTAGCTGCGATAACATACCAACTAAAGCTGAAAATAATAAAAACATCTGTGCGTTTGGAAAATATAGAATAGTCAGTGTCACTATTGCCATAGCTACAAGAGGAAAAAGAATACTTTCCCATTTAGCAGCAAGGAACTTTTCAGATAGCCTAAAAGCAATTAAGCCACTAATTATAATACCAATAGAGTATGCTGTATTAGAATATCCCCAGTAACTTTCCGTTTTATTTAATAACTCAGTTACAAAGACAAGTATGATAGACGAAACCCAAATCGTATTTGAGAAAATTTCAAATAAATTTGCTGATACAAAAAGTCTTAATCTAGGATCTCTAGCAACTAACTTCCAACCTTTGAGCAAAATTTCAAGATTTGTCTCTGACTCTAGCACCTCCACTTCAGCCTTAGGAAGAAATAACATCAGAAAGCTAGAAATTATATACAACATCAAAATTATAAACGTGGTTGGTAACAGACCAATTGTTGCAAACAAGAGTCCACCTAACCCCCACCCCACCAATTGAACGGCTTCACCACTCATTGATAAGGCTGAGTTAGCCTTGCCCAAATCGGTCGCATAGCGCGGCACAATAGCATAGGAAACGGGTGCTGCAAAACCATCTAATATGGAAATTGCAACAACAAATAGATAGATCACCAAAGGCGCTACTGATTGCATTACGGTAAACATTCCTACCAGTATCGCCAATAATATAGTCTTTCCAAATTGGGATAAAGATAAAACCCTATTTAGCGCTATCCTTTTAGTAACTAAAGGAACTAAAAGACTTGCAACAAAAGAGGATATCCCTATTAAAATGGGAACTAGTGATGTGGCAATTACTGATTTTGAAATAATGTATATGTTAGCAATGATTGTTACTCTAAAGAAAATATCTGCTAAATTTGCAAACAATTGAGAGACTAACAATTTGATAAATGAATTAGACATATAGCTCTCCTATCTTAGTTGCCAACTTTGGAATTAAAATTTGATTTTTAATATTTTAGCATAAAATAGCAGAAAACAAAAGTGAGGTTTTTTACATGAGAAAGCAAAAGCTAGTGCCTTTATTCTTCCTATTTTTTGAAGGAATTATTATCGTTGGAGGCTAGCTCTAAGAAGTTATACTCAATGAAAAAAGCCTGAGATACTCATCTCAAGCTCTATTTTCTAAATTAGAAAAGTGAGAATACGAGAACGGCCAAGGCTGCTCCGATAACAGGTCCCACAACAGGAATCCAGGCATAAGACCAGTCTCCGTCTCCCTTGTTTGAAATTGGCAAAATGCTATGCATGATACGAGGTCCAAGGTCACGCGCAGGGTTCAAGGCATAACCTGTTGTCCCACCTAGTGATAGACCGATACCGACAATCAAAGTCCCCACTGCAAAGGTTCCGATTCCTGCTTGAAGGTCATAAAGTCCCAAAGCAAAGATTGTCAATACCAATACAAAGGTGCCAAGGATTTCGCTGATCAAGTTTGATACAGTATCTTTGATGGCTGGTCCAGTACTGA
The DNA here is from genome assembly GCF_946190065.1 of Streptococcus mitis. GTDB lineage: Bacteria > Bacillota > Bacilli > Lactobacillales > Streptococcaceae > Streptococcus > Streptococcus mitis_DE. Next base: position 33,326 of record NZ_CAMHZD010000021.1, read on the forward strand.
AGGTTGCCAGGATATTTCCTGCATTTTCTTCTGCCTCATAGTGAGGTTTGAATTGCAACCAAACCAAAATCTGACCGAGCATAGCCCCTGCGAACTGGGCTAGGATATAAGGGAATACTGATGCCCAAGGCAAGTCACCTTTTAAAGCCACACCAATTGTCACAGCTGGATTCAAATGAGCTGGACTGAGTTTTCCAGATACAAAGACTGCAACTGCAACTGCAATCCCCCAACCCATCGTAATCACAATCCAACCTGAGCTGTTGCTCTTGGTTTTTGGAAGAACAACACCAGCAACAACACCATTTCCTAGAAGAATTAGGATTAAAGTCCCTAGAAATTCTCCAAATAATTCATTCATCATCTTTCTGTCTCCATTAAAAAGAAGGGGCGGGCGACAAGGAAGCCTGCCCTCCACCTCTTTGATTTTTTCTTAATTTTTTAATTCTGCTAAATCATTGTTAGCGAGAGCCGCTTCGACATCCGCACGGTAAGTTGCTTTCTCATCTTCTGTCCAGTCATAGAATCGTCCCATTTCATCCAAAACTGGCTCAACGATGCTATCCAAGCTATCACGCATAAAGAGCATGTGGTTGGTACGACGAAGAAGGAAGTCAACTGGGCTAAGAGCCAACTCATTGCGCATTGCATAGTGAAGGGACAAGGTATCCGCCAAGCTGAGTCCTGGTGCTTGTTCCAAGCTGTGAGCAAGGGCAAAGACCTTCGGTGCATTTGAACCGTAAAGATTTGCTAGGTAATGAGCTTCCTTGCTATCCAAACCACGTGACACTCCAAGTTGCGCAAAGGCTTCGATTTCTGAGTCTACATTTGCTGGGTTCAATTCTCCACCTGAAACAGGATATGTCTTAGAGTTGATGAGTTTAAAGCTGCGATCAAATTCTGCTTTGAGGATGTCAACCACACGCTCCATAGCTCCTTCAGCCATCTTACGGTAGTCTGTGATTTTACCACCAGCAAGAGTCAAGAGACCATTGTCATCACGGTCCAAGCTCGAACCACGTGAAACTGCAGATGGGTCCAAATGTTTCTCAGAGGTACTGCTTTCAAGCTTGCTGACAGCAGACTCAACATCTTCACGCGTTTTTTCTTTAGAGAGATAAGATTCAACAGTAGCAATCAAGTTGTTAAAGCTTTCATCACTGATGGTTCCGTTATTTCCTCCATTGTAGTCAGAAGCGCTATTGCCTGCGATCAATGGACGAAGACCTGCCCAGCTACTTTCGATATCATCAATGGTGATGTTGGCTTCTGGGAAGCGGTTGTTGACAATGCCAAGTAGGTAATCTACATCTTCCTGAGTTACTTTTGGATGTTCCAAATCACCTGTGTAGTCTGTATCAGTTGTACCAAAGTAAGTCTTGTTTTCACGTGGGAGAACAAAGACCATACGGCCATCACCCAAACCTGTATCAAAGTAAACTGGCTGTGAAACCTTGATCTTGCTTGAGTCCACTACCAAGTGAACTCCCTTAGTTGGACGCATTTGTGAGAATTGTGTTCCCTTATTAGACAAATTGCGCACCTTGTCGCTCCAAGGACCTGTTGTGTTAATCACCAGACGGGCCTTGATTTCAAAGACTTGGTCTGTCAAGAGATCACGAGCTACAACACCTGTAATCTTGCCACTTTCGTCAAAGAGGAAGCCTTCTGCCTTAACATGGTTGGCAATGAGGGCACCGTCTTGGTTGGCACGTTTGATGTTTTCAATCACGAGACGTGCATCGTTGTTACGGAAGTCAAGGTAAACCCCACCTCCTACCAAACCTTCTTTCTTCAAGTTTGGCTGGCGTTCCAAGACTTCTTCCTTACTCAAGACCTTGTTAGCAGCTGGTGTGTTGTTAACTCCTGCCAAAAGGTCGTACAAATCCATAGCTACTTTAAGACGGAAGAGGCTAAAGGTTGCTCCATCTTCATCGTAAACTGGCAAGAGCATTGGGTCCGGTTTTGGAATGTGTGGTGCGATTTGTTGAACCACTGCACGTTCAGAAACTGTATCTGATACTACTTCTACATCAAATTGCTTAAGGTAACGTAGTCCTCCGTGAACCAATTTTGTTGAACGACTGGATGTTCCTTCTGCGAAGTCCTGCATTTCAATCAAACCAGTATCTAGACCACTAGCTGCTGCCTGCAAGGCTACACCAGCCCCTGTAATTCCTCCACCGATAATCAAGAGGTCCAAGGTACGTTCCTGCATTTTTTGAATTGATAATTCACGTGTTTTCTTTGAAAATTCCATATTTACACACTTTCTAACTAAGTCGCTTTATTCTTCCAGTATTAGTCGTCTACTTCCGCAAAGACTTGCGTTGCTTTTACAGCCTTCTTCCAGCCCTTGTAGAGTTGTTCCTTGCGAGATTCGTTCATCGATGGTTCAAAGAGTTCTCCTGTCTCGTTCAAGAGTTTCAACTCATCCAAGTCTTTCCAATAGCCCACTGACAAACCTGCTAGGAAGGCTGCCCCTAGAGCTGTTGTTTCCAAGTTTTTGGCGCGTGCGATATCGATTCCCAAAATGTCAGCTTGGAACTGCATGAGGAAATTGTTCATAGCTGCACCACCGTCTACTTTCAAGACTTGGATAGCTGTCTGCGCATCCACTTGCATCGTATCGATGATATCACGGACTTGATAAGCGATAGATTGAAGAGTTGCCTTGATAAAGTCTTCTTTACTTGTTCCACGAGTTAAGCCAAAGACAGAACCGCGGGCATTTTGGTTCCAGTATGGAGCACCTAGACCTGTAAAGGCTGGAACGACATAAACTTCATCATTGTTGTGAGAATCACGAGCGTATTTTTCAGACTCTGGTGAATTTTCTACCATGCGAAGACCGTCACGAAGCCATTGAATGGCACTTCCTGCGATGAAGATAGAACCTTCCAAGGCATAGTAAACCTTACCGTTGATTCCGTAACCAATGGTTGTCAAGAGGTTGTTCTCAGACAACTGCATCTCTTCACCAGTATTCATGATAATGAAAGAACCTGTTCCATAAGTATTCTTGACCATACCAGGCTCAAAGGCCAACTGACCGAAGAGGGCTGCTTGTTGGTCCCCAGCCATACCTGAGATTGGCACTTGTCCACCGTAGAAATGGAATGGCGCTGTCTTACCGTAGATTTCAGAGTTAGAACGAACTTCTGGAAGCATAGCCTTAGGAATGTTGAGGATTTCCAAAATCTCATCATCCCATTTGAGTTCCTTAATGTTATAAAGCATGGTACGGGCTGCATTTGAGTAGTCCGTCACGTGAGCCGCACCGTCAGTCAATTTCCAAACCAACCAAGTGTCAATCGTACCAAAGAGCAATTCTCCCTTTTCAGCTCTCTCTTGCGCACCCTCTACATGGTCCAAAATCCAACGAACTTTAGTAGCAGAGAAGTAAGCATCGATGATCAAACCAGTCTTTTCATGGAATTTTTCCACATAACCTTGGCTTTTTAGTTGCTCAGCCAAAGGAGCAGTTTGGCGTGATTGCCAAACGATAGCGTTGTAGATAGGGAGCCCTGTTTTCTTATCCCAGACAACCGTTGTTTCACGCTGGTTGGTAATCCCGATGGCTTCGATTTGGTTTGGCTTGACACCACTTTCGATGAAAGCTCCAGCAATAACTGACTGAACAGAGTTCCAAATTTCATTGGCATTGTGCTCAACCCAACCTGCCTGAGGGAAAATCTGAGTGAACTCTTTTTGACTCGAGCTAACCTTTTCTCCTTTTTTGTTAAAAATAATGGCACGAGAACTTGTAGTTCCCTGGTCAATGGCCATGATGTATTTTTCTTGTGACATGTGCTGTCCTCCTGATAAAGATCTTGAGGATGTCTCCTCTTTACACTAACTAGTATACAAAATAAAGCGCTTTCTTGTTCATCAACTTTTTTTAATTTTTAAAAAAACGTGAGGAGATTGTGTGAATTTCACAAAAAAGACCTGGAACAACCAAGCCTTTTAAGTGAATAATAACTGACGAATCCCTGCCAAATCTTCCAAATCCAAGTCATTTTTTAAATAATAGACTGGTGTTTGTTCCTTCTTATGAATAGGGTTATTGGTAACCAGCAAATCATAATGCCGAGTACAATCATAGGCTTCAATGGTAATAAAACGATTGTATTCCAAATACCGTTTCAAAATAGCTGCCATCCTTGAAAAGACAAGAAAACCAGATGTCAAATCCAGACCAATCCGCATATGTTGACCACCATTTTCAGCCATATACTCTATCAACTGGAGCCATTCCCAGAGAATTTTCTTATCTAAGTCTGTCCCCTGTTGAAAGGCAGGTAGAGCATGAAAAATCTCCTCTGCTATCTCTTTAAAATTATGTTCCATCAACAAATAAGGATGACGATTCTCTAACTGGTACTTGTAGCGGTCCTGCAAGATATAACCCTTATAGAGATAGACTTGTGCACAAAGTTGACTGAGTTCATAGGTGACATGGTCCTCTGTATAATCCCCCAGCAACTCCTCCTTCTTCATTTCTTGAATCAATTGCGTCAGTAAATCTGCTAACTGCCCTCCAAATCCAAGGATATACTCCATAGTATGAAGAGGAAGAATGCGATGAGATAGGAGGAAAGAGAAGAAAATCATCATCTCCCCATCCTCAGTTCCTAGTGGAATATGTTGCCCAGCGAAAAAGGACGGAGCCTTTCGATGCAAACGAAGGTAGAAAATATTGTCAAAATACCCTCGCATTTTCTCTTCTATGACTTGAAACTGACAGGCATTGACCCGGAGACGTTGTTGACTGATGTGAGACCAGAGAACCAAATCCAATTTCTGACCCGAAGACAAACTTGCACCGCAAATTTCTTCTAGTGTAGCAATCTCCTGTTTTCTCTCTGGTTTCTGCATATGGCCTTCCCATTCCTGACTCGACCAGACCTTGCGGAAAAGACAGAAATAGAAATAGCGAATCTGATGCTCTGGACCTCGCCACCGTCCATTTTGGATGGATAAGTCAAATTCTGACAAAATCTGATTTAGACTAGCCAAGTGGCGACCAAGCGTAGCCTCACTAATCATCAATTCTTGAGCCAGCTGATGGGCCAAAAACTGTTGGTGGTAAAGAAGATAAACAAGAATCTGGTATTTAACAGCATTCTCCAAAAACAGGCTCCGAATATCTCTCCCCTTGGTAGCTGCACCGATTGACAGACGCAGATTTTCATCTTCTAAGGAGATGTTCAGCTCTAAACCACTGTCCAAAGCCTTGTCATTGAGCAGGGTGACATATTTGGTTAGGGTTGCTTTTGAAAATCCTGTTTCCTCCATTACAGCCTTGACAGTCGTCTGAGACTCTTGTAATAGAAAGGAAAGGATTGAAAATTGGCCAGATTCAGCCTTTTCCATCAAGTCTCCTAAATACATTTGTTACCCCTTTCATGTTCTACCTTAAGCATAGCATAAATCTTACAAATGCTGAAATAATCTGTTTCTCTTTTTATTTCCCTGCTAAATTCCCGGTCCATTATCCTGAAAATCAGCAAACACACGGCTCCCCCTTTGGGCATTTTTATGCTAAAATAGTAGCTATGGATAAAATTATTAAAACTATATCAGAAAGCGGAGCCTTTCGTGCTTTTGTCCTTGACAGCACAGAAACCGTCCGCACTGCTCAAGAAAAACACCAAACCCAAGCTAGCTCAACTGTAGCACTTGGTCGAACTCTTATCGCTAGCCAGATTCTCGCAGCCAATGAAAAAGGAAACACTAAACTAACAGTTAAGGTGCTGGGATCTAGCTCCCTAGGTGCTATCATCACCGTCGCTGATACCAAAGGTAACGTCAAAGGCTACGTTCAAAATCCTGGTGTTGACATCAAAAAGACTGCAACTGGTGAAGTTCTAGTTGGACCTTTTGTTGGAAATGGTCAATTCCTCGTTATCACAGACTACGGTACTGGAAATCCTTACAACTCTATGACTCCCCTTATCTCTGGAGAAATTGGTGAAGACCTTGCCTTTTACCTGACTGAAAGCCAACAAACACCTTCAGCAGTCGGTCTCAATGTCCTTTTGGACGAAGAAGACAAGGTCAAGGTTGCAGGTGGTTTCCTAGTCCAAGTCTTGCCGGGAGCCAAGGAAGAAGAGATTGCTCGCTTTGAAAAACGCATCCAAGAAATGCCAGCTATCTCGACCCTTCTCGAAAGTGAAGACCATATCGAAGCCCTCCTCAAGGCTATCTACGGGGACGAGGCCTACAAGCGTCTTTCTGAGGAAGAAATCCGTTTCCAATGTGACTGTAGCCATGAACGCTTTATGAACGCTCTTGCTAGCCTTCCAAGCTCAGACTTACAGGAAATGAAAGAGGAAGACCACGGGGCAGAAATCACTTGTCAATTCTGCCAAACAACTTACAACTTTGATGAACACGACCTGGAGGAACTCATTCGTGACAAATCTTAATACACCCTTTATGATTGGCAATGTTGAGATTCCCAATCGTACCGTTTTAGCGCCCATGGCTGGCGTGACCAACTCAGCCTTTCGTACTATTGCAAAAGAGCTCGGAGCTGGACTCGTTGTCATGGAAATGGTCTCTGACAAGGGAATCCAATACAACAACGAAAAAACCCTGCATATGCTTCATATCGATGAAGGCGAAAACCCTGTTTCTATCCAACTTTTTGGTAGTGATGAAGACAGCCTGGCACGCGCAGCAGAATTCATCCAAGAAAACACCAAAACCGATATCGTGGATATCAACATGGGCTGCCCAGTTAATAAAATCGTGAAGAACGAAGCTGGCGCTATGTGGCTCAAGGACCCAGACAAGATCTACTCTATTATCAACAAGGTTCAATCTGTCCTTGATATTCCACTTACTGTCAAAATGCGTACAGGCTGGTCTGACCCGTCTCTTGCAGTAGAAAATGCCCTCGCTGCTGAAGCTGCAGGTGTTTCTGCCCTTGCTATGCATGGCCGTACCCGCGAACAAATGTATACGGGTCATGCAGACCTTGAGACCCTTCACAAGGTCGCTCAAGCTTTGACCAAGATTCCATTCATCGCCAACGGTGACATCCGTACGGTCCAAGAAGCCAAACAACGCATCGAAGAAGTTGGTGCTGACGCAGTTATGATTGGCCGCGCTGCCATGGGAAATCCTTACCTCTTCAACCAAATCAACCACTACTTTGAAACAGGAGAAATCCTACCTGATTTGACCTTTGAGGACAAGATGAAAATCGCCTACGAACATTTGAAACGCTTAATTAACCTCAAAGGAGAAAACGTAGCAGTTCGTGAATTCCGTGGACTCGCTCCTCACTACCTCCGTGGAACATCTGGCGCAGCCAAACTCCGTGGAGCCATTTCACAAGCTAGCACTCTGGCAGAGATTGAGGCTCTCTTGCAATTGGATAAGGCTTAAAATGGTTCATACTGCTCTACTGATTATCGATATGCAAAAAGCATTTGATAACCCTATCTGGGGAGAACGGAACAACCCTCAAGCTGAACAACAAGCATTGAGGGTACTGGCATACTTTCGTAAACATGCTCTTCCAGTCTTACATGTTCAACACATATCTGACAATCCCCAGTCGCAATTTCATAACAAACAAAATCAGGAGTTTAAAAGTGGATTTGAGCCAGTTACTGCAGAAACTGTCTTTCAAAAAACGGTTAATAGCGCCTTCATTGGAACAAATCTTGAAACATATTTACGAAAAAATCAGATTTGTCATTTAGTCGTTGTTGGTTTGACCCTGCCTCATTGTGTATCTACTACGACACGAATGGCAGCAAATCTTGGTTTTGAAGTCACTTTACTAGCAGATGCTACTGCCAGTTTTACCCTATCTAACAAAAACGATCAGACCATCTCTCCTGAGACTATCCATGAGATTAATCTCCTTTCTCTACAAGATGAGTTTGCTCAAATTCTTACTACAGAAGAATTTTTAACCCAAGTATAAAATAATCCGTCAACTCTTATTGAGCTGACGGATTTTCTTTGATTGTAAAAATTCAAATACTGAGAGCTATTATTGACTCAAAGCAACACTGGAAACCTTACCATCCGCTCCTGTTGTAATTTGGATGACTTTTCCTCCACCAATTTTGGCATTATACTTACCATCATCAAGAGTGTAAGAGTAACCTCTGATAGAATAGTTTTCTTTCTTTCCATCGGAAGATTCTACTGTAAATTGACCACCTGATGAAACTGTGATGGTTTCGCCATTGGCTCCCTTCCAGTTGCCCGCTGCAGCTGAGAAATCACCATCAACCATGGTTAAGACACCCTTATAGCGTTTATTTTGCTCTGCCTGTTTGTCTTGAAGTTTGCGGTCAGTTGTAGGATCATAGCTTGATTGGTTAGACTGGGCTTGAGGAGCCTGTTGAGTTGAAGGAGCCTGAGCAGGAGTCTGTTTACTAGCCGCCTGTTGATTAGACACTTCTTGACCTTGTCTTTGCTCTGGTGCAGGTGCCGCTTGTGATGGCGTTGCAGTTGCTGCAGACTGGTCAGTAGCTGTCTTGGCCTTTTCAGATGAAGCTGAACTTGAGGACTTCTGAGTCTTGCTTTCTTTGCTAGCAGAAGCTGCTTTAGAGCTTGATGATTGGCTTGTCTTAGCAGAACTGCTTGCTTGAGTTGTTTCCTTTTTATTTCCACAAGCTCCTAACAGCAAGGTAGAAGCCAATACAGTTGCTGCCATCAATTTGATATATGTTTTCTTTTTCATTTTTCTACCCCTTTGTAATATTTTAGAAATATAAAGAAATCTTTTTGTAATATAATTGTAACATTGTAATTTAAATATGTCAACAATTTATCTAAACTATTTTAAAAATCTTAAATACTTTAGATACATTTACTCCTCCTACTCTTCTATTCGTAATAAAACAGAAAAACAGGAGATTTTCCTATTAAAAATTTGAATTTATTTTTTGTAATCGCTTGCAATTTTAAGTACAAAGGAATATAATAACATTGAAATAGAATATAGGAGGTGCACTCTTATGCTAAATAAGTATTACAAGTATCTGCCTTGGTTGATTTTGGTAGCTATTGGCTCTTATCAATCAGCCGCTTACTATGCGCGAACTGCATTTGATGTGTTTTATCTGACTACAATCTTTTTGATTTTCTATATCGCTTTGTTAGTTTTGCATGAGAAATATCTCAAACAACGATACAAAGACTTCTTTACTCACTTGTTGAGTAATTCTAAGAAAGATAGCCATCCCTAAAACAGTCGCAACAGCAAATCAAACTAATAAGGCTCTATAATATTTGTAGTGGGTAAATCCCCTATAGATATTATGGAGCCTATTTTTGTGTAGAAAAAAAGTCCCA
>NZ_CAMHZD010000022.1 GCF_946190065.1 Streptococcus mitis
ACTCCTGGTTGATCGCTTTCGAAGGTTGTTCCTGATGGAATTTTCTTACCGTTCTCTTCTGTTAATGGTATTTCTACCTTAGTTCCTGGTTTGCCATTTCCATCATTGTATTTCGGTGTGTAGACACCTTTATCTTTTTCTACCACTGTTACATTGACTGGTACTTCATCTTTCGATCCATCTGGATATGTTACTGTAACCTTACCTGTAATCTTATCTCCTGGTTTTGCTCCGTCTGGGATTGTTACTGTGACTTTTCCATCGTTATCTACTGTGATGACTCCTGGTTGGTCGCTTTCGAAGGTTGTTCCTGATGGAATTTTCTTACCGTTCTCTTCTGTTAATGGTATTTCTACCTTAGTTCCTGGTTTACCATTTCCATCATTGTATTTCGGTGTGTAGATACCTTTATCTTTTTCTACCACTGTTACATTGACTGGTACTTCATCTTTCGATCCATCTGGGTATGTTACTGTAACCTTACCTGTAATCTTATCTCCTGGGTTTGCTCCGTCTGGGATTGTTACTGTGACTTTTCCATCGTTATCTACTGAGATGACTCCTGGTTGATCGCTTTCGAAGGTTGTTCCTGATGGAATTTTCTTACCGTTCTCTTCTGTTAATGGTATTTCTACTTTAGTTCCCGGTTTTCCATTTCCATCATCGTATTTCGGTGTGTAATCATCTTTATCTCGACTAGTTACCGTTACTTTTACTGGTACTTCGTCTTTTGATCCATCTGGATATGTTACTGTAATCTTACCTGTAATCTTATCTCCTGGATTTGCTCCTTCTGGGATCGTTACTGTTACTTTTCCATCTTTATCTACTGAGATGACTCCTGGTTGATCACTTTCAAATGTTGTTCCTCCTGGAATTTTCTTACCGTTCTCTTCTTTTAATGGTATTTCTACCTCAGTTCCTGGTTTTCCATGACCATCGTTGTATTTCGGTGTGTAATCATCTTTATCTCGATTAGTTACCGTTACTTTTACTGGCACTTCGTCTTTCGATCCATCTGGGTATGTTACTGTAACCTTACCTGTAATCTTATCCCCTGGGTTTGCTCCGTCTGGGATTGTTACTGTTACTTTGCCATTTCTATCTACTGTGATGACTCCTGGTTGATCGCTTTCGAATGTTGATCCCTCTGGAATTTTCTTACCGTTCTCTTCTTTTAATGGTATTTCTACCTCAGTTCCTGGTTTTCCATGGCCATCATTGTATTTTGGTGTGTAATCATCAGATACTTGAGTCACCTTAACGGTTACTGGAACATCGATAGTAGAACCATCTGGATAGGTAACAGTTACAACACCTGGCTTGTCTCCTGATGTAGAAGTGTCTGGTGTCGTTTTCCATGTGTAATTTGTACCATTTGGAAGGTCACCATTATTACCAATACTGTTCTTAGCATTCGGTTGCACCTTAAGCCCAACTGTTTGAGTTTTGGCTGTTGGAACAATATTTGTTGCCTCCTTAATTGGGCTTGGTTCTGACACAACATTATCTTCTCCTGGTGTTTGAACAGTTGTTTTAGCTGTAATATTTCCTACTGGAACCTTACCTGGGATGATTACTGTTGCTTTTCCATTTGTTACAGTTCCTGTACCAATAACAGTTGTTCCATCTGGACCATAAAGAGTTACGATTGAACCATCTTTAACTCCCCCTCCAACAGAAACAGTTACTGGAACATTTTCTTTATTAGACTTACCTGTTAAATCTGTTTCAATCGTTGGAGCTTTTGGCTTAACAATGATTGTTACTTGCGGATTAGATTTGGCTACTGTGTTATCTGTATGAGTTGCTGTTGCTGTGTACTTAAAGACACCTGCTGTATCTTGAACAACTTTCGGCGTTGTCCCTTCCCAGCCCCACTCAACTCCAATTCCTTTACCATTAGGTCCTGCGTCTGTATAGTAATTACCGTCCACATTCCCCTTCCAGTTTCTTAGCGAATCTCCAACTGTGACAGTCACCGTTTTACCTTTGATAGGATAAAGAGCTGCTTTATTAGTTGTCGCTACTTTCTCTGGACTAGGATCAGATGTGACATCTTGTTCACCAGGTGTTTGAACAGTTGTTTTTGCTGTAATATTTCCTTTTGGAATTGTTCCTGTAACTGTCGCTTTTCCATTAGCCACAGTACCTCTACCAATTACACGTCCATCCTGAGAATAAAGTGTTACAATAGAGCCATCTTTTACCCCGTCATGAACATTTACAACAACTGCTGTGTTAGGCAGTTCTGCCTTACCAGTTAGATCCGTCTCAATCGTTGGAGCTTTTGGTTTAACAATAACGGTTACTTGCGGATCAGATTCTGCTACTGATTTATCTGGATGAGTTGCTGTTGCTGTATACTTAAAGACACCTGCTGTATCTCGAACAGCTTTAGGCGTTGTCCCTTTCCAACCCCATTCTACCCCATTTCCACGTCCTTTTGGTGCATTAGTGTAGTAGTTAGAATCTACATGGTCCTTCCATGTTACTAGTGAATCTCCAACTGTAACAGTTACTGTCTGACCTTCCAGTGGATGCTGACTAGCTAAGTCTTTCCCTACATGGACAGGGACATCAATATTCTCAGTTGATTTATCTGGATATGTGATTTTTACGACTGCTTTTTTATCTGTTCCTGTAGTATTGGTTTCAGGTTTTGAAACTACTTCAAAGATAGTTCCGGCTGGGAAGGCTGGCGTACCAGGTTTAGCAATGACTTTTCCTTTAACCTCATCATCTGTGATGGTATGGTTAAATGGTACAGTCAGCGTATTTGCTGCTGGAGTATACTTTTCTGCCTGTTCATGTACATCAAAAACAAAGAATCCTGTTGTGGTGTTAGTTCCGTCTGTTGAAATTGCACGGGCAGTATACTTACCTTTCCCAACTCCTAAACCAACTGTTCCTGTTACACTTTGTCCTAATGGCGAACCTTCTGTTGCCGTACCACTGACAGGTGTAAAGTTAAATCCACTTTGTAAGTTTTCCGCTTTGAAATTCGTCACTTTTCCACTATCATCTGTAGTGATAAGACGTGTATTCACTTCATCACCACGGTATAGTGGAATAACTATATTTTGTCCTTGTTCATGAGTTTTTCCTAACTCCACTTTGCTACCATCGTCTTTAGCCCAATAGATTTTTGGTGGCGTTGTATCACGAACCACTACTGGAACTGTTACTTCATCTGTTGATTTATCAGAGTAAGTCACAATAACTGTAGCTGTTTTGTTACCTGTTGTATCTGTATCAGGTTTTTGTTTAACAGTTAAGGTCGCATTACTTGGATAATTTTTAACTTTTGCTTTAATTGCTTCATCTGTTAATTCTTGTTTGATTCCAACTACAAGAGTTTCTGCTGTTGGATTGTGTTTTTCATTTTCTTTAGTGGCTGGTACAACTTTTACTTTTACTGTCTTAACAACTTCGTGACCAGCGTCATCAGTCGCCTTAAAGGTAACTGTTTTTTCTCCAATATCAGATTCCTTTGCCGCTCCAAGATCAATAGATAGTGTCTTTTGTTTGTCAGTATTTACTGAATAGTTCGTTTGTTGCGTAAATAGATGATTAGCATATTTTGTAGCTATATCTGTAAAGTCTAAATTCACCTTAGTATCATCTTGTCCATTTACATTAAATAATATTTTCTCACCAACTTTTACAGTTTGTTCTGCTGGTGTAACAGTCAAGGTAGGAGGTTGTGTGTCTGGTTTAGGGGTTGGAGTAACAGGTTTACTTTTATCAGAAGTTACTGTTCCATTAGTATTAGTAACTACTGTTTCAGCTGTAATAGGGTTTCCTGGTAGAGCTCCTTTAACTGTAACTGTCGCAGTTTCTCCATTAGTTGTTCCAGTTCCGATAACTGTATTTCCATCATAAATCTTAACTGTCGAACCTTTTGGCACTCCACTTCCAACATTTACAGTAATTTGTTGATTCGTTTCGCCTTTTTTATTGGCAACGCTTGTTGTAATAATAGGTTGTTTCGGTTTAACGTTTAATGTAACTGTTCCGTCTGAACCTGAGTTTGCAGCATCTGATTTTGAACCATCTTGATAAGTAGCCACAGCAGTATATTTGAACACTCCGGCTTCGGCTGTACTTGGTTTAATATTATTTTTCCAACTCCAAGTCATTCCACCTGGAAACTCTCCACCATTTTTAGGAGTAATATATTTAGCACTTACTGGATTATCTGGGTTTGGAAGTGTATCTCCCACTGTTTTGTTATGTGTGCTACCTTGGATAGGAGATAATTGTGCATCAGTTTTTGTTGTTAAACGAGTTCCTGCTGCTCCCATAATATAAGAACGATTAGCTGTAGGTGCTTTTGCTACTGTTGCCGCATAAACACGACCATATCGAGCTGCTTCTTCAGTAGTCACATTATCTCTTAGTTTAATCTTAACATGCATATGCATTGCATAGTCAGTACTTTCTCTTCTGACATCTACCCCTAGATAATATGATAGTCCTGGATAAGCACCATTTTTATTTTTAGGAAGTTCATTTAGAGTAGGGTCATTTTGGTTATTTTTAAATACATCCCATCTTTGACCATTACGAGTTACCCCTGCGTTTGGATCATAAAACGTATCTCTATCAGCATTGAAAATATGGTATTGTTGCTCCCATGGCTTTGAAATTATAGCTGTATTTCCATATTGTTCAAATCCTTGGAAACCATCTGAAAGTCTGCTACCTCCAGTATTACGATAACGTGTAAATTTTAGATCTTTTATTGTATTAGATTTATAAGTTCCATTCCCATTTAGATCCATGATATTAAATGGAGCTTGGAAGTAATAGTGTTCTTGATAAGATTTATCAGTTATCTTTCTTCCGTTGTTATTGAAGAAGACATCATAAACAATCCATTTACCTTCACTATCTTGCATATAGTAGGCTTTGATATCTGTGTGATCTCTAGTCAACTCAGGATCATTATTTCTTGTGTAACTACCGTTGTTATCTTTAGGGTCAACAGAAGCAAAATATTTGATATTCGCTAAGGCTCCAGAATTGATTTCACCATTTGCTCTAAATTGAGTACCTTGACCCATACTTTGACCATTACGTGGATCATTCTTACCTGAAGTTAGACGCAAAGCCGCTATTTTGACAGAATTAAACGTTCTCTTCACACGCTTTGTTAAATCTTCAATATCGTTAGGAGAAATCGTTGTATTCTGAATAACCCCTTGGGCTAATCCCAAGAGTTCATTGGCTTTTTCAAGAACTTCTTTGCTAGTCTCATGCTCAGGCAATTCCAAAACAGCTGCCTGCAATTGATCTACAGATACTTTCAAAGCATCTTTTTTAGCTGATACAGTTTGACTCTCTTCGCTTGCACTTACTTCAGAAGAAGGTTGGCTCGCTGGTTTTTCAGCCTGCTTCTCAGTTTTATCTACTTGAACCCCAGTTGATTCCTTAGCAGCTGATACCACTGTCACATCTTTAGACAAGAGTTCTACAAGCTCATCAATATCCTTTTGAGCTAGCTCAGAATTTTCTAGAGCCTCTTTTCCTTTTTGAAGTCTGTCTTTAACAGGTGAGACTACTGAATCGTCAAGGTTTAATTTAGTTGAAAGAAGAGAATTTAATTCTTCAACTACTTTTCTTAACTTGGCTTTATCACCTGCGTTAGCTCTATTTGTAGCAACTGCAGGTGCTTGATTTTCCAGAGATTTGTTTCCTGCATCTACTTTGTTTTCAGCAGCGCCTGTACTCTCTTGAGGCGACTTGGGCTCATCTTTAGGGTTTACTACGCCCGCAGCAGATGGTGTAGTATTTTCGCTTACACTATCCGCACTCGCAACGCGCGCACCCAAAAACATCAGCGCTGCAACAGCAACTGAAGCCGCACCAAAGCTATATTTACGAATAGAAAAGCGCAAAACCTTTTCGCTTTGGTGACGCTTTACCCTACTTAATGAATTCTGTTTATGTTCCATTTTCCCTCCTAGGATTAATGCAAATATAATATAGAAAAAGCAATCTTTATAACTCTAATTTCTACAAAGAAACAAGTTATAAAAACCACTATGACGACTGCTATTGCGATGACATCACAGCTATCACAGCTATCACAGCTCGATTATACCATTTTTAATATATTTAAACAAGTCAAAACCGATTTATTACATAAAACAAGGGATAAAATATTTAATTATTTATAAAATGTTATTATGTTATATGTATTAACATAATCAAATCTCTAGCTTTAAAATAAATCTGTAACTACGATAATTCATCGTCATTTTTAATAGTAAAAAATAATCATCTAGAAAATTTAATGGTAACAGATGACTCATCTATAGCAGATTGAAACTAGAATAGTATATCGGAACCACTAAAATATTTCTAGAAATTAGTCTTCTTACCTAATCGATTTATTCACATCTTATTTCAACATACCATAGAATCTACTTTTCAAAAAATACAACAACGGCCTTGTACCTCTTAAAATGAGGAACAAGGCCGTTGTTGAATATTTCATTGTCCACTTAACAATGAACAGTTCATCTTTTGACTAAATTTTTAGTCTTCTTTTTTCTTGCGAACTACAAGTCCAAATCCACTCAATAGTCCAAGAAGTCCTAGAGAGGCAAGAGTCGCATTTGATTCCGTTCCTGTATTTGGTAGTACATTTTGAAATTCATTTGACTTAGCTCCGCTATCAATAGTATCTGTAGTATTTTCATGTTTTGCATTCGGAGTAACTGAATCTGGAATTGGAGTTGTTAGCGCAGATGTATCGGGACCAGTATTTCCATTAGTATCAGGTGTGACTGGGTTTACTGGAATTGTATTTGGATTTGTACTTCCACTTGCTTTTCTGAAAATGTGGGTCATTACTGGTTCATTTTCATCAATCACAGTTCGTACAAATTCATATCCTGAAATTGATCCATGTTCCGAATCCTTTTCATTGCCTGTCTTAACGGATGGTTTCAATACATTTCCATCTTCATCAATCCATCGAACCTCAATCATTAGCTCTGGCAACTCAATTGAATCTGGTAATACACCATTTTCAAAAATTGTTACTTTAGGTAGAGTTGCTGGAATTGTATTTGGATTTGTACTTCCACTTGCTTTTCTGAAAATGTGAGTCATTACTGGTTCATTTTCATCAATCACAGTTCGTACAAATTCATATCCTGAAATTGATCCATGTTCCGCATCCTTTTCATTGCCTGTCTTAAGGGATGGTTTCAATACATTTCCATCTTCACCAATCCAACGAACCTCAATCATTATCTCTGGCAATTCAATTGAATCCGGTAATACACCATTTTCAAACATTGTTACATTAGGAACTTCCAAAGATGGTTTACCTGGCTCAGTAATCGTACCTGTACCTGGTTTTTCTACATCTGGTAGATCACTATTTGGTACTTTACCTTTACCATCTTCGTCTGGGACTTCTACCTTAGTTCCTGGTGCGTATATTGAGCCATCTTGTTTCTTCGGTGTTGCTGTATCATCACCTGTCTTAGGATCTTGTTCTAACTCTACTTTTGCTTCTTTCGATTTCCCATCAGTTCGAACTGTTATAGGAGTTACCTTACCCGTTTTTGGATCAACTTCATAAGTTGTAGTGTTGATAACTTCACGACCTTCAGGATCTTTAGAGCGTTCAACCTTAGTTTTTGCTCCTACTTTAACGATTGTCTTACCTGCCGGGGTGACGACTGGATTACCAAGGTATTCTGTGATATGACCGTCCTTTGGATCTACATCGTAAGTGGTTGTAGTAACTGCTTTACCTTTTTCACCCTCAGTACGCTGATCTGGTGTACCGAAGTCTTTTTCAACATCTTTAATGTATTCCACTTCTGGTTCAATTGGTGTTTCTACTATTTTGTCTTTGGCACCAACTTTAACGACTTTTGGTACCATTTCTGTTCTACTAACAACCGGTGTCCCATCCGTTACTGTACCGTTAGTTTCATTAACAAGTGTTGATGTTGTTGTTACTATCTTACCTTCAGATCCGTTATTAGTAACCGTATTAGTTCCTACATCTTTGGTTTTATCTGCTTCATACCGTGTTGTTACCGGAATTATTTTGGTTACGACTTTGGATTTGATGCCATTTGGACTGGCAATATCTTTCCTTACTGTAGTAGTAAGAGCACCTGTACTTGCATTCACTTCGTAAGTGGTTGTCTTCTTAACAACATTATCGCCTTCTTTAAGGTATTCAACCTCATCTTTAGATGGGACTTTGACCACTGTCGGTTTTGATGGAACTACTACTGCCGGTTCTTCATGTGGAATGAGGCTGCCGTCTGTCGGATTGACTGTATATGTTGTAGTTACTGTTCTAGTACCTGGAGTACCAGCTACTGTAATTTTGGCTTCACTTTTGACTTTTGTGGAGTCTTTTTCATAACGAACACTTGGCTCAAGTGGCGTAACCACAACCTTAGATTTAGCACCATCTTTCTTGAACACTTCCTTTTTCTCTGTTGGAGTCAGAGAACCTGTACTTGCATTGACCGAGTAAGTTGTAGTCTTCTTAACCACATCATCGCCTTCTTTGAGATATTCGACCTCATCTTTAGCTGGGACCTTGACCACCGTAGGATTTGAAGGTTTAATAACTGGTTTTCCTTCATGTGGAATGAGGTTACCATCTGTCGGATTCACAGTATAAGTGGTAGTTACTGTTCTAGTGCCTGGAGTACCAGCTACTGTGATTTTTGCTTCACCTTTAGCTTTTGTCGCGTCTTTTTCATAACGAATACTTGGCTCAAGTGGCGTAACCACAACCTTAGATTTAGCACCATCTTTCTTGAACACTTCATCAAGCGTATTTTTAGTAATCTGTCCTGTATCAGGATTTTTCATACTAACAGTTGTTGACTTAATGATGTCATCTCCGCGCTTACTATATACAGCAGTTTCTCCAACTTTTTCTACAGATTTACTTGTTGTAATTTTTTTATCCTGATAACCTGTCCCATCCAAGGAAATTCGTTTCCCAGATATAAACTCTGGTCGTCTATTAATCATATCATTTTCAAAATAAGAACGTGAACTATGACCACCGCTTGTTCGTCCAACATTTATAACAACATCACTATCATTACTGACTCCTTTTCTTATCGTCGAATCATTATCAACAATATAATGAGTCAATTTCCCTGACTTAGCTATTTTTTTGCTATCTAAACCTTTTTGCCAAAATTCACGGCCAGAAATAAAACTTGTCACAACTTTTGGAGCATTGAATGTTGTTCCTTTTTTTAATACATTATTATAAAAGTTTCTATAAGCCCGCTGTTCTTTAGGAGACATAACTCTGCTGTCAGAATATGCCAACTGATAGGCTTCAACCATTGCCCGTTGTACTAAATATCCTCCTAAAGAATGGCCTGTCAAATAAAGATTGGTAATACTCTTATCTTTGGCTAGTTCACGCATGATATCTTCTGCATCTTTCCCTTGCTGAGGATTACTTCCTGTTCCAAGTCTTATATCAGCTCCTATATCTTTCGCATCACTTGTTCCACGAAAGGCTAATACTTGTGCAGTTCCATTTGGTAAATATAAGAAATCACTCTTAGTTTCATACAAGACAGCATCTAGTCCACTGGAGGTATGATAACTTTTTTTCCTTTCCCAATAAGGCCCCAACTCCTTATTCATCATCATATACTCATAACGCGGCTTCCTATCACCATTCTTTTTATATAACTCTGATTCTGCTAAGGGTTTCTTATTATCCAGCACTCTATCAATATAATTATCATCACGGTAAGACAATTCCATGAACATAATCATATCGCGTTCACTGACATTCCATTTTAATTTTTCATCTGGCTTTTCTTTACTGTCAATAATACCATCACCATCAGTATCTTCTAGTAAGGGATGACTATTATAGCCTACATATTTTTTCCCGCCTTTTTCATAAATATAAAGTTCTTCTTTATCCTTCAAGTAATCATCATCTGTATAGGCTTCTGGACTTAACTGAGGGCCGTTTAATAACAAACTATCAAGCTTATTGCCTTCTGAACCGATTACTCCTGCTTTTATTTGCTTAGCATACTCATCAGTTAATTCATACTTTTTAACCTCGGAAGGATTTGATGTTGCTCTCACCGCTGGAGTGCTTGACCTGTCTTCACCCGCCACGGAAGCCCTTGTGGTCAAGCTATTATTTTCTTTATCCCCAGATGTCTCAAGTTCTGTAGTTCTTGTAGATATTATTGGAGTATCTTTTGGGGCTGGACTGGAGATATCATCTCGATTTTCTGGTGAATTTTGAGCCTCTTGTTTTTTCTCCACAGTAGGGGTCGAATTCTCCCTTTCAGAATTAACTCCTATCTCTGTTGCCAAATTATTTTCCGTAGAAGCCAGTACTCCCTGAGATGGTGTAAACAGGGTAATTCCTATTAATACCGAAGCCACTCCAACAGAAAACTTTCGAATCGAAAAACGTTGACGTTTATTAAAAATATCTTTCATTTTACCAACTTTCTTTCTAACTATTTTTTTACAAAATAGAGGATTCTAATATTTTACATTGACAAAATACTAAACCGTTTCTTGACTAAAATTTTAGAGCTTTTCCTCTACTTTGTCCTAAACTATCGCATTGATTTCTAATCATAGAAAATGGATTGCTTAATATTACTAAAATATCAGTAAAATATAAAAAAATGTAAATATTTCACTTCTAACACTGCCATTATACCATAAAAATTCATAACACTCATATGTTTTAAAAAAGGTTTGTCAAAAAGCCTTTAAAATCAAAAAACACATAGTATCAAGTATTGAAAAAACTTGATACTATGTGTTTTATTGTGAGAAGATTTACTTCATTTTTTCCTAGAATTGAGTTTTTGCCCAGTCTCGTCAAATCTAGATTTTTTCTTCTTTGATATCAATAACAATCTCTTCTGATTCATCAAGAGTTTCGGCCTTTTCTTGCCATTGCTCCTTGAGATTATTGAATCGATCTTTTGATGCTTCTGTCGCTTGACGAGCACATGATTTGGCTTGAGCAAGGACACTGTCCACAGTGATTTCACCTGACTCAACCTGTTCTTTGGTTTTAAGAACAAAATCTGTAGCCTGCTCCTTGACTTCTGTCAGTTTTCCACAGACCTGCTCCTTGGCATACTCAGGATCTTCTCTCAAATCATCTAGAAAATCTTGAGCCTGACTGCAAACTTGTTTGCCCTTGTCGCTTGTTAAAAACAAGGCGAGAGCTGCACCTGAAACGGTTCCTAAAAGGATTGAGGATAGTTTACCCATAAGAATTCTCCTTTTTTATTTTTTGAAAAATTTACTTGCTACACGAAGAGCTGACAAACTTGCACCAGTCTTAAGTGTTTTTGAACCAGCTGAAGAAGCTTTCTTGCTCAAGACACGCGCATGGTCATTGAGGTCTGAAACAGATAGAGATAAATCTGCCACTGCACTAAAGAGTGGATCAATCGTTGCCACCTTGACATTGATATCATCTGCCAAGACATTGACCTTAGCCAGCAATTCATTGGTATGATGCAAGGTCACATCCACATCTGAAGTCAAGGTTTTAATCGTCTTCTCTGTTTCATCGATAACACGTCCAAGCTTTTGTACAGTAATGATTAAATACACTAAAAATACAATCAAAGCAAGGGCTACAAGAATATATGCAACTTCTAACATTTAGTTTTCCTCCTCTGTAATATAGTAAGGGGCCTTCTTTCGATTTTGATATAGAATGATAAAAATACCCAGTCCGATAAGAACAACTGAAAGCCATTGAGACACTCGAAGACCAAAGAACATGAGACTATCTGTCCGCATGCCTTCGATGACCATACGACCGAAACCATACCAAATCAAGTAAAAGGCAGTGATATGACCTCGTCTGAGACTCTTCCATTTTCGTCTGAATATCAAAATTAAAGTAAATCCAAGTAGATTCCATAGAGACTCATAAAGGAAGGTCGGTTGACGGTAGCTCCCCTCAATATACATCTGGTCACGGATAAAACCAGGTAGATAATCCAGATTATCCACTGCTGCACCATAAGCTTCTTGGTTAAAGAAATTACCCCAGCGACCTAAACTTTGAGCAATCATGACGCTAGGCGCCGCAATGTCTAGAAAATCCCAAGTATTGATGAGCTTACGATCAGCAAAGATATAGAGTACAATAGCCCCAGTTATCAAACCACCGTAAATAGCCAAACCACCATTCCAAATGGCAAAAATTTCTCCCAAGTTCTGACTATAGTAATCAAAACGGAAAATAACATAATAGAGACGTGCTCCTAAAATAGCCAAAGGAAAAGCTATCAGGATGAAATCTAAAATATCGTCTGGTATGATCTTCTTTCTAGGTGCTTCTTTCATGGTCAAATAAACCGCAAGAATCAAGCCTGTCACAATACACAAGGCATACCAACGAATGGCTAGAGGGCCTAGATGAATAGCAATTGGATCAAGCATTAGGCACCTCGTTTTGAGCAATAAGATTGGTCAAGCGTTCTTCGAACAAACGAGTCGCATCAAAGCCCATTTCCTTGGCACGATAATTCATGGCAGCAGCCTCAATCACAACAGAAATATTACGACCTGTTTTAACTGGAATACGAATACGAGGAATAGATACGCCAGAAATTTCAAGTTCCTCTGCATTGTTTCCAAGACGATCAAAAGTTTTATGTGTATCGTAATTTTCCAAATAAACAGCCAACTGGACTTGTGAAGAATCCTTGACGGCACTCGCACCGTAGAGGCTCATAACATCGATAATCCCAACCCCACGAATTTCAATCAGGTGTCTCAAGATTTCAGCCGGTTCACCCCAAAGGGTAATCTCGTCCTTGGCAAAGATGTCTACGCGATCATCTGCTACCAAGCGGTGACCACGTTTGACAAGCTCTAGACCTGTCTCACTTTTACCAATTCCACTATCGCCCTGAATCAAGACACCCATACCATAGATATCCATCAAGACACCGTGCACACTGGTACGTTCTGCCAAACGAGAATCCAAATAGCTAGATAACTCTCCAGACAATCGACTGGTCGCCGTACGGCTAGTTAAAATAGCAATCTTACATTCTCTAGCTGCCTTTAGCATCTCCTCAGGAACCACCAAACCACGAGCAACAATAACCGCAGGTGTCTCAGGTAGAAACATTTTTTTCAAGACTTGGTAACGGTTGTGAGAGGACATCGAAACGAGATAGGACCACTCCTTCATTCCCAAGAGCTGGATTCGCTCAGGCGTATAATAGTCAAAATAGCCCGTCATTTCAAGACCAGGTCGCGTAATGTCCGCGGTATTAATTTCCTTTTCAAGTAATTCTGGTTCGCCATAGACAATGTCTAGTCTAAGCTTTTCAATCACTTCTTTTACTAAAACCGACATCATTTCCTCCTTCAATCGAGTTCTTTTTACTATTATATCAAATTGTCCTTAGAAGTTTCAGATTTTTGCAGGCTTTGAAGTATTTATTTATACTCAATGAAAATCAAAGAGCAAACTAGGAAACTAGCCGCAGGTTGCTCAAAACACTGTTTTGAGGTTGTAGATGAAACTGACGAAGTCAGTAACATATATACGGCAAGGCGACGTTGACATGGTTTGAATTTGATTTTCGAAGAGTATTAAAAGAAAAAAGACTAGATTTCTCCAGCCTTTCATTTCTAATTAGAATTTTTTACGTTTACGAGCTGCTTCTGATTTACGTTTACGTTTTACAGAAGGTTTTTCATAGAATTCACGTTTGCGTGTTTCTTGAAGAGTACCAGCTTTAGTAACCGCACGTTTGAAACGACGAAGTGCGTCGTCAAGAGATTCATTCTTACGTACTACTGTTTTAGACATTTTTTTCACTCCCTTCAAGTTCAAGATCTATTCTATTTTACACGTAAAAGTAATAATTGTCAAGAAAAAATCCGGTTTAATTTTGATTTTTTCTTCCATTTATACAAGAGTTTAAAGCACTCAGATAGAAGAAACTGAAGGGTTTCGTTTTTTATTTTTCAAGTAGGCTGAGCGCTTCTGCATCTGCAATGATGGTCACATCAGGGTGATTTTGGAGGCCACTTGCTGGTAGGTTCTCAGTCACTGGGCCAGACACTGTTCCTGCAATGGCTTCTGCTTTCGACTCACCGTAAGCAAAGAGAAGGATTGACTTGGCATCCAAGATATTTTTAATCCCCATTGAAATGGCTTGGGTTGGAACATCTTCAATCTTATCAAAGAAGCGAGCATTGGCTTCGATAGTAGACTGGTCAAGTTCTACTAGATGTGTTTGACTGTTAAATGGAGTACCAGGCTCATTAAAGCCGATATGTCCATTGCGACCAATTCCTAAGATTTGCAGGTCAACTGGATGGTCAGCCAAAATTTGGTTGTAGCGTTCAACTTCAGCTTCAGCATTGTCCTTAACACCACGAGGTAAGAAACTTTCTTTAAATGGTTTTTGGTTAAACAAGTTTTCTTGCATGAAGTAACGATAAGACTGTGGATTATCTCCATCAAGTCCTACATACTCATCAAGGTTGACACTGGTTAGATTTGAAAAATCAAGGTCACTTTCAACAATTTCCTTGTAAAATTCAAGTGGGCTACTTCCTGTCGCAAGTCCTAGGGTTTGAGCTCCATTGGCCAATTTTTCCTTCAAAATCTCAAAAGCAACTTTTCCACCTTCGATTTGGTTTTCCACTTTAATAACTTTCATCTTTTTATCCTCCGTTTCAATCTATATTTATTATATGGTATAGACCAATTTTTGTCAAGTGAAAACGATTTAATTTCTAAAAAAAGAGCGACTATACTTGAAACATGTTATAATGGATAAGATTAGAACTTAGAAAGAATGAACAGATATATGAATACAGCTGATTTTGATTTCCACTTACCCGAGGAATTAATTGCCCAAACACCTCTTGAAAAACGGGACGCCTCTAAACTCCTCATTGTCAACCGTGAGACCGGAGAAATGCAGGATAAGCACTTCCACTCTATTATTGATATGCTGGAACCTGGCGATGCTCTTGTTATGAACGACACCCGAGTTCTTCCTGCCCGACTCTATGGTCAAAAGGAAGAAACTGGAGGTCATGTAGAGCTTCTCCTGCTCAAAAACACTAGTGGAGATGAGTGGGAAGTTCTGGCTAAACCTGCCAAACGCCTCAAGGTCGGGACTCGTGTTAGATTTGGTGATGGCCGTCTCAGCGCTGTTGTTACGGAAGAATTGACTCACGGGGGCCGCATTGTCCGCTTTGAATACCAAGGAATTTTCCTAGAAGTCTTAGAAAGTCTGGGAGAAATGCCATTACCACCTTATATCCACGAAAAATTGGATGACCGTGAACGTTATCAAACTGTTTACGCCAAGGAAAGTGGCTCTGCTGCAGCACCTACTGCTGGTCTTCATTTCACCAAAGAACTGCTGGCAGAAATCCAAGCTAAGGGTGTTCATCTAGTCTATCTAACTCTTCATGTCGGACTCGGAACCTTTAGACCTGTTTCAGTTGACAATCTGGACGAACACGAAATGCACTCAGAATTCTACCAGCTTTCTGAGGAAGCTGCTGCCACCCTTCGCTCTGTCAAGGAAAATGGAGGCCGTGTCATCGCTGTCGGAACCACTTCTATCCGCACCTTGGAGACTATTGGTTCCAAGTTTGATGGGCAAATCCAAGCAGATTCTGGCTGGACCAATATCTTTATCAAACCCGGCTATGAATGGAAGGTCGTAGATGCCTTCTCAACCAACTTCCACCTGCCAAAATCAACTCTGGTCATGTTGGTTTCTGCCTTTGCAGGTCGCGAATTAGTCTTAGATGCCTACCACCATGCCATCCAAGAACACTACCGCTTCTTTAGTTTTGGCGATGCCATGTTTATCTATTAATTTCATAATGAAAAAACGCATATTATCAGGCAATAAAACCTTGATAGTATGCGTTTTGTTATGGATAAAGAAGGTGTTAGTCTTTTCCCAAGCTCGAATCTTTCAAACTCTGAACACTGGCATTAATCACCGCGCCGACAATCAAAATCTTAGCGATGAGAATAAACCAGAACATCATGACCACCACGACGACGGAACTGAACAAACGGACGTCCACTAGGTGATTGACATAATTGTTGACATAGACTGAAAAGATATTGAGCAGTAAGGCCAGAGTCAACAAGACAAAGGCACTACCTGGTAATACATGTTGAATCCGTCGCACCTTGACATTGGGCAGAAAATAATAAAGCATGATCAAGATAGCAAAAATCAAGGCATAGACCAAGGGGCCTGTCAGGTCTTGCAGATAATCAAAGAGAGGACCATCCGATTTCCAATAGCTTTTGACAAGGTTGAGAAGCATGCGACCAAAGACACTCAGAAAAAGAGCTAAGGCAAAGAGAATCTGCAGACCAAAACTGACAAACAAACTCATGAGCTGATGGGAAATCATTCCACGATTTTTTGCTACTCCGTAAGCTTTATTAAAGGCTTTCTGCAGAAAGTTCATGGATTTTGAAAAGGTCCAGAGGGCTGACAAAACCGCAAAACTCAATAAGCCTGTTGAAGGTTGGGTTAGCACCTCTGTAATAATCTTTGCAACCACATCATACATGGTATCGGGCAAGAATTCATTAACAACCTTCAAAAAATTAGAAACTGGAATCTGAAAATAAGGGAGGATATTGACCACCACCAAAAGCAGGGGAAAAATCGAAATCAACCAATAGTAGGCTACTGCGACACTGGTCAACTCACTATCTGATGCTTGATAATAATGTAAAAAAGCTTTTACTAAAGGCTTGTCTATCAGCTCTTTCCACCACTTCTTCATATCATACTCCTTCACTTATAATCTTGATTAATTTCTTCTTACCAATTCCACCATATCATAAGGCAGGGTATTGGCAGCTTCCTTCAGAGAATAGTTCTCTAAGTTATTGACATTTTGTCGTAACTTCTTGGCATACTTGGTCGTAATCAATCGTTTTTCTTCATATTCGAATATCAACTTGCGCTCCAGATAATAGCCTCTCAGCATTTCATCGATATTGTTGGGTTTAACACGATTGATAACCCGTTCGACAAAGGCACCACTGGTGATAATAGCTGTTTCTCGGAGACGAGAATCCTGCATGAAGCTGATCAAGGAACTCTTGTAAACCCCTTTTAGATTCTCCAAACTTTCGATAATCATCTCTGTATTTTCTAGATAGAGCTCTGCAATTTGGTCATAGTCAAGGGCTCTGAGTTTCTGTGATTCTTCATTTTTCCAACTGCGAAAGGTCTTACCTAAGGTAAAGACTTCATGAAGGAGAAGACGTAAAATTCGCAAGGAAACAAGGAAATAATAGGTCAATCGTGAAGCAAACTTGCGATTGATACTTTGTTCCATGTTTTTCAAATAACGTTGGTAGACTCGATAGGCACGCTCACTCATCTTGTCCTCTTCGTAAGCCTGTTCTAATCCATCACTTTCAATACTGAGGATGAGAAGTTTCAAGGCCTCCCAGTCTTCTTGAGCCCCCTTATTTTCTTGATTCAGGATAAGGTTCTCTATTCGTCCATGGTAATTGTCAATAGCCGCATAGAGAGGGAGCTTATTTCTGGTATCTTCCAACTCTTTTTCCAACTCTATCGTTACTTCATTCAAAATGGCGATATGCATGAGATAGTCCTTGCTTTCTTCCTGTTCATCAGAAAGATGAGGCAAGACCACGAGGCCTGTTAAAAAGCTTACAAGCGTCACACCTGCGACAAGGAAAAGTAAGAGAGGATACTCCTGCTCTAGATTACTTGGTATCAGAAGAATCGTAGCAATCGACACCGTTCCCTTAACACCTGAGAAGGTCAAGAGAAGCATGTCCTTCATATACTTATTTAGTTTTTTCTTGAGACGTCTGGTTCTATAGGCATAGTAGCCATAGATCATGACAAAACGAATGGCAAAGAGGACAAAGGTAAGGGCGACAAGAGATACCAATAACAGTAAGGGATTATAGATTGGATTGGTCAAGATAGGCTCTGCTATCATTTCCAACTCCATCCCTAAAATCACAAAGACAGAACCGTTGAGCATAAAATTCACTGTATGCCAGACCGTCTCGGTCACCGTATCCACTTGGGCTTCGAGGAGCGTAATTTTCTTAAAACGGCTTGCCTTTAAAATCCCAGCAACTACAACGGCAATAATCCCTGAAACGTGGACTTCTTCTGCTAGGAAGAAGGTCACCAGAGGCAAACTCAATTCTAATAAAAGTTCGCTGGCAATATCCGTTGCTCTCACACTCAGCAAGAAGCTATGTAGGAAACGGTTAGTCATGGCTGTTACAAATCCAATTAAAAAACCGCCTAGGATTGAAAAGATGAGCGAACTACTCGCTTGCCCAAGGGAAAAGGCTCCAGTTGTCCAGGCTGTCAAGGCAACCTGAAAGGCAACCAAACCAGATGCATCATTCAAGAGTCCTTCACCCTTAAGAATATTGGACACGCGCTTAGGAAAGCTAAACCGCTCCGAAAGAGAGGCAAAAGCCACCAAGTCCGTAGGGCCAAGAGCTGCCCCAACAGCCAAGCAAGCCGCCAAGGGAAGACTGAGCCAAAGAAGATGAGCCAAGCCACCCAAACTCAGGGTCGAGATGAAAATCACTGGAAATATGAGGTAAATAATGATTCGCCAGTGTTTTAAAATAGCTGTAATGTCCGCTTCTTCCGACTCTCGAAAAAGCAAGGGTCCGATAACCAGTGCTAAAAATAACTCTGTATTGAGATGAAAGTCGGTATTGGGTAAAAAGAGACCAATCACGATTCCCAACAGAATTTGCACCAAAGGGAGAGGCAAAAAGGGTAGAAGCTTATTGGTTGTACTTGAGACAATCAAAACTAGTAAAAATAGGATAAGGTAAATCAGTAATTCCACGCACGTCCTCCTTAATCTTTTCTACAACAGGATTCAAATATCTCCTTCTGCTCTTTGATTTTTTGGTCAATCTTGGAACAATCTTTGTGCTCAATTTTTCTCTGGCACCGCTCCATTTCAAGAGCAACTAATTTTTTCTTGATTTTAAGCATTTTTTTGCTCATATGCGCTTGGTCTAACACACCTACTGCTCGTTCGTGGTGGGTTGATTCTACAAAATTCTGGCGCATGGCATCCAGCTTTTCACGTAGGTATTGTTTATCCATGTCTATATCTCTCTAATTTTTCAATCATTACTAAAAATGGTGGGTTGTTGACTTGGTTTAAAGTTCGGTAAATTGCAGCTGTGTACTCTTGTTGGTTCAACTGGCTAACAAAATCCAAGACAGCATCCCTCTCTAGGTCTCCTCCTTCATGACCATAGTAGATCATGATGGCAATCCGTCCACCTTTGACAAGCAAATGACACAGCTTTTCTAATGCTTCAATCGTTGTCTGAGGTTGGGTAATGACTGACTTATCAGCTGACGGCAAATAGCCCAGATTAAAAATCCCTGCCTTGGCTTCTGTCACAAACTGGTTCAGTGTTTCATGACCTTGTAAAATCAACTGGGCATTTGTCATTCTAGCCTGGTCCAAACGCTCTTGGGTCTTCTCCAAGGCTTGTTCCTGAATATCAAAGGCATAGACTTGCTTAGCTAGCTTGGCCAGAAAAAGCGTGTCATGACCATTTCCCATAGTCGCATCCACTACGATATCATCCTGAGTTACAACCTCAGCCAAAAAATCATGTGCCATCTCAAGTGGTCTTTTCATTTTCAAACTCCTGTTTTACAGCCTTGCATCCTTGCACGCTTCCGCGACGTCGCATTTCAGTTTCAATAGCATTTAGCACTTCCCACTTATTGAGGCTCCACATAGGCCCAATCAGCATATCTCTAGGTGCATCTCCTGTGATTCGATGGATGACGATATGCTTGGGAATGATTTCCAGTTGGTCACAGATGACCTTGACATATTCGTCCTGACTCATCAGTTGCAAACGTCCCTCGTGGTAGTCCCGTTGCATACGCGTATTGGTCATCAGGTGAAGCAAGTGCAATTTAATCCCTTGAATATCATTATCCGTAACACAGCGGCGTACATTTTCAATCATCATCTCATGGGTTTCACCAGGAAGTCCATTGATCAGATGGGAAACAATCTCAATCTTGGGATACTTTCTCAAACGCTTAACCGTTTCCACATACAATTCATAGGAGTGGGCGCGATTAATCAGGTCAGAGGTTGTTTCATAAGTAGTCTGCAAGCCCAATTCTACCGTCACATGCATGCGTTCCGATAACTCAGCCAAATATTCAATGGTTTCGTCTGGTAAACAGTCTGGCCGTGTCCCGATATTGATTCCTACTACACCTGGCTCGTTGATAGCCTGCTCATAGCGCTCTCGGATGACTTCCACCTTTTCATGGGTGTTGGTAAAATTTTGAAAATAAACCAGATACTTCTGAACATCCGGCCACTTGCGGTGCATAAAGTCAATTTCCTTATAAAATTGCTCACGGATAGGGGCGTCCGGTGCTACGATAGCATCTCCAGAACCAGAAACCGTACAAAAAGTACAGCCCCCATGAGCTACAGTTCCATCACGATTGGGACAGTCAAACCCCGCATCAATAGGGACTTTAAAGGTCTTTTCTCCAAATAGTTTTCGATAATAATCATTCAAGGTATTATAAGATTTCATAACTTTCATTATAACAGAAAACATCTACAATCTCAAAAGCCTGACTTTCCTATAAATTCCTCTGTTTCTCGTTTCCTTTAGCGATTTTTTATGATACAATATGGATATGATTTTAATGAAATTAGCATCTATTTTATTATTGATACTGACCTTAGTAGTCTGCATTATCATAACCAAACTTTTTAGATTAAAAAAACTAGGACGAAACTTTGCGGATTTGGCTTTTCCAGTCTTGGTATTTGAGTACTACCTAATCACAGCTAAAACCTTTACCCATAATTTCCTCCCTAGGCTGGGACTAGCCCTCTCACTCCTAGCCATTATTCTCGTTTTTTTCTTCCTTTTGAAAAAACGCAGCTTTTACTATCCTAAATTCATCAAATTCTTCTGGCGTGCAGGATTCTTATTAACCCTTGTCATGTATATCGAGATGATTGTTGAATTGTTTACTCAGAAATAAAAAACTAAATCTAAAACACCTCAATCAAACTAAATACAGTGATTGAAGTGTTTTTCTTTATCTATTTTTCAATAATTTCTATTTACTCTCTTTATCAGGAAAGAGATAACCAATACCTACACAAGCTAGTACACCTGCTCCAATTACCAAGCCACTTGAAATTGGCAAAAGGTCCAAAGTCGCATTTGCGATGATAAAGGCAATAATCAAACACATCAGACTAGCCTTGTAGTCTTTTTTCAAAAGATTCTCTAGAGTGAAAAAGAGGAACAAGCCTACCGGAATCAATGACCAAAGGTTAATGTCCAAGGTTGGCCAGTCAACAGAACCAAAATACAATACTGTCGCTGCTGCTAGTAAAAATACAATCCCCAATAATTTTTTCATTTGTTTATCTCCAATTTCTTTATATCCTTTATAAAAAACATTATAGCTGAGAATTGTTTCAAGAACAAGCTCTGTTGCCTATCTGGTCTCTATCTCGGTCTAAGTGGTTGAAGAGTTAAGATAAAATAAGGAAACAGGGGAAAACTATCTTCCAAATAAAAAGGAATTAAGCAACCAAACGCTACTTAATTCCTTAAAATTATCTCATCACCACACTATCTCATCTCAGTACACAAACCATTTTGCTATATCTTTTCTATAGCTTTTGTCCTAATCTTAATCTTTTTTCTTCAATCCAAGAAGTACTCCTACTATAAACAATATTCCAGCAATGAATGGTGTAAGACCTTCTCTAACTGTTCCGGTTTTTGGCAACCTATCATTGTTAGTAGTTGATTTACTATCAATATTGGTATGTTTATTATCTATGTTCTCTGGTTCATTAAGATAAACTTCCTTCTTATTTTCAAAGTTTTTATCATTTTCATCAGGAACTGTAATTTTGACATCCTTAGTTGAATCAGATCTTTGACTTTCATCTAATTGACTATAATTTACTTGTACAGGAACTGTAGTTTTAACATCTTTAGTTGAATCAGATTTGTGTGAATGATTTTCTCTTTGTAAATTCTCCTGTTTGTAACTTTGATTTAATTGGTTATGATTTGCTTGCACCTTATCTTTCTTTTTGGATACATCAAAAGTAGGTTTATTTTCCTCCTCCTTTTTCTCCTCTATTTTCTTGAATACAGGTTTTATAAGGGTATCTTTTGATAGATTAATAACATAACCAGCATCTTTTTTCCCTTCGACACCAGAAATTTCCCAGCCATCAAATTGATATCCTTCTTCTAATTCACCCTTATAGACAGGTAAAATGAAATCTTCTTCCGACACTATCGTTGAACTCATTTCTTTTCCATTTTGAATGGTCACAGTCACCGTATGAGGTTTTAATTCGCTCATCTCTCCCGTATCTTTGTTTAAAATGAATTCTTTTACGGTCGTATTTCTTGCAAAATCTTTTACAACAATCTTAATGTTTAGTGTCTTATCTGTTAGTTGTTTAATATCATCAAATGATTTGTATTCTTTTCCATTTACATAAATATGTTTATCTTGAATCTCACCATCGAATCCATTATTTCTTTTATCATTGATGTTAAAGACTACAGATTTTCCGTCAGCATATTCGATACTAGTATTTCCCTTAGGATCAATGTTTACTTCTGGTTTAACATTATCATATAAAAATTGATAGTGTACTCCAACCGCTTTCGCATTCAAATCGCTATAGCCAGTTTGAAGATAAACATTTCCATCCATATCTGTTACCTTATCTGGGAATCCGTTTGCTTTATAGTCTTTCATTCCCCAGTCCATGATGTCACCGTCTTTAACATTAAGCTTAATGTTAAAATCTCTAGTGTTATCAATGTGTAAATCTCCATAGATTAAATAATTATCTACAACCGATTCATTAACTCTCAACTCCCAGTTAAAACCACCCTTATCAGAAATCTTACCTCTTAAATGGAATTCTGGATTTCGTACATAAATTTTATTAGATTTAGATGGATTAAAGTAGTTCTTGTCCATTGAAAGATTTACTGGTTTTGCATCAATAAATAACGTAGAGCCATCTTCTTTTATAGCTTCTACATTGGACTTATCCTCTCCAGTGTACTCTTTACCATCCTTACCAAATAATACAAGTTTAGAAGGATCTGTTACAAGATTTCCATCTTTATCGATTGCCTCCCCTTTATCATTCATTTTAAAGGTAAACACTTGATATCTTACAATGTTAAAGCCGTCCAAAGCCGACATTAATACAGCTTGAGTACTTCTTCCATCTTCAACATTTCTACTATCAGTATAAATTATTTTTTCTGAAAGGACTCTTAGATTAGGATTGGTCTTTTGTATTTTTGCTATATCTTCCTTGCTATAGACTCCATTTCCTTCTAACATATCCGTTTTTCCAGGATTATAGGTAGTCACTTTTAGTGCATAGCCTTTTCTTAGAATGATGTTGTCTTTTAACAGATATTGTTGTTTTTCTGAATCAGAATAGATTTTACCAGATTCCATTTCCGTTAAATTGTTTGGTTTGTTTTTTGAAAGATCTCCTTCTCCTAATTCTATTACATTCCCATAACTTGATGCATACGGATATTCTGCTTTAGTTTCCTTATTTTTATCAGGCATTCTAATTTTAGTTTCAGCTTTTATCTGATCATCATCTTTAACAAAGAATCTCATATCTCCTGCAAAAGCTAATCCATCCACAATATCATTAATATTAGCGTATAAATCAAATGTCATCGTTTTTGAGCGGGAATCATACTTGGTCGTTTTGATTTCTATCGATTTATAGTTATTTCCATAGTATACCTTGGCATTTTTAGAAACATTACTTATCTTTCCAAGAATTTCAAAGTGTCCATCTTTAGACGGGCTTAGAACACCATAAATTTTTGATTTGATTTCGTCAAGTTTTTCAGTTTCATATTCTAAGGCGCTACCATCGTCATAAGCAATGATATTTCCCTTATCATCGTATTTATAATCGTATTCTTCTGTCCTCTTACCAGTTTCACTTGTAAAGTCATCAACTTCTCTAAATTTCTTTTTAATGAGTTTCTTTAAGTCTTTGCTTTCAAACTCTCTAATTGTTGAAATCGTTTTATGAATAGTCAAGCTAGATTTTTCTTCGATAGACTCTTCATTGTCTTGATGATTTTCTTCCTCAGTTGTATCTTTTTTAAGACTATCCTCTTTTCTATTTTCTAAATTTTTAAATTTAGATTCGGCAATCTCTCCAAGCTTTTGGTATTTAGATGAATCTTGATCAGGATCTACTAGATAATAGGAAATCATCCCCTTTTCATCAGCATGATCATCAAATTTAATTCTATGAATCTTTGTGAAATTGCTAGAGCCATCTAATGCAATGACTTCAATGATTTTTCCTCTTAAATCTCCTGCACCATTAATTTCATAAATGGTATTTCCGTCTTTGTCAAGTTTTCTATTTCTTCCTTGACCCTCACCTGCATAAGTTACTTCAAGATTTTTCTCAACCTCTCCATCTTCATTAACCAGAGCAGCGCCAGCATACCAAACTTCGTTGGCAATCTCATCAAATTTTTCAGGATGTTCTTTTTGATCTCTCGCAAATAGGGTTTCATTCTTGTATTGATCTTTTACCTTGTGATAAGTATCCTTTGTGATCAGCTTAATTTTTTCAGGATTTGAAAAATCAATCGAAACAATCTTAGGGGCTGTGTTATCAATTTTTACAGGAATATAGGAAACCTGCCATGGGTAATCCTTGGTTAATCTATATTTAAATTTATAGAAATATTGACCTTCTGCAATCGGTTCAAATTGACCTCTTATCTTAGTAGCTGGATCTTGCTTATCATTACTTTCTGGTGCATTTTCTTCTCTACCTCTAGGGTTATAGATGAGTCCATCCCATTTCAAGTCACCCCAAACTTTTAGTTTAGAAGATTTGATTCCCTTTGCATCATTTCTTTTAGAGTTTAAAATTCCTTTAATAAAGTGTTCTCTCGAAATGACTTTTAAGTCAATTTGATTTTCTCCCTCTTTATTTGTATTTACTATTGAAATCAATCCTTCTTCTGCACTTCTTAATACAAGTGGAGAAGGTGTTAATCCTCTTTCAAGTTGGGCATCTTGAGGATTTCCATTTGAATCTAAAGGATAAATTTTGGCAATATTAGAACCACTTGATGATGGTGCGTTGATCCCTTCGTTATTGAAAGCAAACAATTCTGGATTTTGATCTAGGGATGTTGTATTTTTATCTTTTCTATTTTGTATAACTCCTGCTGGATTAAATTTATCTATACCATGTTCTCCACCAATCCCCTTATTTAAGGTTCCTGGAATTTTTGGTTTACCATCATCATCATAACCTTCCATTGTTTTTGATTTTGATCCTTCTTCCCAGGCCCATTTATCAAGGATTGGTTCCTTGTTCCAATCCCCAGCAAATCCCATTAGGGGCATTGATAAAGATGGTTGGAAATTTATTTTCTTCCCGTTGGAGTTCAGAGCTTCCATTTCTTCCACTGACTCAAAATGAATAAATGATTCTACAAATTTATTTTTATTTTTAGCCTCTCCAACGTTTATAACCGCATTTAAATCAAAGCTAGAGTTTGGGCTTATAGTGAAAGTATCATGCTCAAATGTGATATTTGCTCCTTTAATTTTTTCTGGGTGAATTTCTGGAACAATTTGCTTCCCATCTGGGGATTTTTCGTCTTTATATGTTTCATCCAGTTTTAGTCTATCAGTTAGAGAATCTGTAGTTATCGCTGATGCTGAAACTTTAAAGGTCAAAGGTCTGTTTGATGTATTGTGAAGCTTAATTGTAAAGTATTTTTTATCTCCTTTTATTTCTTTAAGAGAAATAGAACCATAAGAGTTTACCAAACCTTTAGAATCCTTGTTTTGGAAAGTCGCTACGACTTCATTTCTCAAAGCATTGGCAACATTAATTAGCCCTGCTCCCTGTTGTCTAGGTGATGCAAAGTACTGACTTTTTTCTTTCCAAGAAGTCGCATCCATCATAGGGCGTGCAGTATTTTGTAGGGCTATTTTTGTAAGACTTGTAAGGTCTATTTTGTCATCTCCTTCAAGATTTTTCAAGGCAGGTCTTTCAAGCATTTCCTTTAACTTAGGTCTGATCAAAACAGTAGAAGCTGCTACGATTGGAGTTGCCATACTAGTTCCTGACATATAGCCATAAGTTGATTTCCCATTAATGACATTGAGAGTGGATTTAATATTTTTACCTGGCGCTGAGACATCAGGCTTTAAAAGCAAATCTGTTCTCGGTCCCCAAGATGTAGATCCTGCTGGAACTATGACATCTTCTTTATACAATTCTTTGTCTGTGTCAGGTGCAAACTTAAAGTCAATCTCTTTTTCGTCACCTACATTCGGTTTATTAGAATTATAGCTTGCCATATCGATTGGATAGTATTGCTCCAATTTATCTTTGAAATCTTCCTTATTATTTCTTTTAACTTCAGTTTTTTTATCAGGATTAATCATGTTCCATAGCTTTACACCATCATCTCCTGAAATTGAAAATACTTGACTTTTAGTCCCTTCATCCGCTTCATATCCCATGGCTGGAAGCTCTGTCCAAT
Source organism: Streptococcus mitis (assembly GCF_946190065.1). Classification (GTDB taxonomy): domain Bacteria; phylum Bacillota; class Bacilli; order Lactobacillales; family Streptococcaceae; genus Streptococcus; species Streptococcus mitis_DE. The sequence continues at coordinate 26,705 of NZ_CAMHZD010000022.1, forward strand.
TATCTCTGTTATAGTAATTGACAGTATTTACAACCATAATGGCGCGTGCGCCCTTATCCGTTGCTCTTTTAAAAGCATTTTTTAAATCCTTGGTATAAATTCGATCCATTACTGCAATTTTGCCCTTAAGATCCAATCCTATCAAATCTTGGTCTTGACCCTTGCCTATATATACAAAGTTTAATTTACTAGGAGCTTTTGAACCGTCTTCATTTGTTGTGATTTTATTCTTATCGAAAAAGGCCCCTATATTTCTGTATTTAAAATTTTCTCCACCTATGTTGACTTTATCAAACTCAACTGTCTGATTTTTAGCAGAAGCGACCGCTATCGCATCTTCATGTGCTGCAGTTCGCGTTACATTTCCAGTATCTGTCATTTTCAGATTATTATTTGCCACTAAATCCCATGAAGAACTTGAAGCAGAAGCCGCATAGTTACCCGTAGCTACAACCATTGGAATGCCTGCTTTTCTTAACGCTCTAATAGCTTCCCAATATTTCTCACCTACAAGACCTGTTCCTGTAAAGCCAGATGATACCGAAACAACATCGACATTGTGTTTGATCGAATCTTCAATAGCATGAAACATTGTTTCATCCCCTGCGAAGCCAGATCCTGCGTCAGAGTACATTTTATAAGAGAAGATCTGTGCATTAGGAGCAATTCCATCTATTCCGTTAAAGTTTTTAATGTCTTTTTCAGTATCATTTCCCGCAAGAATCCCTGCAATATGCATCCCATGTGGATCAAAATAATCGCTCCCATCATCAGCCTTTTCTACAGTTATTTTACCACCATTATAATAATTGAAAGCATGAGGGATTTTATCACTCAACCAGAAATTTTTATCAGTACCTTTTAAATCTTCTTTTTTAAATCTCATTGAGCCTTTAGCATCATCATCAATCCTCATGGCCTTATGCCTATAATCTGTCCCGGTATCGATATTTGAAATGACCATACCTCTACCATCAAAATTTTTACCAAATGGAGCATTGATAGACTTTAGGTAATCAATTGCCTCTTCAACTCCAATTTCCTTTCTAGCATGATTCATCATTGGTTGGACTTTTTGTGATCGTTCAATCGATGAAATACCTTCTATTAGTTTAATTTTGTCCAGATTATCTGGAGTTGTTTCTATTGCAACACCATTAAAAACCGTATCATAAGTATATAAAACTTTTGTATCCTTAAGATTTGATAATTCCTTGATTGCTTTTTCTCCAGATTCTTTATCTTTAAATTCAGCAATATAGACAAGTTTATCCTCTTTTTTGGGACTTTCTGGGTCTTTCCTTGCAGACGAGTCCGCTTTATCTTCTTGGGATTGATTGGAATTTTCTTCTTTGATTTTTTCTTCATTGCTAGTTTTGTTATCTATCACAGATTCTTTACTAACAACTTCTTTTTCCTCAATAACCGTTGTTTTCTTCTCTTCAATATCCTTTGAAGTTTCTATAGCATTATGAATATTTTCATGTTTCTCTTTATTGTCTGTTTCCTTCTCTACTACTACTTTTTCTTTATCAGAGATATTTAAAGTATCTTCAGAGCTAGATGTATCTGCTAAAACTACCTCATTAGGGACATATGCTGCTAAAATAACTGCAGCTGTGGTTAATGACAATACTGTACTTTTTTTCATTTTAATTCCTTACATATTTATTTAACTTCCAATAGATAAAAAACTTTAACTTTGCTAGCCTTTGTTATAAAAAGTTTTACTAAGTATTATCTAGGAAATAGAGTAGTACATTTATATATAATTGTTAGCTCTCTGAAAAATAGTATATCAATTAAAAAATTTTAAGTCAAGAAAAATTAACACGGATTAATTTATTTTTTAACATATGTTAAAAATTGAGTCAAAAAGTTTCGTAGTTAACTGGGATACATGATAAACACATTCACACCACCAAAAATAGTAGTAATCAAGTTGAAGCAGTAGCAACATCACAAAGTCAAACATCATTGATGAAATATCAGCGCTATTAAACAATATAAATAACCGCTAAAAATAAGACTTAACGGTTATCTTCTACATATCTATTTTTTCAAATCCTCAGTCGTTTATCTACCTATAACCTAGGCTTTGCGAGTGCCTTGTTATGCCAACTGATACTCAATGAAAATCAAAAAGCAAACTAGGAAACTAGCCGCAGGTTGCTCAAAACACTGTTTTGAGGTTATAGATAAGACTGACGAAGTCAGCTCAAAACGCTGTTTTGAGGTTGCAGATAGAACTGACGAAGTCAGTTACATATATATACGGCAAGGCTACGTTGACGTGGTTTGAAGAGATTTTCGAAGAGTATGAGCTAAATCGGCGATTACATTTACGGTATAGCACTCTGAGAATAGATGTCAAGGAATTTTCATCTCTATTAAAAAAAGCCTGTCCCAAGACAAGGCTTTGATAACATCGATGCTAAGAACCCGCACTTTCGTAGGAATCCAAGCCCCTGTCCCAGAGTTTAAGGGAAATACCAAAAAAGATAAGGGAAATCAACATCAAACCTCCGATGTTAAAGAGAACATCCTTGTCCTGCAAGAAATAGCTGGCAGGATAGTAGGCCGTAAAGGCGAAAGGCACGATAAAACTAATCAACCAACGAAGAAATGAATTGTAAATGGAAATCGGGTACTTAGCAAAATCATTAAACATATAGAAAATATAAATCATGGCTCCTGACTGCTTGGTCCAAAAAGCGATACTGGCTGTCGCGATTTTCAAAGAAGTATAAATCAAGGTCGCAAATGGTATGCAGACTAGAAAAAGCAGGAATTTAGGAAGAGTCCAAGCAATGCTGGTCACTGTTGTTCCCAGTAGAATGCCACCGACCAAGAGTTCACCCAAGGCATCAATCTGAAAGGTCTCAACTAGAATATGAAAGAGAGGATTGATAGGACGTGTCAGATACTTGTCAAACTCCCCTTTTCGGACTAAACGTTGACCTAATGCCCATAGATTGTCAAAAAAGAGATGGTCCAAGCCCTTGGGAATCAAGGAAAATCCATAAATAAAAGCAATTTCTTGAAAAGTCCAGCCTTCTAGGGATGGAATGTGTTGAAAGATGACATTGAGAAATAAGAGGTTCAAGCCTTGAGTCAGAAAGACTCCTAAGACACCAACCACAAAATCGACCTTGTACTCCATGATTTGCTTGATGTATTGTCTAATAAAAATCAGATGCATGCGTTGATATTTTTTCATACTAACCTCCCTGAATGGTGATAAATGACTGGACTCGTTTCCAAATCAACTGAGACAAGCCCACCATCACTAAGAGCCAGAAAAACTGCAAAAGGAGTGCCTGAAGAATCTGGCTGGCATCGTATTTCCCAACAATAATCATGACTGGAGTGTAAATCAAGGATGAAAAAGGCAAGAATGAGAGAATATCTGAAACAACCTTTGGAAAGAAAGCCAAGGGAATCAAACTTCCAGACATAAAGGCCACTATGGAAGTCTTGAGTAGATTGGAACCCCATAGATTTTTAAACACAAAGGCAGAAAATCCAAAGCAGATATTAAAGAAAAAGTTAATCAGATAGGCCAGCGTTAGGCTAAAAAGATAAAGAACAGTTAAACCTAGCACTTCTACAATACCTTTTCCAGATAAGATTTTCATCAAGACAATGACACTTAAAAATGGAAGTCCGACACTGATAAAAATCAACCACTTGGAGCCAAGCTCTGTAAAAAGGTAAGATGCCGCAAAATGCACTGGTCGCAACAAGCGCATGATGATGGAACCATCCTTGACCTCCTCCCCAATCATAAAGGAGCTATCCGACCTGGTCAAAAGATTGGTCACAAAACTCATGATGATGTATAGGGTAATATCTGCCATACTAAAGCCCTGAATCAAGGACTCCTGTGATGAATCAAAGACAGCCTTCCAGAGATAAAAGGCCACAAAAGCTCCCATGACATCGCCGATTCGATAAAGAATAAAGTTGACTCGATAGGTAATCAACTCCTGAACACCTGCATTGATAAAGGGTTTATAACGTCTCCACAATTTGACCATATTAGAGCTCCTTTCGGTAGAAGCGGCGGATAATATCCTCGATATCTGTATCCACCATTTTCAAATCGCGGATTTCAAAATCAGACAGGGTTTGCTTGATAATGTCAGCTGACTGGTAGCGAGAACTATCAAATTCAATGTTGAGGCTATTTCCTTGTCTATCAATACTCATATCCGAAAAGCCTTCATAGTGAGAAACGAGATTACTTTGACCTGGTAGCAGTTCAAAAGAAAGAGTCTTCATCTTGCCAAAGGTCTCCTTGAGTTCGCTAACCGTTCCATCAAAAATCTCCTGCCCCTTGTCTATCATAAAAATCCGATCACAGAGTTGCTCAATATCACTCAAGTCGTGAGTGGTCAAGAGAATCGTGGTCTCTTCCTCTTGATTGATCTGGGTGATAGCTCGACGAATATTATCCTTGACCGAAACATCCAGACCAATAGTCGGCTCATCTAAAAAGAGAACTTTGGGATTGTGGAGCAAGGAGGCCGCAATGTCCGCCCGCATCCGTTGTCCCAGTGAAAGAGTCCGCACGGGGTCCTTGATAAAGTCCTTCAAATCCAAGACTTCATTCAAAAAGTCCATGCGCTTATGGAAGAGCGAATCTGGCACATCGTAAATTTCTTTTAAAACCGTGTAGGTCTCTTGCAGTGCCAAATCCCACCATAGCTGAGTTCTTTGCCCAAAAACAACCCCAATATCTTTGACATAATCTTGGCGATTGTCCTGTGGAATTTTGCCATTAATCCGACAAAAACCAGATGTTGGCTTTAAAATCCCAGTCAGCATTTTAATAGTTGTCGACTTCCCAGCACCATTTGCCCCAATGAAGCCTAAAATCTGCCCCTTGGGAACCTCAAAAGTCAAATCCTTGACCGCTTCAAAGGTCTGCTTTTCAGGATGAATAAAGGAGCGAAACGCCCCCTTCAATCCCGGTTCCTTAACAGTCTTCACAAAATTTTTCTGAAGATGTTCCACTTCTATCATTGCCATAAATCTCTCCCTAGCGCAAGGAATAGCAACATTGTATTTTGCATACAAATATTCTAAAGCCTTACTTTCTACACCTTCTATTATTACAGAAGACTTTATACCAACCTATTATAGTCCAATAAAAACTAGAATGCAAGCGTTTGCTTAAAATTTGTGAAATTGAAAATTTTTCTCTTAAAGTGGTATTTTTATACTCAATAAAAATCAAAGAGCAAACTAGGAAGCTAGCCGTAAGTTGCTCAAAACACTGTTTTGAGGTTGTAGATGGAACTGACGTAGTCAGTATTCTACACATACGGCAAGGCGAAGCTGACGTGGTTTGAAGAGATTTTCGAAGAGTATTAGTCCAAAATTCTGGCTTAATAGTCTCCTTAAAACACCAAAAAAACCCACCCAATGGGTAGGTTTCATCTGTATTATTCAGCTAGATTATGCTTTACCTTCTGAACCGAATACGTCGATACGTTCTTCAACTGATGCTTGGATAGCTTTTACACCGTCAGCCAAGAATTTACGTGGGTCGAAGAGTTTTTTCTTGTCGTATTCTGCTTCGTTTGCTTCGTAGTCACGAGCAAATTTACGAGTTGCGTTAGCGAATGCGATTTGGCATTCAGTGTTAACGTTAACTTTCGCAACACCAAGTTTGATAGCTGCTTGGATTTGCTCATCAGGAATACCTGAACCACCGTGCAATACGATTGGGAATCCTGGAAGAGCTTCAGTCAATTTTTGCAAGTGGTCAAGGTCAAGACCTTCCCAGTTTGCTGGGTAAGGACCGTGGATGTTACCGATACCAGCTGCCAAGAAGTCGATACCAGTTTCAACCATTGCTTTAGCGTCTTCGATTGGAGCCAATTCACCTTTACCGATGATTCCGTCTTCTTCACCACCGATAGTACCAACTTCAGCTTCTACTGAGATACCTTTAGTGTGTGCTTTTTCAACAACGTCTTTAGCCAATTTAAGGTTTTCTTCAACTGGAAGGTGTGAACCGTCAAACATGATTGAAGTGTAACCAACTTCGATACACTCAAGTGCATCTTCGTAGTGACCGTGGTCAAGGTGGATAGCTACTGGTACAGTGATACCCATTGATTCAACAAGGTTAGCGATCAAGTTGCGAGCAACTTTGTAACCACCCATGTATTTAGCAGCACCCATTGAAGTTTGGATCAAAACTGGAGCTTTTTTAGCTTCTGCTGCGCGCAAGATAGCTTGAGTCCACTCAAGGTTGTTTGTGTTAAATCCACCAACTGCATAACCGTTGTCACGAGCTGCTTGGACAAATTTTTCTGCTGAAACGATTGCCATTTTATCAGGCCTCCTGTATATTTTTATGGGTCATCCCATTTACATTGTTCATTTTATCACTTTTTGACAAAAAAATCTAGTTTTTCCCGCAGTTTCGATTGAATTTCTTCTAGCTTCATCTATGTAAACCCTTTCTCTCCCTAATCTTGGATAACTTTTGGAAAAGCTATGAAGAAAGTTAAACGATTCTCCTCCATCTCAAAACGATAAGCTAATTTTTCATGTTCTAATAGACTCTTGACCACAAAGAGCCCCATCCCAGATCCCTTAGCCTTGCGACTAGCATTATCAGAAAAAGATTGAGCTAGTTTTTCTTGTTCTTCTGGACTGCAGCTATTTTCTATAAAGAGTTCCCCTTCTCTTTCTCCAATGCGAACTAAGCCACCTGGAACAGAATGCTTAATGGCATTGCTGATGAGATTAGACAGAATCAACTTCATAACTGATGGATTTAGATAAGCCTGCTGATGGGTCAAACTATTGTCTATCTGGAGTTCTCTTTCCTTAGCTAGCAAGACATAATCCTTAACCAGACTTTGTGTCATCTGAAGTAGGTCAATTTGTTCCCTATCATCTCGTAATTCCTGGACCGAAGAAAGAGAAAGTATCTGGAGAACGTGATGATTGAGCTCATCCACAATCCCCAAGGCAACTCCCAGATAGTGATCTCTATCCTTATAACGACCAATATTTTCCTTCATATTTTCAATCAAGATTTTGAGACTAGCAAGCGGTGTTTTCAATTCATGAGAAGCCCCTCGTAGGAATTCGACCTTCATCTTTTCGAGCTGGAGAATAGCTTCATTCTTGTCATGCAAGTCCGCAATGACAGTCAAGAGGTGCTGATAGAGGCTATTGATTTGTTCCTTGAGATCACCAATCTCATCCTTAGAATCCACGCGCAATCGCACATGGGCATCCAGTTCCATCATCCGACGGGTTACTCGCTTGATTTCCAAAATCGGTGCAACAATGGTCCGAGCATAGATGTAGGCAACCAAAAGGGAAATCAGAAAGGATGCCAGCAAGGTGTAGGGGAGAAATTGGAGACTGATTTGCTCCGCTTCCTTTTGCAAATCCATGGAAGCTAGAAACTGGAGAGTCATGATGCCACCGTCTTGCGTTGTCACCTCCCGCTCCTCGATAAAGAGAGAGGTTGTCTGGCGGTCTGTATCCAGAGGAAAACTGTCCTTGACTTCTAACTTATCCTCAGTCATCTCTCCCTTAACGGCCCCCTTGATATCACTAGTCTGGGAATACAGCTCTAACACTTGCTCGATACTCTGCCTGTCTTTCCCTTCTAAGGACTGGGCAATGGCTGTCGCTTTCTGGCCGATGGTTTCCTGACGATGACTCAGATAAGTCGAAGGAAAAAGAAAATAAATGGCTAAATGAAGGCAAATAACCAGAACACTAAAAATCGAGAAGGTATAGATAAATATCTTTGTAAATAAACCTGTTCGTTTCATTTTTGCTCCAATTTATAACCAACATTGCGCACAGTGAGGATGCAGTCCAGGTCTAGCTTTTTCCGCAATTCCTTGATATAAACATCAATGACTCGGTCAAAGGGAACCTCATCTGTCGCTTTCCAGACGGCATCGATTATCTGAGATCGGGTCAAGGCCCGTCCTTCATTCTTCACCAGATAGTCCAGAATTTCCAACTCTTTGGCATTGATGGCTACTTCCTCACCTGCTAGGCTAGCACTGTAGCTCTCAAAGTCCACTTGGGTATCCTTATAAGAGAAAATTCGTCCCGTATCGTAGTAGCGTTTGAAAATCGCGTCTACCCTCACTTTTAAGAGGGAGAGGGAGAAAGGTTTTTCCAGATAGCCATCTGCTAGCGAAGCAAAAGCACTCATCTTGTATTCTTCATCCTGAAAAGCGGTCAGCATCAAGACAGGGACCTGGCTGGTTTTGCGAATCTCAGCTAGGACTTCTAGTCCATTGAGCTTGGGCATCTGGATATCCAGTAAAACTAGAGCCACCTCATAGCTGGAAAATTTTTCTAAGGCTTCCTCCCCGTCTGCCGCCTCAATAGTTTCGTAACCGCAATCCGTCAAATAGTCACTGACCCCCTCACGGATCATCTCTTCATCTTCTACAATTAAAATTTTCATACTTTAACTGCTCTCTTTTTTTATTTTTCTTAGAATAAATACCTACTCTATTTATTATAATCTCTTATTTGCCTTTTGTCTTTAAGAAACTTGCTACTAGATAAAACAAAGAGAGCCTATTGCTCTCTCTGCTCACATTTCACTCCCTATGGAATGAACATTATTTAGTTGCTTTTGAAAATGTTACAACGTAGTTATAATCTTTCCCATTAGCTTGATATACATAGTCCTCTTTGAAAGTGTAGCCGCGTTTGCTCAACTCTTCTTTCTTAGCTTCAACTTGGCTCTTGACAGCTTCTTTCACCTGTTCATTTGATAAACCTTCCGCAATTTCAAGAGAAGTTCCATTGATATCTCCTAGGAAACCTGCAATATCTTTCATTTTATCAAAGTTATAAAAAACATTGACTTTGACCTTATGAGGAGATGGCTGTTCTAGACTTCTACGATTTCTGCTAGCCCGTGGTTGAACTGCTGGAGCCATTCTGAAACCTGAAGTTCCTACCGGTTGCGTTTTGGCTTCTTTTGTGAATTCTATAACATAATCATAGCTATCTCCACCCTCAACGATTTTATCTAAGTCTGTTTTTGACGTAACTGTAAAGCCTTGTGTTTTCAGTTTCTCAATTTGGGCTTTTGTTTTTTCTTCAACAGCCTTTTTAATGTCCTCTTTAGTTGCATCACCTGGTAAAGTTAAAAGATTATTCTCTCTCACATTTCCTAATGCTCCAGCTATATCTTTAAGGGCTGTTAAATTATAGTAGATATTTATTTGTTTAGTTTTATTTGATAAATCTCTTTTCACAACTTTTTTAGCTCTTACTTGAACTTCTGGTGCAATTCTGAAACCTGTAGTTCCTGTTTTCTCTTTAGTGAAAGTTACTACGTAGTCATAATGAGTTGCGTCTGCTTGATCAAAACCTACAAAATATTCATCAGCAACCTTGTATCCTTTTCTTTCAAGTTCTGCTTTCTTCTTATCTATTCTTGCTTTTAAAATAGATTTCAAAGCATCACCAGAGACATCTTTTGGTATATCAACTTCATTTTTACCACCTAAATCATCAAAGAATCCAGGAATATCTTTCATACCATCAAAATTATAATAAATAGAAACTTTATTTTGAGGTTCATCTACACTTCTTGCACGACGTGTTACACGTGGTTGATACACTGGTGCATTTCTAAAAGCTGTATTTTCTGGTGTACTATTTCCATGCCCAATAACATTGTTATCTCCAATATGTGTTCCTGCTGGTCCGTTTCCAGATAATCCTGAATTTGTGTAATCTGGTTTACCTTGGTCAACTCCAGGAGTATTAATCTTAGCTAAGTCATCTGAATAATTGTCCACTACAGCCGCTTGATCTTCCGTAGTTTTTGCTTGTTTCATTGCTTCTTTAGCTTTTTTTGTATATTCTTCCACATTTAATTTAGCAGCTTCTTTTTCACTAGATGATAGACTACTCGACTCAATTTCTTCTAATTTAATATTTTTACGTGACTCTAACTCGGAGTCATTTTCCTCTAGACCTTTTTCAACATCATCTTTTGGTTCAGTTGGATTGTTCTGATTATTTGAATCCGCTGGAGTGTCTTCTGTTGTTCCTGAACCTGCTGGTTGGTTTTCCGCTGGTTGCGATGGAGTTGGTTGTTCTGTTGCTCCTGGCGCTGCTGGTTGGTCTTCCACAGGTTGCGCTGGAGTTGGGGTTTCTGTTGCTCCTGGCGCTG
>NZ_CAMHZD010000023.1 GCF_946190065.1 Streptococcus mitis
TCTTCATAAGTTAATTTCATAATAAAACACCCCAAAAGTTAGATTTTTTCTGTCTAACTTTTGGGGTGCAGTTCAAATTGGTGGGTTTTATTATGCACTATTTTCCAAAAATCTCTTTGAGGTCTGCCTCTGTAATCCCAATCATGGCTGGGATGCTGTCCCAGTTTTCTTCTGTCAGGATGTAGGATTGTTCAGAGTCACTTGATGTGGCAGTTTCAGAGATAGATTGTTGCTTTTCTTCAACATTCTCCAATAAATCACTGAAACGTTCAATCAGATAGGTTTTTCGGGCAGTTCCGATATGTTGGGTAGCATAGTCGAAGGCCTGTAATTCGCCTAGTAAGATAAGCTTGCTTTTGGCGCGTGTAATGGCTGTATAGATGAGATTTCGCTCCAGCATGCGCCTGCTAGCACTGGTAATCGGTAGGATGACAACAGGAAACTCGCTTCCCTGGGACTTATGGATACTCATGGCATAGGCCAGGCGAATCTTGTACCATTCGTTACGTGGGTAAGAGACCTCGTTGCCATCAAAATCAATGACAATCTCGTCTTGTTTCGATTCGGTATATTTACCAGGAATCAGGTCTGTGATGGCTCCTAAATCTCCATTAAAGACATTGATTTCAGCATCGTTGACCAAATGAATGACCTTATCCCCCTTACGATAGTGGCACTGGGGAGCTTCAAAACTGAGTTGGTCTTTTTGTGGTGGATTGAGCAGGTCTTGCATGAGTTGGTTGATGGAATCAATCCCTGCAGTCCCTCGGTACATGGGAGCCAGAACCTGAATATCACGAGCAGGGATACCACTTCTAAGGGCAGCGCCTAAAATCTTTTCAATAGTAGCAGGGATATGACCACTAGCGATTTCAAAGTAGGAACGGTCTGCTTTTTTCTGGGTGAAATCAGCTGGCAAGATACCCTGTCGAATCTGACTAGCTAGGGTGACGATGGTTGATTCTTCGCTTTGTCGATAAATTTTTTCCAAGCGAGTCTGAGGAATCAAGGGAATATGAAGCAGATCCGCTAGAACCTGTCCAGGGCTGACAGAAGGCAACTGGTCGCTGTCACCCACTATGAGGATCTTGCTGTTAGAAGAGATGTTGGAGAAGAGTTGGTTGGCCAGCCAAGTATCAACCATAGAAAATTCATCCACGATAATAAAGTCGGCATCCAGATAATCTTCCAGATGGCTGGTGTCATCGTCGCCTGTCATTCCCAAGTGACGGTGTATGGTCGCGCTAGGCAAACCTGTCAATTCATTCATGCGTCGAGCGGCTCGTCCAGTTGGAGCAGCAAGAAGAATAGGCAAATTGCTTTTTTTCCTGAGGTCAAGCCCTTCTAAAAGGGCATAAACAGCGATAATCCCATTGATAACCGTTGTCTTACCAGTACCAGGTCCACCTGTTAGGATAAAGACTTTATTCTGGATAGCATCGCAGATAGCTTGTTTTTGAATGCTATCATAGTGGATTCCCAGATCTTCCTCGACAGTAGTGATATGTTTTTGAATGGTTTCCATATCTGGGCTCTTTTGTTCTCTTTTTTCAAGGATACGAACCAAGTGACTGCGGATGCCTTCCTCAGCGAAAAAGAGGCTGTTGTCAAAAATCTTGGTATCAATCTGCTGAACCTTGTCTTCTTCGATCAGGTAGGAGAGCTCTTGGGCCACTTGGCTGGGATCCAGTTCAACGGGGCGGGAAGACTCAAGGAGGGTAAGGGTTTGTTCTAGTAAATCCCGTGCTTCAACATAGGTATCCCCTGTTTCCATACAGGCCTGAAAAAGACTGTGAACTAGACCGGCGCGGAAGCGTTCAGGAGCCTGACTTTCGATGCCTAGTTCCTCTGCTAATTGGTCAGCAATGGTAAATCCCAAGCCCTTGATATCCTCAACCAGCTGGTAGGGATAATTTTCAACCACATCAAGGGTTTCTTCCTTGTAAAAGTCTTGAATCTGAAAGGCTAATTTATTGGGAATACCGTAGTTAGCAAGTTTGGCCAAAACCATCTCGGTTCCGTAGTTGAGACGGAGGGTGGAGACGAAAGCCTCGCGATTTTTGGCAGAGAGTCCTGCGATGCCTTCTAACTTTTCTGGGTGTTGCAGAATTTCGTCAATGGTATTTTCGCCATAGGTATCCACAATTTTCTGAGCAGTCTTGAGACCAATCCCCTTGAAATGGCTACTTGAAAAGTACTTAACCAAGCCCTTGCTAGTTGGTTTTGAGCGTTCATATCGGCTGATTTGCAGTTGCTTCCCATACTTGGAGTGCTGGACAATTTGTCCCCAAAAAGTATAGTCTTCTCCCTCAATCACGTCAGCCATGGTACCGGTGACAATAATTTCAAAATCATCAAAATCTTCTGCATCCGTATCGTCGATTTCTAGGAGGAGGATACGATAAAAATTGCTGGGATTTTCAAAAATAATCCGTTCAATGGTTCCTGAAAAATAAACTTCCATAAAATTCCTTTGCATGAATAGGTGAGAGTTGGGATTGTTTTTATTTTATACTCTTCGAAAATATCTTCAAACCACGTCAGCTTCCATCTGCAACCTCAAAACAGTATTTTGAGCAGCCTGCAGCTAGCTTCCTAGTTTGCTCTTTGATTTTCATTGAGTGTTTGTCAATAAACAATCACTTCTCACAATAGAAGAAGAGGCTGAGATTCTTGATTCTCGGCCTCTTAGGTCTCTTAAAATGTTCCGATACGGGTGATTGGCCAGAAGCGGAATTTAGCTTCCCCTGTGATATCTTTTGCTTTGAAGGTACCTACGTGACGGCTGTCGCTTGAAACCAAGCGGTCGTCTCCGAGGAGGAGGTATTCTCCTTCTGGGACAGTAAAGCTAAAGTTGGTATTATAGTTGACATCAACTGTGAAGGCTTGAGCCTTTTGAGCGATACTTCTAAAGAAAGTTCCTTTATTTCCTTCAAAACCTTTGCCTGAGTATGTGCTTTGGAGTTTGTCATCCTTGAAGCGTTTGATGTAGTCAGCTAGGTAAGGCTCGTCCGTCTCTTTGTCATTGATGTAAAGTTTATCGTTTTCGTAACGGATGGTGTCGCCAGGCATTCCGATGACACGTTTGACAATGTCCTTATTGCCATCTTCCTCATGGGCCACCACGATATCAAAACGGTCAATAGGGAGGTGTTTGACGACAAAGAGGATTTCGCCATCTGCTAGGGTAGGATCCATGGAATGTCCTTCTACGCGGACGTTACTCCAAAGAAAGATACGGCTTAAAGCTAGTAATGATAGAATCAGGAAGAATAATCCCCACTCTTTTAGGAAATTTTTAAATGAATTCATAACTTACCTTTCTAAGCGTTTTTTCGCTTTTTCAGTATTTTTAAAGTGCAATTTGGCGCAGAAGTTGAGACCCTGCATACCATAGGCTTGCAAAATCTGGCTAGCTACCTTATCAGAAGCCGTTCCAGCTCCACTTGGAAGTTGATAGCCCAGTTCTCGTCCCAGATTTTCAAGATTTTCCAGAAAGAGATCACGCGCAATGATAGAAGAAACTGCTACAGCCAAGTATTTGCTTTCAGCCTTTTCTTCTAAGCTGATAGGATTACTGAAACGATTGGCCTCTTGTGCTAAATAGTTGTCATAATTTTTAGCACTGGTGAAAGCATCAATCACAATTTTCTCAGGCTGAACACCTTTTTGAAGGAGGAGATAGATAGCCTGATTATGGAGAGCAACCTTAACCGAAACAGCATTGTAGCGGTCTCCGATGACCTCGTTGTACTTGCTTGGCGAGAGAAGCAGTGCCTGGTGCTGAATTTTGTCCTTGAGGATAGGGGCAAGCTGACGAATCTTTTGGTCGGTCAGAGTTTTAGAATCTCCCACACCGAGTTTTCGCAAGAAGTCATGCTGATCAGGTGTGACGAAGGAAGCCACAACTGCAAGCCCACCAAAGTAGGAACCATTTCCCACCTCATCTGTCCCAATCAAAGGAAGATTTTGTCCCCTGTTGTCCTCTACAACTTGATAGCCAAAGAAACTAGCATATTTCTCGGCTCCTTCTCCCTGAAGCAAGACCTTTCCAGAGGTATAGATAGAAACGGTAGCTTGAGGTAGTCGCAAAAAGTAGCGAATATAGGGATTCTTGCTGGGAGCCAGACTGGTTTGATAGTGTTCAAGAAAAGCCTGAATCTCCTTTTCGCTTGGTGTGAGTGTTATACTTGCCATAGTTTCTATTGTACCATAAAAGCAGGCAAATTTGTAAAAACTGACAAAGTTAGCGAATTTTGGTATAATATCGTGAGGTGAATTTTATGGCAAATCTAAATCGATTCAAATTTACATTCGGGAAAAAATCATTAACCTTGACAAGCGAGCATGATAATCTCTTTATGGAGGAAATCGCCAAGGTTGCGACAGAAAAATACCAAGCAATTAAAGAACAAATGCCTAGTGCAGACGATGAAACAATCGCTCTTTTGTTGGCAGTTAACTGTTTATCAACTCAACTCAGTCGTGAGATTGAATTTGATGATAAGGAGCAAGAGTTAGAAGAACTCCGTCACAAACTCGTGACTTGTAAGCAAGAACAGAGCAAGATTGAGGATTCCTTATGATTTCACTCCTTCTTCTATTGGTCTTGGCTTGGGGATTTTATATCGGCTATCGGAGAGGCCTGCTCTTACAGGTTTATTACCTGATTTCAGCCATGGCATCGGCTTTTGTGGCTGGCCAGTTTTATAAGGGACTTGGAGAGCAATTTCATTTGCTACTCCCTTATGCAAATCCGCAGGAAGGTCAGGGAACTTTCTTTTTCCCATCGGATCAACTTTTTCAGTTGGATAAGGTCTTTTACGCAGGGATTGGCTACTTGCTTGTATTTGGGATTGTCTATAGCATCGGTCGTTTACTTGGTCTCCTCTTACACTTGATTCCTAGTAAAAAACTGGGTGGTAAGTTATTCCAAGTTTCAGCAGGGATCTTGTCCATGTTGGTGACCTTATTTGTCTTGCAAATGGCTTTGACAATTTTGGCGACCATTCCCATGGTGGCTATACAAAATCCTCTTGAAAAGAGCATCGTCGCAAAACACATCATCCAGAGCATACCGGTAACAACCAGTTGGCTCAAACAAATCTGGGTGACAAATTTAATCGGATAAAAAGGGCAGGAATTTTCCTAGCCCTTTGTTTACAGATTTGACTGAATGTAAAAAGCTACTACACCTAGACATTCAAAGACAAGGAAATAAAGATGAATAAGAAAATATTAGAAACATTAGAGTTCAATAAGGTCAAGGCCTTGTTTGAACCTCATTTGTTGACAGAGCAGGGCTTGGAGCAACTGAGACAGCTAGCTCCAACTGCTAAGGCAGATAAAATCAAACAGGCTTTTGCTGAGATGAAGGAAATGCAGGCACTCTTCGTCGAGCAACCGCATTTTACCATTCTCGCAACCAAGGAAATTGCAGGAGTCTGTAAGCGGTTGGAGATGGGGGCAGATCTCAATATCGAGGAGTTCCTTCTCTTGAAGCGGGTGCTTCTTGCTAGCCGAGAACTGCAAAGTTTTTACGCCAATCTGGAAAATGTTAGCTTGGAAGAATTAGCTCTTTGGTTTGAGAAATTACACGATTTTCCGCAATTACAAGGAAATCTCCAGGCCTTTAATGATGCAGGTTTTATTGAAAATTTTGCCAGTGAAGAATTAGCGCGCATCCGTCGAAAAATCCATGATAGCGAGAGTCAGGTGCGCGATGTTTTACAGGATCTGCTCAAGCAAAAAGCGCAGATGTTGACAGAAGGAATCGTTGCAAGCAGAAATGGCCGTCAGGTTTTACCTGTCAAAAACACCTACCGCAATAAGATTGCAGGTGTCGTTCATGATATTTCTGCTAGTGGAAACACCGTCTATATCGAACCCCGTGAGGTGGTCAAACTGAGCGAAGAAATTGCCAGTTTACGAGCAGATGAGCGCTATGAAATGCTTCGCATTCTCCAAGAAATTTCTGAACGTGTCCGCCCTCATGCGGCTGAGATTGCCAATGACGCTTGGATTATTGGCCATTTAGACTTGATTCGTGCCAAGGTTCGTTTTATCCAAGAAAGGCAAGCAGTTGTTCCTCAGCTATCAGAAAATCAAGAGATTCAACTGCTCCATGTCTGCCATCCTTTGGTTCAAAATGCCGTCGCAAATGATGTCCATTTTGGCCAAGATTTAACAGCGATTGTCATTACAGGTCCCAATACAGGTGGGAAGACCATCATGCTCAAGACTCTGGGCTTGACACAAGTGATGGCCCAGTCCGGTTTGCCGATTTTAGCAGACAAGGGAAGCCGTGTTGGTATTTTTGAAGAAATCTTTGCTGATATTGGCGATGAGCAGTCTATTGAGCAGAGCTTGTCTACCTTCTCTAGCCACATGACCAATATTGTGGATATTCTTGGCAAGGTCAACCAGCATTCGCTCTTGCTCTTGGATGAGTTGGGGGCTGGTACAGATCCCCAAGAGGGAGCTGCCCTTGCTATGGCTATTCTGGAGGACCTTCGCCTACGTCAAGTCAAGACCATGGCAACCACCCACTATCCAGAACTTAAGGCCTATGGTATCGAGACAGCTTTTGTGCAAAACGCCAGTATGGAGTTTGATACTGCGACTCTTCGTCCAACCTATCGCTTTATGCAGGGTGTGCCTGGCCGAAGCAATGCCTTTGAAATTGCCAAACGCCTAGGTTTATCTGAAGTTATCGTAGGAGATGCCAGTCAGCAGGTCGATCAGGACAATGATGTCAATCGGATTATTGAGCAGCTGGAAGAGCAGACGCTAGAGAGTCGCAAACGCTTGGACAATATCCGTGAGGTGGAGCAAGAAAATCTCAAGATGAACCGTGCTCTCAAAAAACTTTACAACGAGCTTAATCGTGAAAAGGAAACCGAGCTTAACAAGGCGCGTGAACAGGCTGCTGAGATTGTGGACATGGCTCTGAGTGAAAGTGACCAGATTCTCAAAAATCTCCACAGCAAATCCCAACTCAAGCCCCACGAAATCATTGAAGCCAAGGCCAAGTTGAAAAAATTGGCTCCTGAAAAAGTAGATTTGTCTAAAAACAAGGTTCTTCAAAAGGCCAAGAAAAAACGAGCTCCAAAGGTGGGAGATGATATCGTTGTTCTCAGTTATGGACAGCGTGGTACCTTGACCAGTCAACTCAAAGATGGCCGCTGGGAAGCCCAGGTCGGCTTAATTAAGATGACCTTGGAAGAAAAAGAGTTTGACCTCGTTCAAGCCCAGCAAGAAAAGCAAGTCAAGAAGAAACAGGTCAATGTCGTGAAACGAACTTCTGGTCGTGGCCCACAAGCCAGACTGGATCTTCGAGGCAAACGTTACGAAGAAGCAATGAATGAGCTAGATGCTTTTATCGACCAAGCCTTGCTTAATAATATGGCTCAAGTAGATATCATCCATGGTATCGGAACAGGTGTCATCCGTGAAGGTGTCACCAAATACCTACAAAGAAACAAGCATGTCAAGAGTTTCGGCTATGCCCCACAAAATGCTGGAGGCAGTGGTGCGACTATTGTCACTTTTAAAGGATAGCAGTATTCCGGGCTTTATACAGTAAAAACTGTTGAATTAAGTTTTACTAATAAACACATTGACAAAAGCCAACATTTTTTGTAGAATAAGAATCAATTAAATACCAACACCGAATGAAGTTTAATAGAAGTGGCGAATCGTATGATTTTCCATGACTGTAAATGGACGGAACTCTGGAGAGACCGTAAAGGCACCGAAGGGGCAAGGCAGGCAACTGCTCAAACTCTCAGGTAAAAGGACAGAGCTAGGATAGACCGCTTTTTAGCATTTATCTAAGCATTCCAGAGTACATGTATCTTACATGTGCTCTTTCTTTTGGGGTTGAAAAGATAGGAGAAGGAAATGTTAGAATTGCTTAAATCAATCGATGCTTTTGCTTGGGGCCCACCCCTCTTGATTCTCTTGGTCGGAACAGGGATTTATCTAACTGCCCGTCTAGGCCTCTTGCAGGTTTTGCGTCTGCCCAAGGCCTTCCAGCTTATTTTTACCAAGGATAAGGGGCATGGCGATGTATCCAGCTTTGCGGCCTTGTGTACAGCCCTCGCAGCGACAGTTGGTACGGGAAATATTATCGGGGTGGCGACGGCTATCAAGGTCGGTGGCCCAGGAGCCCTCTTTTGGATGTGGATGGCTGCTTTCTTTGGGATGGCTACCAAGTATGCGGAAGGACTCTTGGCTATCAAATACCGCACCAAGGATGATCATGGTGCAGTAGCGGGAGGTCCTATGCACTATATTCTTCTAGGGATGGGAGAAAAGTGGCGTCCCCTTGCCATCTTCTTTGCCCTGGCAGGTGTGCTAGTAGCTTTGTTGGGAATCGGGACCTTTACCCAAGTTAACTCGATTACTGAATCTATCCAGAATACAACGACTATTTCGCCAGCTATCACGGCTCTTGTGTTGTCTGTTTTTGTAGCGATTGCAGTCTTTGGTGGACTCAAGTCCATTTCAAAGGTTTCAACTACTGTTGTTCCTTTTATGGCTATCATTTATATTTTGGGAACTCTTACAGTTATTTTCCTTAATATAGGGAAAATTCCTGGCACAATCGCTTTAATCTTGACATCAGCTTTTAGTCCTGTTGCTGCAGTAGGTGGATTTGCCGGTGCTAGCATTCGGATGGCTATCCAAAATGGTGTGGCGCGTGGTGTGTTCTCAAATGAATCTGGTCTGGGTTCTGCTCCCATTGCAGCTGCTGCAGCTAAGACAAATGAACCAGTAGAGCAAGGTTTGATTTCCATGACAGGAACCTTTATTGACACCCTCATTATCTGTACTCTGACTGGTTTGACAATCTTGGTAACTGGTGTTTGGAGTGGTGATTTGAATGGGGTTGCCTTGACTCAGTCAGTCTTCTCAACAGTCTTTTCACACTTTGGACCTGCCCTATTAACCATCTTCCTGGTGCTCTTTGCTTTCACGACAATTCTAGGTTGGAACTACTACGGGGAACGTTGTTTTGAGTTCCTATTTGGGGTTCGCTTTATCTGGCTTTACCGTGTAGTCTTTGTGCTCATGGTCTTGTTGGGAGGATTTATCGAGTTGGATATGGTTTGGATTATCGCGGATATCGTGAACGCCTTAATGGCTCTACCAAACTTGATTGCTCTCTTAGTTTTATCGCCAGTCGTTATTGCTGAGACTAAAAAGTATTTTGACAAATAATGAAATCACACCTCGCGTGTGATTTTTTTGCCTTTATAAAAAATTTCTATCGATGCAATTTAAAATATATATTATACACGGTATAGAATCTGTGATAGACTAGGTTTCAACAAAATGAAAAGAGGTTTTATGATGACAACATTTACCATTCATACAGTAGAATCAGCACCAGCAGAAGTGAAAGAAGTTCTAGAAACAGTACAAAAAGATAACAATGGCTATATTCCTAACCTAATTGGTCTCTTGGCTAATGCACCGACTGCTTTAGAGGCTTATCGTACTGTCGGAGCTATCAACCGTCGCAACAGCCTGACACCCGTTGAGCGTGAAGTGGTGCAAATCACGGCAGCTGTAACCAATGGTTGTGCCTTCTGCGTTGCAGGTCACACAGCCTTTTCAATCAAACAAATCCAGATGAACGATGACCTTCTTCAAGCTCTCCGCAATCGTACTCCAATTGAAACAGATCCTAAATTGGACACCCTAGCTAAGTTTACCTTGGCGGTTATCAATACCAAGGGTCGTGTAGGAGATGAAGCCTTAGCTGAGTTTTTAGAAGCTGGCTACACCCAACAAAATGCCTTGGATGTGGTTCTTGGTGTCAGCCTAGCAAGCCTCTGTAACTATGCCAATAATCTAGCTAATACCCCAATTAATCCAGAATTGCAACCTTATGCCTAATTCATATCTGAGTAAAATGAAGTCTGAAATCAGAGGACTTCGTTTTTTTAATACTCAATGAAAATCAAAGAGCAAACTAGGAAGCTAGCCGCAGGCTGTACTTGAGTACGGTAAGGCGACGCTGACGTGGTTTGAATTTGATTTTTGAAGAGTATTAAGTCCTTATTTAAGCGCTTTTATGTTATACTGAAACTAACATGATTATTGGAGGTTAGGATGAAAAAACTCCCCTTGGTATTTTCTGGTTGTTTGCTAGGTCTGGCAGGAGCTGGGAATCTCATTTTAGATACGTTGCCGGTTCTGTCCCATCTGTTGAGTCTGACAGGTTTGGTTTTGTGGACTTACTTTCTGATTTTGCATCTCTTTAATTGGAAGGAAACCAAGCAAGAATTGACCAAGCCCCCACTTTTGTCAGGAATGGCCACCTTTCCTATGGCTGGGATGATTTTATCGACTTATGTCTTTCGAGTCTTCCCTCATTTCCCTTTGGTTGCTCAAGGGCTCTGGTGGTTTTCTTTTCTCTTGGATGTGGCTTTGATTGCTGGTTTTACCATTAAATTTGCCTGTCCGGGTCGGAGAGTCCATGCGACTCCAAGCTGGACGGTGCTTTATGTGGGGATAGCAGTAGCAGCCTTGACCTATCCTCTTGTAGGCATTATCGAAATTGCCTATGCGACTTTGAGTTTTGGTTTTCTCCTAACCTTCTATCTCTATCCCCTTATTTATAGCGATTTAAAGAAACATCCTCTCCCACTAGCCATGCTTGGACAAGAAGGAATCTACTGTGCTCCTTTCTCTCTACTCTTGGCTTCCCTGGTTCGAGTTGGAGGAGCTAGCCTACCAACTTGGATTTTAATCGTCATGATCTTTGCTTCTCAATCTTTCTTTTTCTTTGTTTTGACTCGCCTGCCCAACATTTTAAAACATGGCTTTCAACCAGCCTTTTCAGCCCTCACCTTCCCAACTATTATCACGGCTACCTCGCTCAAGATGGCTCAGGGAATCTTGAAACTTCCATTTTTGGATTATTTAGTACTGGCTGAAACCGCTATTTGCTTAATTATTTTAGTCTTTGTACTAGGTTCTTATCTGAATTGGTTACGAAAAAAGGTCTAGCTAGAAATAGCTAAACCTTATTTTTTATGGTTTGATAACCTCAGCTCCACCCATGTATGGACGAAGTGCTTCTGGGATGGTCACAGAACCATCTGCATTTTGGTAGTTTTCAAGAATAGCAGCTACTGTACGTCCAACTGCAAGTCCAGAACCGTTCAAGGTGTGGAGCAATTTAACCTTGCCATCTGCTTCATCACGGTAACGGATTTGGGCACGACGGGCTTGGAAATCTTCTGTGTTTGAACAGCTTGAGATTTCACGGTAGGTATTTTGCGCTGGAATCCAAACTTCCAAGTCGTAAGTTTTAGCAGCTGAGAATCCCATATCTCCAGTAGAAAGCGCAACGACACGGTATGGAAGGTTGAGTTTTTGAAGAATATTTTCAGCGTTGGCTGTCATTTTTTCCAATTCTTCGTATGACTCTTCAGGTTTGGCAAATTTCACCATTTCAACCTTGTGGAATTGGTGCAAACGAATCAAGCCACGAGTATCACGTCCAGCTGAACCAGCCTCAGAACGGAAGGATGGGCTCATAGCAGTGAAGTAGATTGGCAGGTCTTTACCGTCAAGGATTTCATCACGGTAGTAGTTTGTCAGAGGAACTTCAGCTGTAGGAATAAGGACATAATTGCTGTCGCTGAGTTCAAAAGTATCTTCCTTGAATTTTGGATATTGACCAGTACCAAACATAGAATCGTGGTTAACCATGTAAGGCGTGATGACTTCAGTATAGCCTTCCTTGCCATGTTCATCCAACATAAAGTTGTAGATAGCACGTTCCAAACGAGCGCCGAGACCTTTATAGAAGAGGAAGCGAGCCCCCGTTACCTTACCACCGCGTTCCCAGTCAAGGATACCAAGGTCTTCACCCAGATCCCAGTGGGCTTTTGGTTCGAAGTCAAACTCGCGTGGAGTACCCCAACGGCGAACTTCCACATTGTCATCTTCATCAGCCCCAACAGGAACACTGTCAGCTGGAATGTTTGGAAGAGTAGTTGTAAATTCTGTCAATTTAGCATCGATTTCTGCTAATTCAGCATCCAAAGCTTTTACTTCAGCAGATAGATTTTGCATGGCAGCAATCTTGTCATCTGCATTTTCCTTGTTGCGCTTAGCTTGGGCAATCTCAGCTGAAACTGTGTTGCGTTCTGCTTTTAAAGTTTCGACCTTAACCAAAATGTCACGACGTTTAGCATCGATTTCTTTCATTTCATTCAAGACAGCAGCATCTACACCACGTGTAGCTAATTTTTCTGCGACAGCATCAAAGTCTGTACGAATACGTTTGATATCTAACATAAGAACTCCTTTATGAAAAAAGCACACCTGACAAAGCGTTGGAGTGGCAGGGCCACGGTTCCATCCAACTTCACAGGTGTGCACTTGATTGTGTATGCAATTGTTACTAACGGTAGAATTTCACTTATCCCTCCTATCTGCTCGCAGCACCCGCAGACTTTCTGAAAGAAGAAGATAACCTACTTATCCGTTGCTATGATTATACTAAAGTTTCTACTTTTTTGCAAATAGATTTTTAAATTTTTGACTAATGGTTTGAATCAGGGTTGGAAGTTTGACAACCTTGTCATTACCCAGTTTTTCGCGAGCAATTTTGAGAATGGCACCCGAGTCTTTTGAAGCAAAGAGGAATTTTCCTTTGTCTGTAAAGACTTCGAAGTGGCGACTGATTTTTCGCCCAGTGACATTTGCCCCAATCTGGTTGATATGGCTCCAAGGAATCTGGATAAATTGTTCAACATTGACATCTGGATAAAATTCCAGAGCCTGATCCCCGACCAAGAATTTTCCCACTTTCCCAGCTATAGAGAGGTAGGAGGTGCCTGTTGTATTGAGGAGCACTGTTTTGTTAAGAGATTGAGCCATGCTTAGTCTTCCTTACTTTCACCGAAAAAGGCATTGTAGAGGGCTTTGATAGCTGCTTTTTCTTGGTCTTTATGGACAACAAACATGATAGAAACCTCACTAGAACCTTGAGACATCATCTGGATGTTGATCTTGTTTTCAGATAGAGCGCGTGTCGCAGTAGCAGTTACTCCAATGTGACTCTTCATCTTTTCTCCAACAATCATGATGATAGAAAGGTCATGTTCGATTTCTGCATGGTCTACTTCAGCCTTTTGAACCAACTGACGAAGGATTTCTTCTTCCTTGATAGGAGTTAGTTCGCGAGAACGGAGAATGATTGAAAGATCGTCGATACCTGTTGGCATATGTTCCCAACCGATGTTAAGATCTTCAAGGATTTGAAGAACCTTGCGTCCAAATCCAACCTCACGGTTCATGAGGTATTTAGACATGTTGATGCTGACAAAGCCAGAGTCACCAGCAATTCCTACTACTGGAAATTCATCACTACTGTGTTTTAGAACGATACGAGTACCTGGATGATCAGGATTGTTGGTATTCTTGATAACCAGAGGAATTTTTCCACGGTAGGCGGGAAGAAGGGCTTCGTCATGAAGGACTGAGAAGCCTGCATAGGCCAACTCACGCATTTCACGGTAGGTCAACTCTGGGATAGAGTGTGGTTGGTGAATGATTCCTGGGTGAGCCGCAAAGATACCATCAACGTCCGTAAAGTTTTCATAAAGGTCAGCTTTGACACCTGCAGCAATGATAGAACCAGTGATATCAGAGCCTCCACGTGAGAAGGTACAGATTTGATTTTCTTTAGTAACACCAAAGAAACCAGGAATGACAAGGACTTCATTTGCATTTGTTAATTCTTCAATCTTGTCGTAACTTGATGGAATGATGCGAGCATGACCAGGTTCACTTGTGACTACAATACCAGCTTCTCTAGGATGCACATAGCGTGCATCAATCCCATTTTGATTAAAGTAGGCAGCAATCAATTTAGCATTGTTGTTTTCACCGGCAGCTAGGAAAGTATCGTAGAGAAATTCATTTTCTTCGATAGGAAGAGTGGCCAAGGCGCGAATGCTTTTTGAAATTTTTTCTAGAACAGCTGGCTTCAGTCCCAATTCGCTTACCATAGCAGCATAGCGGTCGATAATCCAATTTTGACTCTTGCTAATATCGTTACCAGCGACATAATCACGGTAGTATTTAATCAAGGCATCCGTAACCTTAGTGTCTTCAGCGTTTCGTTTACCAGGTGCAGAAACGACTACAAAACGACGCTCTGGATCGCTTTTGACGATATTTAAAACTTTTTCTAATTGACCAGCAGAGGCAAGAGAGCTACCTCCAAATTTAACAACTTTCATAAGAACTCCTAAAGTAAGTATTTTATACGATTATAGCAGAAAGAAAGCCTTTTTTCAATGAAGAAAATAAGATGCTTGCTAGGATAAAGGGAGCCTTTCTTATCGGCCGAGACACTTTCAGCCGATTTTTTCTTGCTTTCGAGTTTTAAAAAAGATATACTTTGATAATAAAATAATTTAAACCGCTTATGAAATAAAAAGGAGTCTTGATGGAACACATTATTTATCAGCTTGAAGAAGATTTGGCAATCCTTACCTTAAACCGTCCTGAGGTTGCGAATGGTTTTCATATTCCTATGTGTGAGGAGATTTTGGAAGCTCTGACTCTGGCAGAAGAGAATCCAGCTGTGCATTTTATCTTAATTAATGCCAAGGGAAAGGTCTTCTCCGTTGGGGGAGATTTGGTAGAGATGAAGCGGGCAGTGGATGAGGATGATATTCCATCATTGACGAAAATCGCAGAATTGGTCAATACGATTTCTTATAAAATCAAGCAAATTGCTAAACCTGTCTTGATGGAGGTTGATGGGGCTGTTGCAGGTGCAGCAGCCAATATGGCTGTTGCTGCAGATTTCTGTCTGGCAACGGATAAGGCTAAGTTTATCCAAGCCTTTGTTGGCGTTGGTTTGGCTCCAGATGCAGGTGGGATTCATCTCTTGAGTCGTAGTATTGGGGTGACTCGTGCTGCTCAATTAGCTATGACAGGTGAGGCTCTGACCGCAGAAAAAGCTTTAGAATGGGGGCTGGTTTACCGCGTCTGTGAAGATGATAAGCTTGAAAAGACGAGAGACCAACTTCTTAAAAAATTGAGACGTGGATCAGCTAATTCTTATGCTGCTATCAAGAAGTTGGTCTGGGAGAGCCAATTTAAAGATTGGCAAGATTATGCTGCTTTAGAATTGAACCTACAGGAAACCTTAGCCCAAACGGAGGATTTCAAAGAGGGAGTTCGGGCACATTCGGAGAGAAGAAGACCGAAATTTATAGGAAAATAAGAAAATACTTGCACCATTCTTTGAAGTTTGATATAATTCTTTTGTCAAATGTTTTGATTGTGAAAGTTTTTTGAAAAGGAGGGAAAAGAGATTGGACTACCAACGAATTAATGAATATTTAACATCTATATTTAACAATGTCCTCGTTATTGAGGAAGTTAGCTTGAGGGGTAGTCGTTTCAAGGATATCTCCATCAAAGAAGTCCATACAATCGATGTAATTGGAAAATTCCCAGACGTGACGCCAAGTCAAGTGTCGAAAGAGTTGATGGTGACTCTTGGGACCGTTACGACGAGTTTGAATAATCTCGAACGCAAGGGTTACATTGAACGCATTCGCTCAGAGCAGGATCGTCGTGTGGTGCATCTGCATTTGACAAAGAAGGGTCGCTTGGTTCATAGACTACATAAACGTTTCCACAAGGCCATGGTCGAAAATATTATCGAAGGTATGAGCAAGGAAGAAACTGAAGTCATGAGCAAAGGTTTGACTAAACTTTATCAATTTTTGGAGGATTTGAAATAATGGCTTTTGCAAAAATAAGCCAGGTTGCTCATTATGTGCCAGAGCAAGTGGTTACAAATCATGATTTGGCCCAGATTATGGATACCAATGATGAGTGGATTTCAAGTCGGACGGGAATACGACAAAGGCATATCTCAAGAACAGAATCTACTAGTGATTTGGCTACAGAGGTTGCTAAGAAACTGATGGCAAAAGCTGAAATTACAGGGGAAGAGCTGGATTTTATCATCCTAGCTACCATCACTCCAGATTCGATGATGCCCTCTACAGCTGCTCGTGTCCAAGCTAATATTGGCGCTAATAAGGCCTTTGCTTTTGACCTAACAGCTGCTTGTAGTGGATTTGTATTTGCCTTGTCAACTGCTGAAAAGTTTATCGCTTCTGGTCGCTTTCAAAAAGGCTTGGTGATTGGTAGTGAAACCCTCTCTAAGGCAGTCGATTGGTCAGACCGATCAACAGCTGTTTTGTTTGGAGATGGTGCTGGTGGTGTCTTGCTAGAAGCTAGCGAGCAAGAGCATTTCTTGGCTGAGAGTCTCAATAGCGATGGAAGTCGTAGCGAGTGTCTGACCTATGGACATTCAGGCCTACATTCTCCATTTTCAGATCAAGAAAATGCAGATTCATTTTTGAAGATGGATGGACGCGCAGTCTTTGATTTTGCCATTCGAGATGTAGCCAAGTCTATCAAGCAGACTATTGACGAATCCCCTATAGAGGCGACAGACTTGGATTATCTGCTACTTCATCAGGCGAATGATCGTATCTTGGATAAGATGGCTAGAAAAATCGGTGTCGATCGAGACAAGCTTCCAGCCAATATGATGGAATATGGCAATACCAGTGCAGCCAGTATCCCGATTTTACTTTCAGAGTGTGTAGAACAAGGTCTTATCCATTTAGATGGTAGCCAGACTGTTCTGTTATCAGGCTTCGGTGGAGGCTTGACCTGGGGCACGCTCATTCTTACAATTTAGGTAATCATGTGGTGAACACATTGTTATAAAAAACTATTTATTTTAAAGGAGTCCTATCATGGCAGTATTTGAAAAAGTACAAGAAATTATCGTTGAAGAACTTGGAAAAGACGCATCAGAAGTAACACTTGAATCAACTTTTGATGATTTGGATGCAGATTCATTGGACTTGTTCCAAGTAATCTCAGAAATTGAAGATGCTTTTGATATCCAAATCGAAGCAGAAGATGACTTGAAAACAGTTGGTGACTTGGTTGCCTACGTTGAAGAGCAAACAAAATAAGCAGAATACAAATAGAAGGAGTAGGGAAACCCGCTCCCTCTTGTTTAGGCAATAGTTTGATTGTCAAATTATGACAGTATCGAACTATTACGTAAGCAAGAAACGATGGAGGCACTATGAAAACACGTATTACAGAATTATTGAACATTGATTATCCTATTTTTCAAGGAGGAATGGCCTGGGTTGCTGATGGTGATTTGGCAGGGGCTGTTTCCAAGGCTGGAGGACTAGGGATTATCGGTGGTGGGAATGCCCCGAAAGAAGTCGTCAAGGCAAATATTGACAAGATCAAATCGTTAACGGATAAACCTTTTGGTGTCAATATCATGCTCTTGTCTCCCTTTGTGGAAGATATTGTAGATCTCGTCATCGAGGAAGGGGTTAAGGTAGTGACAACAGGGGCAGGAAATCCTGGTAAATACATGGAACGCTTCCACGAAGCAGGGATTACAGTTATTCCCGTTGTACCAAGTGTTGCCCTAGCTAAACGTATGGAAAAAATCGGTGCAGATGCTGTCATTGCAGAAGGAATGGAAGCTGGGGGACATATCGGTAAATTAACAACCATGACCTTGGTGCGTCAGGTTGCTGCTGCTGTATCGATTCCTGTTATTGCTGCAGGAGGGATTGCGGATGGTGAAGGTGCTGCGGCTGGCTTTATGCTAGGTGCAGAGGCGGTTCAGGTTGGAACTCGTTTTGTCGTTGCAAAAGAGTCTAATGCCCATCCAAATTATAAGGCGAAAATTTTAAAAGCTCGAGATATTGATACTACGATTTCAGCTCAACACTTTGGACATGCTGTTCGTGCGATTAAAAATCAGTTGACTCGTGATTTTGAAAAAGCTGAGAAAGATGCCTTTAAACAAGAAAATCCAGATTTGGAAATTTTTGAACAAATGGGCGCAGGTGCACTAGCCAAAGCAGTTGTTCACGGTGATGTGGATGGCGGATCTGTTATGGCAGGTCAAATTGCAGGGCTTGTTTCCAAAGAAGAAAGCGTTGAAGAAATCCTAAAAGATTTGTACTACGGAGCAGCTAAGAAAATTCAAGAAGAAGCCTCTCGTTGGGCAGGAGTTGTAAGAAATGACTAAAACAGCCTTTTTATTTGCTGGTCAAGGTGCCCAGTATCTAGGTATGGGCCGTGATCTCTATGATCACTACCCTATTGTCAAAGAAACGATTGATCAAGCGAGTCAGGTACTCGGTTATGATTTGCGTCATCTCATTGATAGGGAAGAAGAAAAACTCAATCAGACCCGCTATACGCAACCAGCAATTTTAGCAACTTCGGTTGCTATCTACCGTTTATTGCAAGAAAAAGGCTATCAGCCTGATATGGTTGCTGGTTTGTCTCTTGGAGAATACTCTGCCTTGGTGGCTAGCGGTGCCTTGGATTTTGAAGATGCGGTAGCCTTGGTTGCTAAGCGTGGAGCCTATATGGAAGGAGCAGCTCCTGCTGGCTCTGGCAAGATGGTAGCAGTTCTCAATACGCCAGTAGAGGTTATTGAAGAAGTCTGTCAAAAAGCTTCTGAACTTGGAATAGTTACCCCAGCCAACTATAATACACCTGCACAAATCGTGATTGGTGGAGAAGTGACTGCAGTTGACCGAGCTGTTGAACTCTTGCAGGAAGCAGGTGCCAAACGCTTGATTCCTCTCAAGGTGTCAGGGCCTTTTCATACCGCTCTCCTTGAGCCTGCTAGCCAGAAACTAGCTGAAACTCTAGCTCAGGTAAGTTTTTCAGATTTTACTTGTCCCCTAGTTGGTAATACAGAAGCTGCTGTTATGAAAAAAGAAGACATTGCTCAACTTTTGACGCGTCAGGTCAAGGAGCCAGTTCGTTTCTATGAAAGTATTGGGGTCATGCAAGAAGCAGGCGTAACCAACTTTATAGAGATTGGCCCTGGGAAAGTCTTGTCAGGCTTTGTGAAAAAAATTGATAAGACAGCTAAATTAGCCAATGTTGAAGATCAGGCTAGCTTGGAAGCCTTGCTAGAAAACAAGTAATCCCTTCTCCCATAAATACAAGAGGAAACAGGAGAAAAGAATGCAACTAAAAAATAAAAATATCTTTATTACAGGTTCGAGTCGTGGAATTGGTCTTGCCATCGCCCACAAGTTTGCTCAAGCAGGAGCCAATATTGTTTTAAACAGTCGTGGAGCAATTTCAGAAGAATTGCTCGCTGAGTTTTCAAACTATGGTGTCAAGGTGGTTCCTATATCAGGAGATGTATCAGATTTTGCAGACGCTAAGCGTATGGTTGAGAAAGCTATTGCAGAGCTGGGTTCAGTAGATGTTTTGGTTAACAATGCAGGAATTACTCAAGATACCCTGATGCTCAAGATGACAGAAGCGGATTTTGAAAAAGTGCTTAAGGTTAACTTAACTGGTGCCTTTAACATGACACAATCAGTCTTGAAACCGATGATAAAAGCTAGAGAAGGTGCTATCATTAATATGTCTAGCGTAGTTGGTTTGATGGGAAATATCGGTCAAGCTAACTATGCAGCTTCTAAGGCTGGTTTGATTGGTTTTACCAAGTCTGTGGCTCGTGAAGTGGCCAATCGCAATATCAGGGTTAATGCTATTGCACCTGGAATGATTGAGTCCGATATGACAGCTGTTCTATCAGATAAGGTAAAAGATGCTATGCTGGCACAAATTCCTATGAAAGAATTTGGGCAGGCAGAGCAGGTTGCAGATTTAACAGTATTTTTAGCAGGCCAAGATTATCTAACTGGTCAAGTAGTTGCCATTGATGGTGGCTTAAGTATGTAGCAGAAGCTAGAGGTAAAAAAGATGAAACTAAATCGCGTAGTAGTAACAGGTTATGGAGTAACATCTCCAATCGGAAATACACCAGAAGAATTTTGGAATAGTTTGACAACTGGAAAAATCGGAATTGGTCAAATTACAAAATTTGATCATAGTGACTTTGATGTGCATAATGCAGCAGAAATCCAAGATTTTCCTTTTGATAAATACTTTGTTAAGAAAGATACCAATCGTTTTGATAACTACTCTTTGTATGCCTTGTACGCAGCCCAAGAAGCTGTTAATCACGCTAATCTCGATGTAGAGACTCTTGATAAAGATCGTTTTGGTGTTATTGTGGCCTCTGGTATTGGTGGAATCAAAGAAATTGAGGATCAAGTACTTCGCCTAAATGACAAAGGACCAAAACGTGTGAAACCATTGACCCTTCCAAAGGCCTTACCAAATATGGCTTCAGGAAATGTTGCTATGCGTTTTGGAGCAAACGGTGTTTGTAAATCTATCAATACTGCCTGCGCTTCATCAAATGATGCGATTGGCGATGCCTTCCGCTCAATCAAGTTTGGTTTCCAAGATGTTATGTTGGTAGGTGGTTCGGAAGCTTCTATTACACCTTTCGCTATTGCTGGTTTCCAAGCCCTAACTGCTCTCTCAACTACAGAGGATCCTACTCGTGCTTCTATCCCATTTGATAAGGACCGTAATGGTTTTGTCATGGGAGAAGGTTCAGGGATGTTGGTTCTTGAAAGTCTTGAACACGCTGAAAAACGTGGGGCTACTATCCTTGCTGAAGTGGTTGGTTACGGAAATACTTGTGATGCCTACCATATGACTTCACCACATCCAGAAGGTCAGGGAGCCATCAAGGCCATCAAACTAGCCTTGGAAGAAGCTGCGATTTCTCCAGAGCAAGTAGCCTATGTCAATGCGCACGGAACGTCAACTCCTGCTAATGAAAAAGGAGAAAGTGGTGCGATCGTAGCTGTTCTTGGTAAGGAAGTACCTGTATCATCAACTAAGTCTTTCACAGGACATTTGCTGGGGGCTGCAGGTGCAGTAGAAGCTATCGTCACAATCGAAGCTATGCGTCATAACTTTGTTCCAATGACAGCTGGGACAAGTGAAGTATCAGATTATATCGAAGCCAATGTCGTTTATGGACAAGGCTTGGAGCAAGAGATTCCATACGCTATTTCAAATACCTTTGGTTTTGGTGGCCACAATGCCGTTCTTGCTTTCAAACGTTGGGAGAATAAATAAGTATGAATTTAAACGATATTAAAGACTTGATGGCTCAATTTGACCAGTCAAGTTTGAGAGAATTTTCTTATAAAAATGGGACGGATGAGTTACAGTTTAGCAAAAATGAAGCGAGACTGGTATCTGAAGTTGCAACTCCAGTCGCACCAGCGCCTGCTCTAGCAACACCAAGTCCAGTAGCTCCTACATCTGCTCCAGCAGAGACTGTAGCAGAAGAAGTTCAAGCTCCAGCTCCAGCTGAAACAAGTGTAGCTGCTGAGGGTGATGTTGTAGAGAGCCCACTTGTCGGTGTGGCTTACTTGGCTGCCGGACCGGATAAACCTGCCTTCGTTACAGTTGGTGATACTGTCAAAAAAGGTCAAACATTGGTCATCATCGAAGCCATGAAAGTTATGAATGAAATTCCTGCACCTAAGGATGGTTTGGTAACAGAAATTCTCGTTTCCAATGAAGAAATGGTTGAGTTTGGTAAAGGATTGGTACGTATCAAATGATCGATATTCAAGGAATCAAAGAAGCTCTGCCCCACCGTTATCCCATGCTCCTAGTGGACCGTGTCTTGGAAGTGAGCGAGGATACCATTGTTGCCATCAAAAATGTGACCATCAACGAGCCCTTCTTTAACGGCCATTTTCCTCAATACCCAGTTATGCCAGGTGTTCTGATCATGGAAGCTTTGGCGCAAACAGCGGGTGTTTTGGAGTTGTCTAAGCCTGAAAATAAAGGGAAACTAGTTTTTTACGCTGGTATGGACAAGGTTAAGTTTAAGAAGCAAGTTGTACCAGGCGACCAATTGGTTATGACAGCGACTTTTGTAAAACGTCGTGGCACCATTGCCGTGGTTGAAGCAAAGGCTGAAGTGGATGGCAAGCTTGCAGCTAGTGGTACTCTAACCTTTGCAATAGGGAACTAAGGAGGTTCTCCATGTTTCGAAAAATTTTAATTGCCAATCGTGGTGAAATTGCGGTCCGTATTATTCGTGCGGCGCGTGAATTGGGGATTGCGACGGTAGCGGTTTATTCAACTGCTGATAAGGAAGCCCTTCATACGCTTTTGGCAGATGAAGCAGTTTGTATCGGCCCAGGTAAGGCAACTGAGTCTTATCTCAATATCAATGCGGTTCTATCAGCTGCAGTCTTGACTGAGGCTGAAGCCATTCACCCAGGTTTTGGATTTCTCAGTGAAAATTCCAAATTTGCAACCATGTGTGAAGAGGTGGGTATCAAGTTTATCGGTCCATCTGGCCATGTTATGGATATGATGGGAGACAAGATTAATGCGCGCGCTCAGATGATCCAAGCAGGCGTGCCCGTCATTCCGGGTTCGGATGGAGAAGTGCATAACTCTGAGGAAGCCTTGATTGTTGCTGAAAAAATTGGCTATCCTGTGATGCTCAAGGCTTCAGCAGGTGGTGGCGGTAAAGGGATTCGTAAGGTTGAAAAACCAGAAGACCTCGTTTCAGCCTTTGAAACTGCCTCTAGCGAAGCCAAGGCCAATTATGGCAATGGTGCTATGTACATAGAACGCGTTATCTATCCAGCTCGTCATATCGAGGTTCAAATCCTAGGAGATGAACACGGGAATGTAATCCATTTAGGGGAACGGGATTGTTCTCTTCAACGGAATAATCAAAAGGTTTTGGAAGAAAGCCCTTCGATTGCAATTGGGAAAACGCTACGCAATGAAATCGGTGCTGCTGCTGTTCGAGCGGCAGAGTCTGTTGGCTATGAGAATGCAGGGACCATTGAGTTTCTTCTTGATGAAGCTAGCGGTAAATTCTATTTTATGGAGATGAATACTCGTGTACAAGTAGAACATCCAGTAACAGAATTTGTTTCAGGTGTGGATATCGTTAAGGAACAGATTCGCATTGCAGCGGGTCAGCCCCTGTCTGTTAAGCAAGAAGATATTGTTCTACGAGGTCATGCTATTGAATGTCGTATCAATGCAGAAAATCCAGCCTTCAACTTTGCTCCAAGTCCAGGTAAGATTACCAATCTCTATCTTCCAAGTGGGGGAGTTGGCTTGCGCGTGGATTCAGCGGTTTATCCAGGATATACCATTCCGCCTTATTATGATAGTATGATTGCCAAAGTCATCGTTCACGGCGAAAATCGTTTTGATGCCTTGATGAAAATGCAACGTGCCCTCTATGAACTAGAGATAGAGGGGGTACAGACCAATGCAGATTTCCAGCTTGACCTCATTTCAGATCGCAATGTCATTGCTGGAGATTACGATACTTCCTTCTTGATGGAAACCTTCTTGCCCAAGTATCAAGAAAAAGAATAAAATGATTTCAAGAGTTTAAACCGAAAAGGGGAATCAATGGCTCTATTTAGTAAAAAAGATAAGTATATTCGAATCAATCCCAATCGTTCGGTTAGGGAAAAACCTCAAGCCAAGCCAGAGGTTCCAGATGAATTATTCTCCCAGTGTCCAGGCTGTAAGCATACCATTTATCAGAAGGATCTGGGAAGTGAGCGTATCTGTCCGTACTGTAGCTACACCTTTCGTATTTCTGCCCAAGAACGTTTGGCTTTGACGATTGATATGGGAACCTTTAAGGAATTGTTTACAGGGATTGAAAGTAAGGATCCCTTGCATTTCCCAGGTTATCAAAAGAAACTAGCAACCATGCGTGAAAAAAC
This sequence comes from Streptococcus mitis, assembly GCF_946190065.1. GTDB lineage: Bacteria > Bacillota > Bacilli > Lactobacillales > Streptococcaceae > Streptococcus > Streptococcus mitis_DE. The sequence continues at coordinate 23,739 of NZ_CAMHZD010000023.1, forward strand.
AGGTCTAGATGAAGCCGTTGTGACAGGAACTGCTTTTATTAAAGGTCAGACTGTGGCTCTTGGGATTATGGATTCTAACTTTATCATGGCTTCTATGGGTACGGTTGTAGGGGAAAAAATCACTCGTTTGTTTGAGTATGCGACTGTTGAAAAGTTGCCAGTTGTTCTCTTTACAGCCTCTGGTGGAGCCCGTATGCAGGAAGGAATCATGAGTCTCATGCAGATGGCCAAGATTTCTGCAGCAGTTAAACGCCATTCAAATGCAGGTCTCTTTTACCTGACCATTTTGACAGATCCAACGACAGGTGGTGTAACAGCTTCTTTCGCTATGGAAGGAGATGTTATTCTAGCTGAACCACAGAGCTTGGTCGGTTTTGCTGGGCGACGTGTGATTGAAAATACGGTTCGTGAAAACTTGCCTGAGGATTTTCAAAAGGCAGAATTCCTACTGGAACATGGCTTTGTAGATGCTATTGTTAAAAGAAGAGACTTGCCAGATACGATTGCTAGCCTAGTCAGATTGCACGGAGGGGGTCCTAGATGAATATTGCAAAAATAGTCAGAGAAGCGCGTGAGCAGAGTCGCTTGACAACCTTGGACTTTGCGACAGGCATTTTTGATGAATTTATCCAATTACACGGTGACCGTTCTTTTCGTGATGATGGTGCAGTTGTTGGTGGTATCGGCTGGCTTGGAGACCAAGCTGTAACAGTGGTTGGTATCCAAAAAGGCAAGAGCTTGCAAGATAACCTCAAACGGAATTTTGGTCAACCTCATCCAGAAGGCTACCGTAAGGCCCTACGTTTGATGAAACAGGCTGAAAAATTTGGCCGACCAGTTGTCACCTTTATCAATACGGCAGGGGCCTATCCTGGTGTTGGAGCGGAGGAACGTGGACAAGGGGAAGCTATCGCTCGCAATCTCATGGAAATGAGTGATCTGAAAGTTCCTATTATTGCCATTATTATCGGTGAAGGTGGTTCAGGTGGGGCTTTGGCTCTAGCAGTCGCAGACCGTGTCTGGATGCTGGAAAATTCTATCTATGCTATTCTCAGTCCAGAAGGTTTTGCTTCTATTCTATGGAAAGATGGTACTCGTGCCATGGAGGCGGCAGAGCTGATGAAAATCACCTCACATGAATTGTTAGAAATGGACGTGGTGGATAAGGTGATTTCTGAAGCAGGACTTTCTAGTAAAGAACTGATTAAGAGTGTCAAAAAAGAACTCCAAACTGAGCTAGCCATACTTTCACAAAAACCGTTAGAAGAGTTGTTGGAAGAGCGCTACCAACGATTTAGAAAATACTAATACTTCAGAATACGCAAAAACTAGAACTGGCAGTCAGTTCTAGTTTTTATGTGGTTCTTACTTTATACCAAGGGGAAAGTCAAAAGGTGCTTGGAAGACCAAACACCTTTTCGATTATTCATTTTCTTCAGTTACAAATTGACTAAGCAGTCCGTTGATAAAGCGGGCTGATTTTTGATCTGAAAAATTCTTAGCAAGTTCAATGGCTTCATTGACTGCTACCAGCTGAGGTGTATCAAATGATGTGATTTCAAAGATTCCCAAGCGTAGTAAGTTTTTTTCGACCAAGGTCAAGCGTTCAACTGTCCAGCCTGACTTGAGGTGCTGGTTGATTTGTTTATCCAACTCGTTTTTTTGAGCTTGAACGCCAGAAACCAAGTTCAGAAGAAAGGCAGGGATTTGCATATCTGCATCTTCACGGTCATGTGTATATGCAAAGTGACAAGCTGTTTCCACATCTGTCCCGAATTCAAGGCTCATGAGGGCTTGAAAAGCGCATTTACGAAGTTCGCGTCTAGATTCTAATAATGGACTAGTCATTGAGGAAGTCCTCGTTAAATAGATCTTTCAACTCAGGTTTTGGTGTTTTATCTGGAACGATTCCTGCAACATGGATGTTAACAGCAGCAAGTTCCACATCAGCCATATCACGGACAGCATCTTTGACTGCTTTTTGAATAGCAAGAGCAACTTTTGGTACCTTCACACCGTACTCAAGATAGAGATAGATGTCAGCAGTTAGTTCTTCGTTGCTTTCTTTTAAGTAGACGCCACGACCAAGAGAGAGTTTTGATAGGGTATCAGATACGGATTTATTTGAAAATGAGTGGACACCATCAACTTTAGCAGTTGCGATGGCAATGATTTTTTCAAGTACACGTGGAGCGATAACGATTTCGCCAAATTGTTCTTCAATTCCCATAGAATGACCTCTTTCTAGAGATTAGGCACGAGAAACGTAAGTTCCTTCTGCAGTGTTGATGATCAATTTTTGTCCAGCTTCGATGAAGTCTGGAACGTTGACAACAAGTCCAGTTTCCATAGTTGCTGGTTTACCAGAACCTGTGACAGTAGCACCTTTGATAGATGGTTGTGTTTCAGCAACTGTCAACTCAACTGTAGTAGGTACAGTTACACCGATTACTTCAGTTCCGTAGAATTGGATTTTCACATCAGAGTTTTCAAGGATGTAAAGCAATTCATTTTCAACGTTTACGACTGGGATTTCGTATTGGTCGTAAGTTTCAGTGTTCATGAAGTAGGCAGTTTCATCCATTTTGTACAAGTATTGAGCTGGAACAGTTTCGATAATAGCTTGTTCGAATTTTTCTTCTGGACGGTAGCTTGTGTCAAATGTAGAACCAGTACGGACATCACGCAATTTCATACGCATGATCGTGTTCCCTTTACCTGGTTTGTGGTGGCTAGCTTCCAAAACACGGATCAATTTTCCGTCTGCAGTTTCAAATGTCATACCAGCTTTCAATTTGCTTGCTTCAATCATGTTTTTACCTCTTTAATAAATATTATTACTCTTCATTTTACCATAAAAGGAATGAAAAAGAAAGTTGAAGGTGGGATAATGGAGATATTTATATAAATTTATACTTGTACAAAAAATGTTTTAGAATGGTATGTTTTTTAAATGAAATTTATAAACAAATATCTTAAAAATTACTTTGAAATATGATATAATATAGTGAAAGTATATTTGTACCTAAGTGTGCATATATATATATATATATATAAAGGTGGTAAATCATGTTTAAATTGTCGCGACAACAAAAAGATCATCGATATTTTTGTGGTAATAGATACGAAAAATATTCGATTAAAAAATTAAAAGTTGGTGCTGCGAGTGTCTTAATCGGGGCAGGATTTTTGTTTGGTTACAATGTAGATACGGTAGAAGCAGACTCTGCTACTGAAACGGTAGTGACGAAGGATGCTGATATGGGACTAAACCAAGCTCAAGGAAATGCTCAAGCAGGAACTATCTCTGAGCCAAAAGTAGATAGTGCAGGGAAAGCGGAGTTAGCTGAGCAACCAAAATCAACTGAAGAGGCAGAAAAGTCTGTAAAAGTGTCCGAAAAACAGACAGACCAAGCTTCAGCAGTTTCAGAACATACTAACGTTGCAGAAGCAACTGAGACGAAACCATCTGTCGATTTATCTCTCTTGCAAGCAAAACTAGCTGATTTGGAAGCGCAAATAGAGCGTCTCAGAGGAAATAAAAAACAAGCCTCTCAAATTCAGGCTGCCGAAAAACTCGTTGCAGAAGCTAAGCAATATTTAAGTGCATTGGATGCAACAAAGTCAGGAGCTGATAAAAAAGCAAAAGAAGTTAGTTCGTTAACTTCTATCTTAAAATCGATTAAAGCTGAAGAAACACCTAAAGAAAACAAAAATCAAGATAGCCGTAATGGTAAAAAGATGGAAGAAAGAACTGGTTTCCGTACTGGAGGAGTGACAGAGCATGCTTTGACAGGGTCAATTCATTTTGATACATCGAAAGGGCCAACAGAAAAACGAATTCCGGTAGCAAATAATGGTGACGGTGAACGTGTCATTAATATGGCGATTACTTATTCAGCTTCTTCAGATGAGACAGTTACAGATGGTAAAATACGTGTAACTATTCCAAAGGCTTTTCTTCATTCTACTAAAAAACCAGAATTTACAAATTCATCTTTTGTTAAAAGTACAGATGACCGTTCTACAGCTACTGATTATGTTTATGATTTAAATTTAAATCCAATGGCTGGTGGATCTGTTGCGGAAAGTTTATTAAAACTTTATGTAGGAACATCTATAAAGAATGCACCATCAAAAGGTGATTCACTACCAGTGAAGACAGAGTTTATCAGTGGTGGAAATGTCTTATCTACAAAAACAGCAACAGCTACTTTTGATTATTTATCAGAAATTATTTATCGAGAAAAAGATACAAGAGAAAAATTGGTGAAAAATTATTTATCACAGGACCAACGTGAATACAAACTCGGTTCTGTTGTTAATGGTAAATTAACTCCTGTAAAAACTCCTTTTAGAATTCCATTAATTATGACAAATGAACCATTCTTCAATAGTGGAGAAGCTGATGGGTGGAATCAAAATGGTAATGGTCGATTAACAAGTTATGATTATACAATTAGTGGAATTCCAGAGTTTTTAGAATTAGACCCTAATGCTCCTAATAATTCAAAATGGACACTAGAAAATGGAGTAGCTACCTTACATCCAGATCAAACTCGTGGAATTAATCAAATTTTAGTCTATGCCGGACCTGTATTAAGATTAAAAGAGGGTGCCTTAAGTACACCAGAGGAAATTGCAAAGGTTATTGAGTCTAATGGAACAAAAGGCTATAATGCTAAAATTGTTTATAAAGCTGTAGGACATAGACCAGATGGTTCATCATTCACACAAACGCTAGAAAATCCTGATGGTTTTAGAATCTATGCGGGTGATGGTGCTCCTTCGATTGGTAATATGGATGATTACATTAACACACAATCGAATCAAAGACTATTTTCAAATGCTAGTAATGTAGATACATTTGGAGCTCGTTATAGTGTTCCGTTTAATAAAATAAAAGCAGATGGTGGAACATTACCAAGTCAATATTTAAACTATCTTATTCCGAAAGATCAAGAAGGAAATTATTTTACTGAATTTAAAGTATCAGAAGTTTATACAAATGAATTAGAAAATGGAAATGCCGGAGTAAAAGGATACCATGCAGGATATAAAGATTTACGTGGGCAATTTAAAGAAAACTTTCAATTATATGGAGTCAATGAGAATAACCAGCCGGAATTAATTAAAGAATATACGAATATTGATGAATTATTTAGTAAAATTACTCTTAATCCAGATAAAAGATATAATCATTTAATTTTAAAAACTCCTGGAATTGTTGATGAACTACAAAATAGAGAGCAAGCTTCTAAAACAATTATAGGATTAAAAACAGATTTAGATGTAACAGTAGGTACTTGGAAAGAAAAAGCAAAAGATCCAAATATTCAGCGTTATGAAGATAAAATTTCTCAAGTCTTATCGGCTGAAAATACATTAGAAAGTGCTGTTGCAACGCAACGCCCTAATACGGGAGCAAGTAATCCAGCAGTACACACAAAAGAAGCGACAACATTACGTTTATCAATGGATCAAATTGGTAAACGGGACTTGTCAAAAGATAATTTAACACGAGGAAAAAATATTCCAATTACAGTAAGTTATGAAGCACCAGATTATTTTTACTTAGCAGAATCTGATAAAAATGGTATAAAAACATATGACTTACAAAAATTAGATCCAAATATTAATAAAACAAGTGTAATGTTACTAGCAGATCCAAAGTTACCATTGAAAGACTTTAGATTGACAGCGGACAATCGTTTATTATCAAGTACATCAATTTATTATGGTGGAGTAAATAGTGAAGATGGTAATTGGGCTTATAATCGAATAAAAGAAAATTATGATACTGTAAATCCAACGCGTATTATTGAAAATTATAAAGGAACTGGTAAACGTGCCTATATTTTCGAATCAAAAGATTTAGGGTTATCTAGCTTTGATTTAAACAGAGATGGATGGATTAAAGGTGGAACTTATAAACCAGCGGCATTAACTTTTGAAGTAGAAAATAATGGTCAAATTCAAAGTGGAACATATAATATAGAATCTTATCTTGTGTGGAATAGTGATGCTGAAACTTTATTTGGTAATGATCGTTCTTTAAATGCAGATTATGTAGAAGGCCATGAATCAGGTCGAACAATTGCAAAAGCAAATATTAATGTTACGATGAATAATGTAATTGAGTATTCAACATCATTAACAATATCTAAACCAGGAACTACTGGTACACGAGGGATTATTGATGTGAAGAATGGACAAGAAGTTACTCTAACACCTCAAATTGAGAACTTAACAGATACACCTCAAAAAATCAAAGAAGCAGTTGTTTTAATTCCTAAGAGTGAAGCAGTAACGTATTTAGAAGGACCTATTGCTGAGAATTCAGATGAGTATGATATAGAATATACGACATCAACTGCAGCTGATAAAACTACAGGAACTTACGTAACTGCTGATCAAATCACAAATTGGAAAGATGTTACTGCCGTTAAATATAAATTTAAAAAAGATTATACGGTAACAAAACAACATGGCTTTACACATAACTTTAATCTTCGAGTTGATGCTGATAATCCAAACTTTGTTCAAAGTACATCGCAAATTTTCTTGAAGAATAATCAAAATGTATGGTTAGAATCGAATACTGTTGGATTAAGAACAGAAGACGTACGAGGAAAATTAGAAGTCCGTTATATCAATATTAGAAAAGACGATATTCTTCCAAAAATTACTGAAAAAGAATTTGCAGGACAACCATATACTACGACAAAAGAAGATGTCATTCCTCGAGGTCATTGGTCGGGATTACCATATTTATTTAAAGAAATCCAAGCAGATTCAGCTCCAGAAACAGGAACTTATGAAAAACAAGTAACGAAAAAAGTTACGTATGTCTATGAGGAAGCAACATTTAAAGAAGAAAGCAAAACGATTACTCGTACAATTAACTATCTTGAAAAGAATAATGAGAGTAATGTAGTTGCTAATCCTGTTGTACAAAATATTACAGTTACGAGAAAAGTTTACACAGGTAAAGAAACAGGCCGAGTAGTAGAAGGTCCATGGGAATATAGAACTGATGCTTATCAACCAAATTGGCCAACTACAAATTCACCTAAAGTGAATAACTTTGAAGCGCCAGATAGAGCAGTTATTGATAGAGTCTTAGTTTCTCAGGAATTGGTTAATAATGGTAATGTAGTTGAAAATGTTTATTACGAGAGAATTATGCCAATAGGTGGAGATGTAGTTGCAAAATATGTTATCGAAGGTACAACAACTGAATTAAAACCAGCAACAGATGTTGCTAAGGGATTAAAAGTTGGAAAAGAATATACTTCAACAGCGCCAGCAGCAGGTGAAGAATTAACAGCAACTGATGGAAAAGTTTATGTATATAAAGGTCATAAAGATACATCAGCCGCAGAAACGGGTACAGTTACAGCAGATAAACAAGAAGTTGTTTATGAGTACGCACCAAAATTAGGTGGAAACGTCGAAGTTAAATACGTTATCGCAGGCACAGAAACAAACCTAAAAGATCCAGTAACATTAGTAACAAATGGACAAGTAGGAAGTGACTATACTGCAACGAAAGAAAACACCCTCACAAAAGACGGCTTAGTCTATGAATTAGTTAAAACAAATAATGGACTAAAAGAAGGTTCAGCTACAGAAACAGGTAAAGTAACAGAAGCGAAACAAGAAGTTGTTTATGAGTACGCACCAAAATTAGGTGGAAACGTCGAAGTTAAATACGTTATCGCAGGCACAGAAACAAACCTAAAAGATCCAGTAACATTAGTAACAAATGGACAAGTAGGAAGTGACTATACTGCAAC
>NZ_CAMHZD010000024.1 GCF_946190065.1 Streptococcus mitis
AAAGGCAATACAACGCATGTATACCGTCAAGTCGTAACAAGTTATGTGAATGAAGAAGGCAAAGAAATCAGCCCTTCAGACAAAGGAACGAAGGATAAGAAAGACATTCCAGAGTACATTTACAAAGAAACTAAGAAAGACGAAAAAGGCAATACAACGCATGTATACCGTCAAGTCGTAACAAGTTATGTGAATGAAGAAGGCAAAGAAATCAGCCCTTCAGACAAAGGAACGAAGGATAAGAAAGACATTCCAGAGTACATTTACAAAGAAACTAAGAAAGACGAAAAAGGCAATACAACGCATGTATACCGTCAAGTCGTAACAAGTTATGTGAATGAAGAAGGCAAAGAAATCAGCCCTTCAGACAAAGGAACGAAGGATAAGAAAGACATTCCAGAGTACATCTTCAAAGAAACTAAGAAAGATAAAGATGGAAATACAATCCATGTATATACTAAGAAATCTTCTTCAACACCATATTCACCAACACCTTCAACTCCAAGTAATGAAGAAAGTAAATCAACAGTTTGGAAAGATACTGAAGGTAATGTTCTAAAACCTCAAGAAGATGGTACAAAAGATAAGGGAACATTTACTGGCTATGAATATGTCAAGACTATTTTAGTTGGAAATGTAACAACTCATATCTTTAAGAAAGTGATTACTCCAATTCATGATGAAACCCCTTCTCATTCAGATGTTCCTGGACAATCAGATATCCCAGCTCATTCAGATGTAACAGCAACATCAGATAAATCAACTCAAATAGTGAATTCAAATGAATCAACATTTGTAGATGGTAAACGGGAACTTCCGAATACAGGTACTCAATCATCAACTTCATCTCTCCTTCTTGGAGCTCTAGCAGCAATAACTGGCTTAGGTTTAGTTTCAAGACGTCGTAAAGATGATAAGGAGTAAGAAATGGTATAAAGCGTAATAAGTCGCTTATCTATCATTCTGAGGTTTATGATAATCAAGAAAAGCCTTTCCTCTATTCTTAGGGGAAGGGCTTTTTGAAGTAGGATATGTAAGTAAGGCAAACCTCAATAACGAGGTATATTGAAAAATCTCCAGACTAGAGGAGAACTCACTGATAGTTCCTAATCTGGAGATTATTTTTTTTAATCTTCTTTCAACTTCGCCAATTCTTGGGCAAGAAGTTTAAGGGCAACTTGTGGGTTGGCTTGGCCTTTGGTTGCTTTCATAAGAAATCCTGTAAAGGCCTTGTCTGCGTTACGTTTGCCTGACTTGAAGTCGGCAACGGCAGCTTCGTTATCGGCAAAGACTTGGTGGATAATTGGAATCAAGACAGCTGGATCTGAGATTTGAACCATACCTGCTTTTTCCACGTATTCACGCGCACCGCCACCGTTTTTAGCCAGGTGGACAAAGACTTTCTTGGCAATCTTAGAAGAGATAGTACCGTCTTCGATGATGGCAATCATTTCAACCAAGTTTTCTGGTGTCAATTCGATTTGTTCCAGTGTCTTGCTTTCAGCGTTCAAGAACTGAGCAACCTCACCTTGGAGCCAGTTAGAGACTTGTTTAGCATCGCCACCGAGAGCAACAGCTTTTTCAAAGAAATCAGAAGTGACTTTGTTCGCAGTTAACTGACTAGCATCATAGTCTGACAAGCCAAGGTCAGATACATAACGCGCACGGCGTTCTTTTGGAAACTCTGGCAACTCTGTACGCATTTCTTCGATCCACTCATCTGAAATTTCAAAGATAGGTAGGTCAGGTTCTGGGAAGTAGCGGTAGTCAGCAGCGCCTTCCTTAACACGCATGAGGATAGTTGTCTTGTTGGCTTCATCGTAACGGCGTGTTTCTTGGCGAATTTGACCACCTGAGCGTAGGATTTCAGCCTGACGTTGGACTTCGTATTCAAGACCCTTGCGAACATTTGAGAAGGAATTCAAGTTCTTCAACTCAGTCTTGGTACCGAATTTCTCTTGACCATAAGGACGAAGGGAGATGTTAGCATCCACACGCATAGAACCTTCTTCCATCTTAACGTCAGAAATACCAGCGTACTGGATAACTTCCTTGAGGGCTGTCAGATAAGCGTAGGCTTCTTCTGGCGAACGCATGTCAGCCTCAGATACGATCTCAATCAATGGAACCCCTTGGCGGTTGAGGTCAACATAAGAGTAGCCATCTGTACCGTGGGTGTTTTTACCAGCGTCTTCCTCTAGGTGGGCGCGTTCGATACCGATTTTCTTGGTCGTACCGTCTTCTAGCTCAACTTCAATCCATCCATTGTAACCAATTGGCTCATCAAATTGAGAAATTTGGTAGGCTTTGGGATTATCAGGATAGAAGTAGTTCTTGCGGTCAAAGTGCATCTTTTTATGGATGTCCATATTGAGGGCAAGAGCAGCCTTGATACCGGCATCAACAACACCTTTATTGAGAACTGGCAGAACTCCTGGGAAAGACCAGTCAATCACGTTAGTGTTGGCATTTTGCTCATTTCCAAAGTGGGCAGAAGTAGGTGAGAAGATTTTTGAATTGGTGTTGAGCTCTACGTGGACTTCAAGTCCAATGACTGTTTCAAAGTTCATTAATTGTCACCTCCAAAAATCACGGGTTGTTGTTTATGGTAGTCTGTTGTTGCTTCAAAAGCAGCAGCAGCTTGGTAAATGGTTTCCTCAGAATACTTAGGACCAATCAATTGTAGACCGACAGGTAGACCTTGAGAGAATCCAGCAGGAATCGAAATTCCTGGGAGACCAGCCAAGTTGACTGGGATGGTCAAAAGGTCAGCCAAGTACATGGCAACTGGGTCGTGGTTGAGAGAATCTAAGTCATAGGCAACGCTTGGAGCAGTTGGACCCAAAATCAAGTCGTAATCCGCGAAGACTTTTTCGAAATCTTGAATGATAAGGGTACGAACCTGACCAGCTTTCTTGTAGTAGGCATCGTAGTAACCTGATGAAAGGCTGAAAGTACCTAGCATGATACGGCGTTTTACCTCTTCACCGAAACCTTGGCTACGGCTGTTTACATAGATTTCGTCAAGATTCGTCGCATCCTCTGCGCGGTAGCCGTAACGGATACCGTCAAAGCGTTGCAAGTTTGATGAAGCTTCTGATGAAGCGATAATATAATAAACGGCAACACCGTATTTAGAGTGAGGAAGGCTGACTTCTTCAACGATAGCACCGAGTTTTTCAAAGTGTTTGGCTGCGTTCAGGATAGTTTCCTTAACCTCTGGGTCAATCCCTTCACCAAGATATTCCTTAGGCAAAGCAATTTTCATGCCCTTGATGTCTTGACCGATTTTTGAAGTAAAGTCGGCAATGCGGACAGGAGCAGAAGTAGAGTCTTTAGCATCTTTGCTGGCAATGGCGTTGAGCAAGAGGGCATTTTCCTTAACAGTTGGTGCGAAAGGTCCAATCTGGTCTAATGAGCTACCGAAGGCAATGAGACCGAAACGTGAAACTGTTCCGTAGGTTGGTTTGAGACCAACGATCCCGTTGAAGGCAGCAGGTTGGCGGATAGAACCACCAGTATCAGAACCAAGTGACAAACGGACTTGACCTGAAGCTACAGCTGCAGCAGAACCACTAGATGAGCCACCAGGAACCTTGTTTTGGTCCCAAGCATTTTTAGTTGCTCCGTAGTGTGAAGTTTCCCCTGAACCACCCATGGCAAATTCGTCCATGTTGGTTTTTCCGACAACAATCATACCCTTGGCTTTTGCATTGGCAACGGCTGTCGCATCAAAGATTGGCTCGTAGTTGTAGAGCATTTTTGAGGCAGCGGTTGTGAGAATACCGTCAGTAGAGATATTATCCTTAACAGCGAGCGGAATTCCTGAAAGGACATTATCAGCGTCAATTCCAGCTTCATCAATAGCTTTAGCTTGCGCAAGGGCTTGCTCCTCAGCAATTGTGACAAAAGCGTTGATAGATGTCTCGCGAGACTTGATATCTTCAAGCGTTGCTTGGGTCAATTCAGTTGCAGAAATTTCCTTAGACACAAGGAGATTGTGCAAGTCTTCAATAGTTTTGTTATTAAAAGTCATTAGGCATCTCCTCCATCGTCTAGGATAGCTGGTACCTTGATATAGTAGTTGTCTTTTTCAGGTACGTTTTTAAACAAGCGATCACGGTCTGTTCCTTCTTCGGCCACATCAGGGCGGAATACGGTCTTACGGTCAGCCATGGTCGTAGTAGGTGCGACACCAGTTGTGTCAACTTCGCCTAGCAACTCAACCATGTCAACAATCTTAGACAAGGTAGTCGCAAAGGCAGCAGTTTCTTCTTCAGAGAATCTTAATTTTGAAAGATTGGCAACGTGTGTTACCTCTTCTTGCGTAATTTTCATCTTGCATCCTTTCGTGAAATGATGATTTTTAGTCTGTTCTATTTTACCATATTTTCCTATAAATAAGGGAGGGATAAGTAAAAAGAAATAGAAATTGAAAAAAATGCTAAAATCCGATATAATGGAGTGTTGAAAGGAATGGTAAAATCCAATGTAGAAATCATTCTTAGCTATTGAACCAAGAAAAACAGAGAATCAAAGAAAGAGAACTTATGAATATTCAAGAAGAAATTAAGAAACGTCGTACCTTTGCCATCATCTCCCACCCGGACGCGGGGAAAACTACTATTACTGAGCAGTTGCTCTATTTTGGTGGCGAGATTCGTGAGGCTGGTACCGTAAAAGGAAAGAAAACAGGAACTTTTGCCAAGTCTGACTGGATGGATATCGAGAAGCAACGTGGGATTTCGGTAACCTCATCTGTTATGCAATTTGACTACGATGGTAAGCGCGTGAATATCCTCGACACACCAGGACACGAGGACTTCTCAGAAGATACCTACCGTACCTTGATGGCGGTGGATGCTGCGGTCATGGTCGTGGACTCTGCCAAGGGTATTGAGGCTCAAACCAAGAAATTGTTTGAGGTTGTCAAACACCGTGGCATTCCAGTCTTTACCTTTATGAACAAGCTTGACCGTGACGGTCGTGAGCCACTGGACCTCTTGCAAGAATTGGAAGAAGTCTTGGGCATTGCTAGCTACCCAATGAACTGGCCAATCGGGATGGGGAAAGCCTTTGAAGGCTTGTATGACCTCTATAACCAACGCTTGGAGCTCTACAAAGGGGATGAGCGTTTTGCTAGTCTAGAAGATGGGGACAAGCTTTTTGGTAGCAATCCTTTCTACGAGCAAGTCAAGGATGATATTGAACTTTTAAATGAAGCTGGGAATGAGTTTTCAGAGGAAGCAATCCTTGCTGGAGAATTGACGCCAGTCTTCTTCGGTTCGGCTCTTACTAACTTTGGTGTGCAGACCTTTCTTGAAACCTTCCTTAAGTTTGCTCCAGAACCACATGGACACAAGAAAACAGATGGTGAAATTGTGGATCCTTACGATAAGGATTTCTCAGGATTTGTCTTTAAAATCCAAGCCAACATGGACCCTCGTCACCGTGACCGTATTGCCTTTGTTCGTATCGTATCGGGTGAATTTGAGCGTGGCATGAGTGTCAACCTGCCTCGTACTGGTAAGGGTGCCAAACTGTCGAATGTGACTCAGTTTATGGCGGAAAGTCGTGAGAATGTGACCAATGCCGTGGCAGGTGATATTATCGGGGTTTACGATACAGGTACTTATCAAGTTGGGGATACCTTGACAGTTGGAAAAAATAAGTTTGAATTTGAACCACTGCCAACCTTTACCCCTGAGATTTTCATGAAAGTTTCTGCTAAGAACGTCATGAAGCAAAAATCCTTCCACAAAGGGATTGAGCAATTGGTGCAAGAAGGAGCTGTTCAGCTTTATAAGAATTACCAAACAGGTGAGTATATGCTAGGCGCTGTTGGTCAACTTCAGTTTGAAGTCTTTAAGCACCGCATGGAAGGCGAGTACAATGCTGAAGTCGTTATGAGCCCAATGGGTAAAAAGACCGTTCGTTGGATCAAGCCTGAGGACTTGGATGAACGGATGTCATCAAGCCGAAATATCTTGGCTAAAGATCGCTTTGACCAGCCAGTCTTCCTCTTTGAGAACGACTTTGCTCTTCGCTGGTTTGCGGACAAGTATCCAGACGTAGAGTTGGAAGAGAAGATGTAGATCGCCAAAGTTACTTGATTGTGTAACAATCTAAGTAACTAACGCCAAGTTTCTAAGGAACTTGGCTAGGCGCTCCACTAGTAAAGTTTTACGAATAGTATCGATTCGTAAAACTTTACGTCGTAACGATTAGATAGTGTATGACCTAACTGCCTCACTAACTATGTTTGGCAAATAGAATCGATTTGCAAAACTCAGTGTCGTAAGCTAACAATCGGAAACCGCTATGGCGGTCTACCTAAACGCTTCACTAGGAAAAAATCCACGAATAATATCGATCCGTGGATTTTTCCGTCGTAATGGTAAAGAAGCAAACTAGCTAACTGCGTCATTAACTTCGTTTGGCAAATGAAAACGATTTGCTAAACTCCGTGTCGTGGTGTAACAATCAGTCTACCTAAACGCTTCGCTAGGCAGAGTCCACGAATAGTATCGCTTCGTAAAACTTTCCGTCGTGATGGGTAGAAAGTGTTCTAGCGACCTGCTTTGCTAACTCCGTGTAGTAACCTAACAATTGGTAACCTTTATGTTGGTTGATCTAAATATTTTAATAAGAAATGTCCAGGAATGCTATCAATTCTTGGGCTTTGTTATTGTGGCAAATGGGAAGTTACTAAGCTTGGTGTTTTGGTCTTGAATCAGTAACTACTATAGTACTTTATCCAAATCTCCTATGTCAGAAAATCCTGCGAATGTTGTGGCATTGTGGGATTTTTTGTGAGGGTTAGTGAGTCTAGCTACTTGACTTTCTAATAGTCAAGTAAAACCAAAGTAACCCTTTTTTCTTGCCAGCCTGCTCAAAAAATATCCTAGTTAAACTATATATTTTGAAATTTACTATCTCTTAATTTTAATGAAAGTAGCGAAGAGTTCCTTGAATAACATACAATATATATGTCTATGTGAAGAAAAATGTTGCTCTTTTTGATTTTAGATAAGCATCACGCATTCGTCGGCAAAAATAATGGATTTCTCTTTTTTATAGCCCAGTCAATGAGGGATTCAGTTGTCTAGTATATTAACTTTATTTATCAATGGGGAATTTATACAAAACAAAGCAGAAAATGCTTTTTTTTTTAGTAAAAACACTAAAAAATAAGTTGACTTAACATAATAATTTGTGTATAATAGAAACCGATTGCATTAAGCTAGCTACTGTAGCACTTTTTGGAGGAAAAAATAAATGTTTTTCAGACGTCAGAATGGTCTTTATAGAGAGACGGACCGTGTGACACGTTATAAGTTAATTAAATCAGGTAAACATTGGTTGAGAGCTTCAACCTCTCTTTTTGGTTTGTTCAAGGTTTTACGTGGTGGTGTAGACACTACTCAAGTGATGACAGAAGTAGTAGAAAACCAAACTAATAAAACGATTACAGGTCTGGATATCATAAAGGGGATTGCTGCTACAGGTGCAGTTTTAGGTGGGGCTGTTGCTACTCAAACAAAAGTGTTTGCGAATGATGCGGTAGCTCTTGAAAAAACGCTCGATAGTGCAGATACTCTAGCAATGCATGATACAGTTGTCCTTGGTACAACTGCAAAAGTAGATGCTGAAAATTCAGCAAGTCAGTCTCATTCAGTAAGTGGGAGTGTATCTAGTTCAGAATCAGTTTCCACTAGTCTATCAGCTAGTGTTAGTTCTTCTGCTAGTATGTCAACAAGTGCTTCAGAAAGCGCATCAACTTCGGCTAGTGTCTCAGCAAGTACTTCTGTAAGCGCTAGTCAGTCGATGGTAGCTTCAGACAATAGTGAACTTTCTACTACTACCTCTGAGACCTATGGTGCCTCTGAGACTTCTGAAAAAGCAGAGTCTGTGTCAAAAGAGAGTCAGTTAGCTAAAGAAAGCTTACCTTCCTCTAAGTTCACTGCTCCTGTATTGGAATCAGCTAAATTGGAAAAAGGGTTAGTTGATACGAATACAGAAATAAGTAGCTTAGCGGGAGTAACTGCTGGTGCTATAGCAACAGCGGAAGTTTCAGCTAAACAACAGGATGAAAATCGTAAGAAACTTACGAAACTTTCAGCTGAAATAGGTGAGTATCTAGCTAAAGCTGTTGGCTTACCAAATACTGATTCAGCCATCACTAAGGTCAACGCTGCAGTAACTGAGATTGAAAAAGCCTTGGCGGATCCGACTAGTGATTTGACATCAGTAGTACAAAAAGCGACTCTAGCTCGTAATTCCATTGTCAATGCTGTTTTGAGAGCCCATTCAGGTGCGCGTGATGCGCGAAATGGAAAACTGATTGATAAAGGTGAGCAACTACGTGCGTTAGTAAACCATGCTAATGCTGATAACGCTACAACTGCAACTCTGGAAAAGGGAATCTATGCAGATGGTAGTAGGGAAGTTGTTTGGCGTATCAATATGCACTCTAATAGCCCGTTAAACAATGCTGGATTGATTGCAGAAGTAGATCCGAATACGACCATTACTCGAGTTCTCTTCAATGGAGAACCTATGGAAAAAAGTGGTGGTTCTGGAAATGAGTATGTTTTTAATAAGCGACATGACCTCAATCGTAATCTGGATGCTACTATCTATGTTTATGGAAAGGTTAATGATAAGTCTACACAGGCAACTTTAAAGGCTCAGGTAGCAACAAGTAGCCAACCATTTACAAGTTCAAATACTCCTGCTAACTACACATCGACTAAGTCAGACACAGTTTCAACTGGCAAAAAGGTTACCCAGGCAGATAAAGCTCCGACTATTAGAATCACGCCTTCTTATGTTGAAGTGTACAATGATGAATCTGTAAACAATGTGAAGATTCAATTACGTGACGATAGAGGGATGGTCAGAATTACTTCCCCTAAAGATGCACCAATTATCACTGGTTTGAATGCACCAAACTATCCTGCTACTAGTAAAAAAGGGGTTGGAGATCTTACAGTGTATGATAGATATGGCAGAGAAGTTGGGTATCAAACTTCGCGTGATATAAACATAAGTGGGACTATTGGTCGAGATGGAAATACGTGGAAGCCGTATAAGCCAGGTGTTTATAATATTTCTTACACAGTAGAAGATACAAGTAAACAAAGTACAACTGCTCTCCTTACTTTTAATATCAAAGGATTTAACGAACGAAATAATCCTGTTAGTGGCGAAACTGTTCGTGCATTTGATACTAGCAATTTAACTGCAGATGAAATTCAAGAAGTAAAAAATAAATTTGAGGAAAAAAATAGAAGCCTTCTCGAACATAGTGATTATAAGAAAGATAGCCAGACAGGCTCGTATACAGTTGATAATACTGGTAAGATAACAATAACATATCGAGATAGAACTACTGATGTCGTAAATGCCTCTTTAGTTCATCGTCCGTTTGCTGAACGTCAAAATCCAGTTAGTGGAGATGCTGTTCTAGTAAGTGATAAGTCCCACCTAACACCAGAAGAGAGGGATGAAGTCAAGAGAAACTTCCTTTCTAAAAATAGTGCTATAATAAAGCATACAGATTATAGTAAAAATAATCAATCAGGCAATGTTACGGTTTCTGAAAATGGTCAGATTACGATTACTTACCGAGATGGAAGTAGTGATACAGTTCCAGCTAATCTGACTTTAGATCAAGTCATGCCTACTTATGAAGTTATTGTAAAAAGAAATGGTCAACCTATTCAACCTACTCGTAAGGGAAATGAGGAAGCTTATGACATTTATGCGGGTGATAAATTTGAAATCACCTTCAAGGCTAAAGACAACAAAGGTAAGTTACGTAGTTTTTATATTGCTTCACAGGCCGATAGAAATCAACCTCTAACGAATAAGAATTATTTTGAAAATGATAAATATGGAACAACAAATCCAGTTCCAGCTTTGCGTGATTCTAATGGAGGGATAGTTGCCACAGATACTCATCCAGCTACGATTGTTGTGAGTGGGAAGATGGATGAAAATTTATCTCATAGTGATAAGAATAAATGGCAACGAAATGCTGTAGCTGAGGATAAGGCGGGAAATACTCCTGCTTTGGGTAGTGGACCTGGTAATGTCCGTATTAGGCAGGGACGGCTTGCGGATATTATGACCCCGGTTGTTCCTACAAAAACTTTCCAAGTAGAGAATCTAACACGCTTAAATTCAACAGAGAAAAATTCTATCATTGCTGAAATAACAAGATTAAATCCTCTGGAACAAAATCGGATTAAAGAAATTGTTGTAAGTGAATCTGGGGCGGTAACAGTTCGTTATAAAGATGAAACAACTGATTCTGTAACTGTAAAGCTTTCTGATAGTGATTTTAGAAGTAAATCTAGTTCCTTGAGTACGAGTGCATCTAAGTCATTATCGATGAAAGCAAGCCAGTCTGCCTCAACAAGTGCAAGTCAATCAGCCAGCACCTCGGCTAGCCAGTCGGCATCGACAAGTGCAAGTCAATCAGCCAGCACGTCAGCAAGCCAAAGTGCATCAACAAGCGCAAGCCAATCGGCCAGCACGTCGGCTAGTCAGTCAGCCTCAACAAGTGCGAGCCAATCAGCCAGCACGTCAGCAAGCCAAAGTGCCTCAACAAGCGCAAGTCAATCGGCCAGCACGTCTGCAAGTCAGTCCGCATCGACAAGTGCGAGTCAATCAGCAAGTACGTCAGCTAGTCAAAGTGCTTCAACAAGCGCAAGCCAATCAGCAAGTACGTCTGCAAGCCAAAGTGCTTCAACAAGTGCGAGTCAATCAGCAAGTACGTCAGCTAGTCAAAGTGCATCAACAAGCGCAAGCCAATCAGCAAGTACGTCAGCTAGTCAAAGTGCTTCAACAAGCGCAAGCCAATCAGCAAGTACCTCAGCTAGCCAGTCAGCATCGACAAGTGCGAGTCAATCAGCCAGCACGTCAGCTAGCCAATCGGCTTCAACCAGTGCCAGCCAATCAGCCAGCACCTCAGCTAGCCAGTCAGCATCGACAAGTGCCAGCCAATCAGCCAGCACAAGTGCAAGTCAGTCGGCTTCAACAAGTGCAAGTCAATCAGCCAGCACAAGTGCAAGTCAGTCGGCCTCAACAAGTGCGAGCCAATCAGCAAGCACGTCTGCAAGCCAAAGTGCTTCAACAAGTGCGAGTCAATCAGCAAGTACGTCAGCTAGTCAAAGTGCTTCAACAAGCGCAAGCCAATCAGTAAGTACCTCAGCTAGCCAGTCAGCATCGACAAGTGCGAGTCAATCAGCAAGCACGTCTGCAAGCCAAAGTGCTTCAACAAGTGCGAGTCAATCAGCCAGCACGTCAGCAAGCCAAAGTGCTTCAACCAGTGCGAGCCAATCAGCCAGCACCTCAGCTAGTCAGTCAGCATCGACAAGTGCCAGTCAATCAGCCAGCACAAGTGCAAGTCAGTCGGCCTCAACAAGTGCCAGTCAATCAGCCAGCACAAGTGCAAGTCAGTCGGCCTCAACCAGTGCAAGCCAATCCGCCAGCACAAGTGCAAGTCAGTCGGCTTCAACCAGTGCGAGCCAATCCGCCAGCACGTCAGCTAGTCAATCGGCTTCAACCAGTGCGAGTCAATCAGCCAGCACCTCAGCTAGTCAGTCCGCCTCGACCAGTGCCAGCCAGTCGGCCAGCACCTCAGCTAGTCAATCGGCCTCAACCAGTGCAAGCCAGTCAGCCAGCACGTCTGCAAGCCAAAGTGCTTCAACCAGTGCCAGTCAATCAGCCAGCACCTCGGCTAGTCAGTCCGCCTCAACCAGTGCAAGCCAATCAGCTAGCACGAGTGCAAGTCAGAGTGCTTCAACCAGCGCAAGCCAATCCGCCAGCACCTCAGCAAGTCAGTCGGCCTCAACAAGTGCAAGCCAATCGGCCAGCACCTCAGCAAGTCAGTCGGCCTCAACAAGCGCGAGCCAATCCGCCAGCACCTCAGCTTCTGAATCGGCCTCAACAAGTGCGAGCCAATCAGCCAGCACCTCAGCTAGTCAGTCAGCATCGACAAGTGCCAGTCAATCAGCCAGCACAAGTGCAAGTCAGTCGGCCTCAACAAGTGCCAGTCAATCAGCCAGCACAAGTGCAAGTCAGTCGGCCTCAACCAGTGCAAGCCAATCCGCCAGCACAAGTGCAAGTCAGTCGGCTTCAACCAGTGCGAGCCAATCCGCCAGCACGTCAGCTAGTCAATCGGCTTCAACCAGTGCGAGTCAATCAGCCAGCACCTCAGCTAGTCAGTCCGCCTCGACCAGTGCCAGCCAGTCGGCCAGCACCTCAGCTAGTCAATCGGCCTCAACCAGTGCAAGCCAGTCAGCCAGCACGTCTGCAAGCCAAAGTGCTTCAACCAGTGCCAGTCAATCAGCCAGCACCTCGGCTAGTCAGTCCGCCTCAACCAGTGCAAGCCAATCAGCTAGCACGAGTGCAAGTCAGAGTGCTTCAACCAGCGCAAGCCAATCCGCCAGCACGTCAGCTAGTCAATCGGCCTCAACCAGTGCAAGCCAATCAGCCAGCACCTCAGCTAGTCAATCGGCCTCAACCAGTGCAAGTCAGTCCGCATCGACAAGTGCGAGTCAATCGGCTTCAACCAGTGCAAGCCAATCGGCCAGCACCTCAGCAAGTCAGTCGGCCTCAACCAGTGCAAGCCAATCGGCCAGCACAAGTGCAAGTCAGTCGGCTTCAACCAGTGCAAGCCAATCCGCCAGCACCTCAGCAAGTCAGTCGGCTTCAACCAGTGCAAGTCAGTCCGCCAGCACGTCAGCAAGTCAGTCGGCCTCGACAAGTGCGAGCCAATCGGCCAGCACCTCAGCAAGTCAGTCGGCTTCAACCAGTGCTAGCCAATCGGCCAGCACCTCAGCAAGTCAATCCGCCAGCACGAGCGCAAGTCAATCGGCCTCAACCAGTGCAAGCCAGTCGGCTTCAACCAGTGCTAGCCAATCCGCCAGCACGAGCGCTAGCCAGTCCGCCTCGACCAGTGCGAGTCAGTCGGCTTCAACCAGTGCTAGCCAATCCGCCAGCACCTCGGCTAGTCAATCGGCCTCAACCAGTGCAAGCCAATCAGCTTCAACCAGTGCTAGTCAATCCGCCAGCACCTCAGCAAGTCAGTCCGCATCGACCAGTGCTAGCCAATCCGCCAGCACCAGCATGTCAGTCCCTGATAGTATTGATAAACCGAACTTTAGTTTGAGTGATAGTGCTTCACAGTCAACGAGTCTAAGCGCATCAATCTCAACATCGGTGTCTATGTCAACAAGTACATCACTTTCAGGTGTAGCTTCTGATAGTGCCTCAACGTCAATCTCGCTTGTAGAATTAAATGTTAATCATTCGACTTCACACGTTGGAAATGATGCCGGACCGACAGCTAAGTCAAGACAGCAATTGCCAAATACTGGTACAGAAGCTTCCAAATCATCTGTACTTCTAGGTGCTTTGACTGCTGTAACGGGTCTAGGTCTGATTGCGAAACGTCGCAAACGTGATGATGAAGAAATGTAAACAATTTTTCTGTAGCAGATTGATCTGCGGATAGATGATTGAAAAATGGATGGAACAGAAGTTTCGACCATAAGAAAAAGTGAACAAAACTAGTTTTCTGTAAATCAGAATCCGGTTTAGTTCACTTTTTTGTTTTACAATTTATTGAATTTGGAATACTCCGCTCTAGTTCCTAAAACATAATATATTGAATCTAGAACAGTACGAGAAGTTCTTAAAACATGTCTATAAATTACTTCGACTTTCCTAATATATTTATATTTTATTTTATTTTAATTCGGGTTTATGCTCTGTCAGTATAAGAAATCCTAAAATACCTTACCTTTACTTAAAAATAGACTAAGGAATTTTTTTGTAGGACATGCACAGCTTATTTATATATGTAACATATATCACTGCAGATTCCTCCGAGTACAGTTTTGAGGTTGTAGAAAAGAATGACGAAGTCAGTTACATATATAATCCAAGGCGAAGCATACCTTGTTTAAAGAGATTTTCGAAGAGTTCGATAAATAGAGACGAATATATAAGTGATAAAGATATCAGATGAATGAAATTTGTTATACATAATTAAAAAATGAATAGCTATATTATTCGTTTTTTAAACAGACAAAAATCCTTGCACAAAAATACAATATAATCAATATTATAACAAAGTGTACACTAAACAAATAGTTATAAATAAAACTATTTTATAAAATGAGAGAGAAAACGTTTTCAGAAAACCTGTAACAAAGATTTAAGATTTCGCAATTTAGAAACATAAAAACGCTTAAAATTGGGACTTCTCCCCTTTGAAAACGTTTAAAATTGTTATTTTTCTAATATTTATAAAAAGCAGCATATTCACCTATAATATCTATGTAAAATACTTTTTTTTTTTAGGTAAAAATGTTTTGAAACTTATTGAATTACTTGTATCTAAAGTGTATAATGTATATTGGTATTTTATTGACAAATGCACATAAATATAAGTGGAAAGGGATCTAAAATATGTTTTTTAGACGCCAAGAAGGTGAATATAGGGAGACGGATCGTGTAACCCGTTTCAAGTTGATCAAGTCGGGTAAGCATTGGTTGCGTGCCTCGACCTCTCAATTTGGCCTCTTTAAAGTCTTGCGTGGTGGTGTAGATGCTACTCAGGTAACAACTGAAGTTATCGAAGAGCAAGCAGCAAATACACTGACTGGACTGGATATCCTGAAAGGGATAGCCGCAGCAGGGACGGTACTTGGAGGAACAGTTGCAACACAAACAACTGTTTATGCCAATGACGCTCTTGAAAAGACAGTAGAGTCAAATCAGACACTTGCGAATACAGACACAGTAACTTTGGGAACAGTAAAAGATCAGGAGGGAGCTCAAGCCGATAGCTTATCAGTTTCTGTCAGCCAAAGCCAGTCCTTGTCTGAGGAAGCTTCCAAGAATGCAAGTAAATATCTTTCAGAAAGTGAAAGCCAATCAGTAAGTACTTCAACAAGTGCATCAGAATCAGCAAGTACATCGGCTTCTGAATCCGCATCAACAAGCGCTTCAGAATCAGCATCAACAAGTGCATCAGAGTCAGCTTCAACAAGTGCTTCTCAATCACAAGCTGGAGTAACTTCTGAACTTGTAACACCAGTATCATCAGAGACAGCTTCAAACAAAGAGACATCTGTTCGTAAGGAAGATGCAGCTAACACAACAGCTGATGCTGCTCTTTCAAAAGTTATCACTGATAGCCTCGCCTCTCTACAAGCAGTTGAAACTCGTTTGAGTCAAATCACATCAACGACTTCAAGCTTGGTGGATACGACGACAACAGCTGCCGTAGCGACTACAGTATCTGCTGAGAGCAACAAGAAAGCTGAAGAAGACCGTAAACGTCTGTCTAAAATCTCTGCTTCTATGGGTGAGTACCTAGCTAAGTCTATCGGTCTGCCAAATACTGAATCAGCTGTTGCAAAGGTGAATGCAGCTGTAACAGCTATCGAAGAAGCTTTGAAAACTCCAAATGCTGACTTGACAGACGTTATTAAGCAAGCCAAGGCTGCAGAAGCTTCAATCGCCAATGCCGTTCTTCGTGCTAGCAACGGTAAACGTAGTTCATTGAATGGTAAGCAAATGGAGCAGGGAGTACAGTTCCGTGCTCGTAATGCCCAGTTCGGTTCACGTGCGGTTGGTTTAGACTTTGAAGAACGTCCAAATGGTGAGGCGATTGATTATTTCGTATCTGGAGAAAATAATCAAGCTGCAAACCACTTGAGAGATCATATTGCTGTTAAAACTGAGCCAGTATATGACGCAAATGGTAAAATTACTTCCATTATTTGGACAGTTGTAGAAAATCCACATGCTAACCGTGGACGTACAAATGTTCGTAAGTGGATTCAGGTTCCTGAACAGGTCAATATGCCGACTACGATTGCATCAACTTCATATAAGGATACAATTACGGGAACATCTGGTCGTCCGCCTATTGATTTCGCAGAGTTACCAATTGATAAATCCCAAGCAACTCTATTACCTCAAAATTATGGAGGAACATACGAACGACAAGGGACAGAGACCTATAATACAGATCAGTTTGGTAATGCAGGGCAGGGGATTGTATCGCTAAATGATAGTGATGAACAATACAACCTCTTGAAAGCGACAGCAGATAACAGTGATAATGACAAACGAGCTATTTGGAATACGATCAATCCGGCGATTATCAATACTAAAGGTGCGGGTAAACGTGTTATCTGGCAAAATGTTAATATCGGTGGTGACCGAAATGAGGTACATGTAACTCGTTTTACAACGACCGTCAAGGATGGCGTGTCGAATGGTGACTTGAAGAATATGAAAGTCCTCTTCGGTCAAGGTACACAAAATACTACGTTTGCAACTGTTGGAATTCATACTAATCCGATAGGACTGAGTTATGACAAAGCTTATCCAGTAGAAGCTGCAGAGGGTGGTAAGTATTTTGTTAAACAAGTAGAAGCGCCTTATAGTACAAATAGCTACTACAATGCAGGTCTGAAATGGTGGTATAACGATTCTGCAGCAAATGGATATACAGACCCGAACCAGTACTTGGTGAAAAAAGGTACCAATGACTGGGGTAGTGGGAAGTTACCAAATAACTCACAAATAGAATGGAGAGATTCTAACAATCAAACAATTCCTAGCAAGGAAGTTGGACGTACACCAGGGGTCTTTAACAATAAGATACATGTAACCTTCCCAGATAAAACAACGAAAGATGTTCCTACTCAGTTTATCGTTAAGCCTCACACACCAAAAATTACAAGTAAACTTGTAGAAGGTAAAGCTCAACAAGATATTAAAGTTGAGAAAGCTGCTCCTGGTAAGAAAGTTTACCTCTATGAAAATGGAAGACAAATTCAAGAGGCAGTAGCAGGTACGGATGGAAGTGTAACCTTTAGGAATGTTAATCTGCAAAACAATGCAGTTTATAAAGCTCAGACAGTTGTTGATGGACAGCCAGAATATACAGATCAAAATAATGTAAAGAAAACATCGGTTGAATCTGATTATAGTAATGAGGTCCGCGCAGTCAATATTGATAAGACTGGACCTGTTATTACAGCAGGAGACAACGGACGAATCAATTTGACTGTTGGACAACGAGCTAATGTTCGTTTGTCAGCTTCTGATGTGACGACTGGTAATTCAGGCATGAAGACCCTTACTTACGATGCAAGTAAGTCTACAGGAACCACTCTTGATAAATCGAATCCAACCTTTAACAATGTTTTGGCAGTAGGGAATGCTGTTAGAAATAATGACGGTTCTATGTCGAGAACCTTGACAGGTACTCCTTCTAAAGTGGGTCTTTATGAAAATGTGAAGGTGACGGCTACAGACGCAGTTGGTAATACAACTGAGCAAACTGTTACAGTTGCTGTTAAACCAGCTCCTCCAACAATCGAAACAAGCCTTGATAATAAAGTCGGACAGAGTGCAAATGTTGTAGTTAATGTAGGGACAGGTATTCCAGATGGCTCAACAGTTACCCTCCAGGGCCCAAATAATACTAGCTATACCGGTACAGTTAAAAGTGGTAAAGCAACAGTTGATGTGCCAACTGTTCAGTCTGGGTCATATATAGCCAAGACAACTGTAACCTTGCCAAAAAGTAAGGGAACTTTAGAATCAGAATTTAGTGCTCCCGTAGTTTCAAGTCCTGATGCTATTGTTCCTGTAATTAAGGGGATTCCTGCTGATGGATTGACTATTGTATCAGGAGATTCGATAGATATACCAGTAACTGCTTCTGATAACGAAACAGGAAATTCAGGTATTAAAGCTTTCCGAGGTGGTAGCCTTTATACAAAAGGTCTAGCAGAAGTATCGCCAGCGGGTCAAGATTTAGATTTAGTTAATGTGAAAACAAATGCTGACAAAACAGTTACAGGTTATGTCAGAGGAAGTATTAATAAAGTTGGTGAATACAAATATTTGATTTCAGCTATTGACGGAGCCGGCAATCCTAATGCTCAAACTGTTCCAGTGAAAGTGTTGCCAACTAGACCGACGGTAACCAATAATCTGAATGAAGAAGGTGGTATGCCGTCTAACATCACTGTTACAAACATTGATCCGCAAGCTACAAAGGTGACAGTGACAGTTGGTAATAAATCTGTTACTAAGCAAATTTCAGCTGGTACAGACACTGTAACTGTTACACCAACTGAACTTGGTTTTGAAAATGGCTTGTTGCCAAATAATGCAACAGTTACTGCAAAAGTTGCAGCGCCATCTCTATACTCAGCAGCAGGTACTTTCCTTGAATCTGCAGCAAGTGATCCTGTAACCATCACACCGGAAACAGAAAAGCCAGTTATTAACTATACATTTGAGGTTTTAGATAAGACATCGAATACTTGGAAGCCAGTCCCTTCTACAACTAACTCACAAGGTAAACAGGATTATTCTATCTATTCAGGCGATGAACTTCGTGTCAAAACTACAGTTACAGATAACAGTGGAAAAGTTAAGACGGTTACATTTGGTGATGAAATAAGTTGGAAAAATGATCTGTTTGCTTTGCCTGCTTGGGGAACAAGTACAGGTGGCACCTTCAGAGATACGATAACGACTGCATCGGGAACAGCTCCGTATGAGGGAACGTCTACTGTAACGATGGGACAAAATGTTGTTTGGGCAGATAATCAGATTTTGACTCGTCAAATTAATGCTGTCGATGGAGCAAATAACTCATCTAGCACAGATGCATTTATTATCCGTCATGCAAGTCTTGCGGTTAAAAATGCCAATCTCAATCCAACAACCAAGCCTACAGTCAATGACTTGAGCAATCCGTCAGAAACTGAAAAAGCAAGCTTGAAGGCAAGTATCGAGCAAGCACATGGGGTTGATGGTCGTATCAAGAATATTACAATAAATGGTGATACAGTAACTATTCGATATAAGGATGAGACGACTCGTACACTTAAAGTATCCGATATTGCTACACCAAAAGCACCAACAGTTAAAAATGATTTGACAGGGCAAGGTGGTCTTGAGAAAAATATTACGATTACCAATATTGATCCTAAGGCAACATCTGTTACTGTTAAGATTGGAAATGTTAGTCGTACGATTGAAAAACCTGTTGGAGATACGACTCTTACAGTAAGTCCTACTGAGATTGGGTTAACTGGTAATATCTTACCTAAGACTGGAACAGTTACCGCAACGGCTAATGTAACAGATTCATCAGGTGTGACAACTTCTTCTGCTGAGAGTACAGGAGTCAATATTACTCCTGAAACAATTAAACCAGTAGCTACGGATACAGTTGTAGAAGTGAAGGATCGTGTGACTGGCCAATGGAAAGAAGTTCCAAGAACAAGGGTAGGAAATCTATCAGAACATACCTTCTATGCAGGTGATGAACTTCGCTTCACCACAACCTTTACAGATAATAGTAAATTTATTAAGAAAACCAATGTTCATTCAGGTTTAACAAGTGCAACGATTGTTCCAAATGTCTTGGATAATACATTTGGAGCAGCGAATGCAGACAACATTTCTTCTTTGACGGAAGCAACCTCAGCAAATCCAGCTAAATTGGAAGTTACAGGAAAAGTTAACGATGATTTGCAGTATAGACCAGAAAACTCTGCTACACGTTCTATTTCTGCAGAAGATGCAGCAGATAACCGTTCAGAAGGCTCAACCTTCCGAATAAAACAAGGTAGTCTAGCAGTAAGAAATGCTAACTTGAATCCTGATAAGAAGATTAAAGTTACAAGCCTGGCTTCCTTGACAGAACCAGAAAAAACAAGCATTAAAGAAGCTGTTAAGAATGCCCATGATACGGCCACAGAGAAAGAAAAAGATCGTATTCAAGATGTTGCCATCGAAGGGGATAAGGTCAAGATTACCTATAAAGATGGTCAATCTCGTACAAAACCAATCTCAGATTTGGCAATGGAAGTTAACCCACCAGTTATTGAAAACTTAAGTGGACGTGGAGGTTTACCAAATCAAAGTATCACGGTAAATAATGTTCTTTCAGGAGCAACAGTAACCTTGACAGTAGGTACTCAAACCTTTACTAAGCAAGTTCCAACAAATGCTACAAGTGTAACCTTTACTGCCGATGATTTGGGAACTGCTTACACCGCAAACAATGGTCTTCTTCCTTCAAGTACTGTACCTAATGTAACTGCGACTCAAAGTGTACCAGCAGGTCCAAATACAACTGAAGTGTTAACTTCAGAGCCAGGTTCTGGTACGATTACTAAGGAAACAGAAGCACCTAATGTTGAATACAAAGTTCAAATTAAAAATGCAGCAGGTGAGTGGGAAGACGCGCCTAAGAAAGTTGTTCGAACAGGTAGACCAGAAGGTTATGAAATCTTTGCAGGTGATGAATATCGTGTTGTTGTCACTTCTAAAGATAATAGTGGTAAGATTCGAAATCTTGAACTTTTTGATGGTAAAACGGGGCAATCAAACTTCTTGCAACCAAATAGGACTTCGGGTGGGGTTGCTAACAATATCACAGCAACTCCAACTGTAGCAACAAATGATACTCCAGCGAAGCTTGAAATTACTGGTAAGTTCAATGAAAATGAGACTTGGTCTTCTACTAACGTTTGGACTCGTACTTTCCGTTCGAAAGATTTGAGTGAAAATGAGACGGAAACACCAGCATTTTTAGTTGCCCAAGGAAAACTGAATGAGAAATTCCCTGGTAATGTGCCAGCAACGGTTCAAGTAAGCAATGCGACAACCTTGTCTCCAGAGGATAAACAAAAGATTCTTGCAGCGGTGAAGGGATCTAATCCACAAGATGCAAACCGTATTCGTAGTTATGCACTTAAAGATAATGGTGTTGTATCAGATGGTAAAGTAACAGTAATTATTACCTATAAAGATGGCACAAGGAATGAAGTGAAAGTACCGGTATCGGATTCGGAAGCGTCTCAATCTGCCTCAGCATCAGCAAGCACGAGCGCAAGCCAATCAGCATCGACAAGTGCAAGCCAATCAGCAAGCACCTCAGCTAGTCAGTCAGCATCAACAAGTGCAAGTCAATCAGCAAGCACCTCAGCTAGTCAGTCAGCATCGACAAGTGCGAGCCAATCAGCAAGCACGTCAGCTAGTCAAAGTGCTTCAACAAGTGCAAGTCAATCAGCAAGCACCTCAGCTAGCCAATCGGCTTCAACAAGTGCTTCAGCTTCAGCAAGCACATCAGCTTCTGAATCAGCGTCAACAAGTGCTTCAGCTTCAGCATCGACAAGCGCCTCTGAGTCAGCGTCAACAAGTGCCTCAGCATCAGCAAGCACCTCAGCTAGCCAGTCAGCATCAACAAGTGCCAGCCAATCAGCAAGCACGTCAGCAAGCCAAAGTGCTTCAACAAGTGCAAGTCAATCAGCAAGCACGTCAGCTAGTCAATCGGCTTCAACAAGTGCTTCAGCTTCAGCAAGCACATCAGCTTCTGAATCAGCGTCAACAAGTGCTTCAGC
>NZ_CAMHZD010000025.1 GCF_946190065.1 Streptococcus mitis
ATTATCAAGCATTATTTCACCTCATCTCTAGTATAACAAAAAAGCCATCAAGTTGATGACTTTTTCAGTAGACTCGAGGTGGAGCTCTGGTATTTTTGTTTTTGCCAAGACTTCGTTACAGTTCTTGTAAGATTATTATTACATAATTAGCACTACTTGTCAAATAATTATTAGGCTCCACTTTCTATTTTACTTTTCCTCTTTACAGGTCTATAATGGTAACAGATTCTATTTGGAGGTTTTTATGTCATTTCTATCCAAAAATGGAGCAGGCATCTTGGCCTGCCTTCTCATTTCCATCCTATCTTGGTACTTAGGA
Source organism: Streptococcus mitis (assembly GCF_946190065.1). Taxonomy (GTDB): domain Bacteria; phylum Bacillota; class Bacilli; order Lactobacillales; family Streptococcaceae; genus Streptococcus; species Streptococcus mitis_DE. Next base: position 320 of record NZ_CAMHZD010000025.1, read on the forward strand.
GGGTTCTTCCCTGTTATTGGCGCGCCTGTCTTTGCGATTTTCATAGGCATGCTTCTCCATCCCTTTCTCTCATCCTATAAACAACTGGATGCGGGGTTGACCTTTAGTTCCAAGAAATTGCTCCAGTATGCCGTTATCTTGCTTGGTTTTGGTCTCAATATCTCGCAAGTCTTCGCAGTTGGGCAATCTTCACTCCCTGTCATCCTGTCCACCATTTCAATAGCCTTGATTGTTGCCTACCTTTTCCAGCGCTTCTTTGCATTGGACACAAAACTGGCTACCTTGATTGGAGTAGGTTCTTCTATCTGTGGGGGCTCTGCCATTGCGGCAACAGCGCCCGTTATTCACGCCAAGGAAAAGGAAGTAGCCCAAGCCATCTCTGTTATCTTTTTCTTCAATGTCTTGGCTGCGCTCATCTTTCCAACTCTAGGCACCTGGCTTCATCTATCCAATGACGGCTTCGCTCTCTTTGCAGGAACTGCGGTCAATGATACTTCCTCTGTAACCGCCACAGCTAGCGCCTGGGACAGCCTCTACCAAAGTAATACCCTCGAATCCGCAACCATTGTCAAACTTACGCGAACCCTTGCTATTATCCCCATCACTCTCTTTCTCTCCTATTGGCAAAGTCGTGAACAAAAAAATAAGCAAGGCTTGCAACTGAAAAAAGTCTTCCCACTTTTTATCCTTTACTTTATCCTCGCATCTCTCCTAACCACCCTACTGACCTCTCTCGGGGTATCCAGTAGTTTCTTTACCCCTCTCAAACAACTTTCCAAATTCCTCATTATCATGGCCATGAGTGCTATCGGTCTCAAAACCAATCTGGTAGCTATGGTCAAATCCAGCGGAAAATCCATTGTTCTCGGAGCCATCTGCTGGATTGCCATCATCCTCACTAGTCTTGGTATGCAGACCCTTATCGGCATTTTCTAATACTCTTCGGAAATCTCTTCAAACCACGTCAACGTCGCCTTGCCGTAGGTATGGTTACTGACTTAGTCAGTTCTATCCACAACCTCAAAACTGTGTTTTGAGCAACCTGCGGCTAGTTTCCTAGTTTGCTCTTTGATTTTTATTGAGTATAACACAAAAGGTAGCCCACCAGCTACCTTTTTCTTATACTTCCTCAATCAAGCGTGTATGTTCTCTCTTGATGCAACGATTCATCACGATATCATCACATCCACCAGCACGCAAGATTTCTTCCGCTTCTAGACTTTCAAGTCCTAGCTGTGCCCAAAAAATCTTGGCATCAGCTTTGAGAAAATCACGCGCCACATCTGGCAAAAACTCACTGCGACGGTAAACATTAACAATATCTACAGGAAAAGGAATCTCAGCTAGGCTAGCATAAGCCTTTTCACCCAAGATTTCGCCACCTGCCGCCTTGGGATTGACTGGGATGATTTTATAACCTCGAGCCTGCATTTCCTTGGTCACTCGATTGCTAGTTGTTTCTTCACGGTCTGACAAGCCCACCACAGCAAGGGTTTTACTCGTTGCGAGATACTGACGAATCACGCCATCACTTGGATTGATAAATTCTTGACTCATAGAAATCCTCCTTTTTCATCAGTATAGCACATTTTGAAAAGGCTTGCATAATTCTACTACAAAAAAGGAGGACTAGCCCCCTTTTTATTTAGCCTCGTACCAGGTTACCCCTTCATTTTCATCTGCGATAAGGGGAACACTGAGTTGAATGGCTTCTTCCATGGTTTGTTTGACCAATTTTTTCATCTCTGCCAATTCAGATTTAGGAACTTCAAGTACGATTTCATCGTGCACTTGCAGAAGCATCTTAGTCTGATAACTACCTGCAACCAAGGCTTTATCCAGCTGAATCATGGCAATCTTGAGAATATCTGCCGCCGACCCCTGGATAGGAGAGTTGATAGCTGTCCGCTCTGCAAAACCACGAATATTGAAGTTGCGCGAATTGATATCTGGCAACTCACGACGACGCTTGAAAAGTGTCTCTACATAGCCCTTATCACGCGCCTCACGCACTACTTCATCCATGTAGTTTTTAATACCTGGGAAGCGTTCAAAGTAGGTATCAATATAGGCTTTGGCTTCCTTACGGCTAATGCCCAAATTATTAGACAAACCAAAGTCTGAAATCCCGTAAACCACTCCAAAGTTAACCGCCTTAGCATTGCGACGATCATTTGCAGTCACATCCTCAGGACGTTCAATGCCAAAGACCCGCATGGCTGTTGAAGTATGGATATCTGCCCCCTCTTGGAAGGCCTTAATCAAGTGCTCGTCTTTAGAGATATGTGCCAAAACACGCAATTCAATCTGTGAATAGTCCGAGCTGAGAAGGACACTATCCTCCCACTCTGGCACAAAAGCCTTCCGAATCAAGCGCCCTTGTTCCAATCGTACAGGAATATTTTGCAAGTTTGGATCCACACTAGACAAACGCCCAGTCTGGGTCAAATCCTGCACATAGCGAGTATGAATCTTGCCATCAGCCAAAATCCAGTCCTGCAAGCCAATCACATAAGTAGACTGAATCTTGGCAATCTGACGGTAATCGAGGATTTTCTTAACAATTGGAGCAATAGGAGCCAGTCGCTCCAAGACATCCACGGCTGTAGAATAACCTGTCTTGGTTTTCTTAGTGTATTCTAGAGGTAGCCCCAATTTTTCAAAGAGAAGCACGCCCAACTGCTTAGGCGAGTTGATATTAAACTCCTCACCAGCCAGTTCATAAATCTCCTGAGTCAGTTTTTCAATGACAAGCTCATTTTCAGCCTGCATCTCAAGCAAGGTCTCTTTCTTGACCGTAATCCCAGCAATTTCCATCTTGGCAAGAACAAAAGCCAGAGGTTGCTCCATATCATAAAGAAGCTCTAATTGCCCATTTTCGCTGAGTTTTTCAAGTAAAACAGGTTCTGTTTCGACCAAAACAGCAAGCTTACGAGCTAAATGCTCCAAGAATTTCTCACGTTCAGGAATAGCCTTTTTAACACCTTTACCGTAGAAGGTCTCATCATCAACCAAGTAAGTCTGACCATAAAGACTAGCAATAGTCGGAATTTCATTGTCCTCCACAGTCGAAAGGAGGTATTTAGCCAAACGGCTGTCAAAACCAGGCGCCTGCAAATCCACACCAAAACGATGCAAGAGAACTTTAGCCTTCTTAAAGTCATACACCCTCAGAGGTGTTTTTTCTAAGAAGTCCTTGAAAATCGGGTCTTGCAACAGCTCAAGCTTGTCTGTAGCATAAAGTTTATCCCCACAAGACCAGGCAAAACCAACCAAATCATCCGTATGGTAATTCTCACCAAAAAGCTCAAAATGGAAGATAGATTCTTCACTCAGCATATCTTGACTGACTTGCTCAACAATAGTAAAGTCCAAACTCTCAGCCACATCAGCTGACGACACATTTAAAGCCTGCTTGAGCTGTTTGAAGCCCATCTCATCGTAGAATTTTCCAAGATTTTCCACATCTGGACCGCTATAGACTAAATCCTTCAAACCAATCTCAATCGGTGCCTTGGTATCAATGGTCGCCAGTGTTTTTGACAAAAAGGCCTGTTCCTTATCATTGATGAGATTTTCCTTCATCTTAGAAACCTTCATCCCATCGATATTCTCATAAATCCCCTCGAGTGAGCCATGCTCCAGCAAGAGCTTGATACCCGTCTTTTCACCGATTTTAGTTACCCCAGGAATATTATCCGACTTATCACCCATGAGCGCCTTGAGATCGATAAACTGAGTCGGTGTAATCCCCATCTTTTCCATAAGATATTCTGGCGTAAAAGCCTCAAACTCAGCCACACCTTTCTTGGAAATCTCAACCACCGTATGCTCATCCGTCAGCTGAATCAAATCCTTGTCCCCACTGACAATGGTAATATCAAAACCATCCTGCTCTGCTAGTTTATCCAGTGTCCCAATGATGTCATCCGCCTCATACTGAGCCAACTCATAATGACGAATCCCCATATGATCCAGCAACTCACGAATGAAGGGAAATTGCTCACGAAACTCATCAGGAGTCTTAGCTCGACCACCCTTATAGTCCGCATACATCTCTGTCCGGAAGGTCGTCTTTCCCGCATCAAAAGCCACCAAAATATGACTTGGCTCAACCCGCTCCAACAAATGGCTCAACATCAACTGAAAACCATAAATTGCATTGGTATGCAAACCAGCCGCATTCTTAAAACGGTCCAACTGCTGATAGAGCGCAAAAAACGCCCGAAAAGCAACAGAAGACCCATCAATCAATAATAATTTTTTCTTATCCATACACCCATTATAAAGGAAAGCACCAAAAAATACCATTGGGAAGAGCCAGACCGAGTATTTTTCATCCTTTTTCCGAATAAATAGATAGAGTCAGTAAATCTAGTAAACCTAGATTTAAAACTATGGTATAATGAAAGGAGAGGAAGTATGACTGTACGTCATCCGGGCATCAGCCCGACCAACGATTTGGTTGCTAAGAAAATCTTTAGCAACCCAGAAATCACTTGTCAATTTATCCGCGACATGCTAGACTTGCCAGCAAAAAATGTGACCATTTTGGAGGGAAGTAATATTCATATCTTGCCTTCCATACCTTACTCAGCGCAGGATTTCTATACCAGTATAGATGTTTTGGCGGAGTTGGACAATGGCACTCAAGTAATCATTGAAATTCAGGTGCATCATCAGAACTTTTTCATTAATCGTTTGTGGGCTTACCTGTGTAGTCAGGTCAATCAAAACCTCGAAAAAATTCGCCAGCAAGAGGGCAATACGCACCAGAGTTACAAACACATCGCACCAGTATACGCTATCGCAATTGTGGATAGTAATTACTTCTCAGATGATTTAGCTTTTCATAGCTTTAGTATGCGTGAGGACACGACAGGTGAGATTTTAACCATAACCAATAATGGACAAGAAAACCATCTAGTCAAGATGGCATTCTTGGAACTAAAAAATACAGAGAAACCAGCAAAGACAAGATTCGAAAGCCGTGGTTGGAGTTTTTCGGGAATAAGCCCTTTACCCAACAACCCGAGCGAGCCATCAGTCAAGCAGACCAACTGCTGGACTACAAGAGCTGGTCCGAGGAGGACAGGAAAATGTTTAGTGAACAACGCAGACGCGAAGAACAAGCCTTGTTAGCACAGGACTATGCCTTGGAACAAGCTGAAGAAAAAGGCTTAGAGCGTGGGAAAGTTGAAGGAAGGGAAGAAGGGAAACTTTTTGCCTTCTTAGACATGGTTCGTCAAGGTCTCCTGACTTCCGAGGTTACCAGCCAGCAGTTGGGCATGTCCGTTGCTGAGTTTGAGGCTTTGTTGTAAATTTATAGAATAATATAAAAGTGAACAAATCTGAAACATCGTTTTGTTCACTTTTTTCTTCTTTCAATAGAACTCTCACTATAGTCCATATCACAAAAAGAGAAGGTCATAATCCTTCTCTTTTATATCTTCAACTAATTAGTTTTTGCGTTTCACAAATGGAAGGGCACCTAGGAGCAATCCAAGGAATCCTAATGATGCAACTGCAACATTATCTTTACCACCAGTGTTAGGAAGTTCTTTCTTATCTTCTGCTTTCGCAGCTGGAGCTTGATATGTATTATCTTTGCTAGTACCTGCTACAGTTGGTGCAACCGCAGGAGTTGATGGTGTCTCAGCTGTTGGTGTAGCCGGAGCTGGTGTTGGAGCTTGTGATTCATTTGGAACAGGATTTCCAGGAGTTGGTGTTAGTCTTGGATCTGAATTTGGAGTAGAATAGTGATTAGTTACTTTTTTGTAATAGTTAGTAATAATACCATCTTTTTCTTCAGATTTCACAAAAGTATAACCTGCAATTGATTTACCTTTGAAATGACCTTCTTCAGCATTCAAAATATCAGCGTTAGTAGCAATATCAACATAGCGTGTGACTTTTAAGTCTTCTGTATCATTACTTCCAGATAGAACCTCAGCTTTATTATTAATTAAAGTATTTAAGGCATCTTCTAAATCAGCTAGACGATCTTTTAATCCATCTTTATAATAATCTTCAACACCTTCATTTTCTTCGCTGTCTTTGATTTGCTCTTTTACTTTAGAGATTTCGTCTAAGATTTTTTTGATTTCAGGGTTATTAACACCAAACTCTGGAATTTCATTAACAGCAGCTTCAACAGCGTTAACTCCGCCTTTGAATGCTGGAAGTTCTGGTTGTACAAGTGCATCTCCGTTTGAAGCTTCTGGTTTAGTTGGTTTTGGAGTTTCTCCTTCAGGTTTTGCAGGAGTTGGAGGTGTTGTATCATTCACTCCACCATTGAATTCTGGAAGTTCTGGTTGTACAAGTGCATCTCCGTTTGAAGTTTCAGGTTTAGATGGTTTTGGAGCTTCTCCCTCTGGTTTATTAGGTTCAGTAGGAGGTGTTGTATCATTTACTCCTCCGTTGAATTCAGGATTATTAGGTTGAGTAGGAGCATTATCATCATTTACACCACTATTGAACTCTGGAGTTGCTGGTGTTGTAGGCGCTTCTTCATCGTTTACTCCACCTGTGAATTCAGGTTTTTCTTCAGCTGTAGGAGCGTCAGCAGGATTTACCCCACCATTGAATTCTGGAGCATTAGGAACCGTTGGAACCTCATCCGCTTCCTTAGCAGGCTCAGTAGTTGCTTCATCATCATTTACTCCACCTGCGAAGTCTTTTGGTGCTTCACCTTTAGGAACTTCTTTTAAGTTTTCGATATAACCTAAAGTTGCGTTGTAATCATCAGTTAGTTCATCGATTGCATCTTTGTAAGCTTTCACTACTTCGTTAACTTCGTCGAATTTAGCTTGAGCTTCATCTGCAGCAGTTTTAGCAGAAGCAACAGCAGCTTCTAATCTAGTTACAGCATCTTGTAATCCATCTTGGATAGATTGTTCAGCATTGTTTTTCTTAGCTGTTGCAAGTGCAGTTTTAGCTTTTTCTAAAGTTTCTTTTTGTTTATCTAATGCAGCATTTTTTTCTTCTACAGCTTTAGCTTTTTCAGTAGCATCAGCCTTGTCTTTATCAGCTACTTTAGTTAATTTTTCAATTTTTTCAGCGATATCATCAGCGATATCTTGAAGTTTTTTAACGATTGGTTTAGAAGCTTCTTTGTTGTAAGCAGCGTCTAATTTTTCTTTATCAGCAGTAGGAAGTTCAGCAAGAGGTTTTCCTTCTTGTTTTGTAGCGCCAATTTCGTCTGCTTGTGGATCTTGATTTTTGTTAGCTTCAGCAGTCTCATTTTGACCTTTTAATTCTTTAAGAACATCTCCTGCAGTTAAGTCGCCTTTTTCAACTGCAGCTAAAATATCTTCTTTACCTAATGCTTTTTTGGCTTCTTCTTTATTTGTAATCTTAGCATCAGCATCGATATCTTTTTCTAATTGATCTAATGCATCTTTAAGAGCAGTTCTAGTTTCAGCTTCTTCTTTTTTAAGTTCTTCAACTTTTGCTTTTGCTTTTTCAGCTTCTGCTTTAGCTGTAGCTAATTCAGTTTCTGCTTCAGTTTTAGCTTTATCTGCTTCTTCTTTTTTAGTTTGTGCAGCTTTTACATCAGCAGCTTCTTTTTCTGCCTTAGCTGTAGCTTCATCTGCTTTTGTTTTAGCTTCGTCTGCTTTTTTCTGCAATTCAGCAACTTTAGCATCGGCTTCTGCTTTAGCTTCAGCAGCTTTTTCAGCTTCTGTTTTTTCTGCTGGTTTAGCTGGTTCTTCTTCTACTGGTTTAGCTGGCTCGTTAGCCTCTTTTTCTTTAGCAGCTTTTACTTCATCAAGAGCTTTGTTGTACTCATCAGTAAGTTTGTTTAGCTCATCAGCAACAGCTTTAGTATCCGAAGCAGCTTGATCAAATGCATTTTGTGCAGCATCACGCTCTTTTTTAATCGCCTTAACAGCTTTATCTAATGAAGAAACAATATCAGAATCAGAACCGTTATCTGTAGCTGATTTAAGAGCTTCTTCAGCTTCTTTTAATGTATCTTCTTGTTTTTTAAGAGCTTCAGCTTTTTTATCTTCTTCAGCTTTTAATGCATCAGCATCTTCTTTAAGCGTATCAACTTTTTCACCTAAGTCATCAGCTTTGTCTTGTAATTTTTCAGATGCAGGACGAGCAGCATCTGCTTTTTCAGCTTTGTCAATTCCAGCTTTAATGTTTTCTGGTAATTGATCTTTAGATTTAGCTTCTTCAGCTGGAGTTGTTGCAACGTTAGCTTCATTAGCTTGGTCTTTATTTCTTAATTTTTTCTCAGTTTCTTTATTAGCTTCAGCTTTTTCATTATCATCTGCTAATTCAGCAAGAACATCACCAGCTTTTAATTCACCAGATTCAACAGCCTTCAACAATTCCTCTTTTGCTTTTTTGTCGAGTAATGCGTTATCATCAGGTAATTGTTTTAAAGCCTCGGTTAAAGCATCTTTAGAATCTGCTTCTTCTTTCTTAGCATCTTCTTCTTTCTTCGCTTCTTCTTTAGCTTTAGCGTCAGCTTCAGCAGCTTTTGTTTTTGCTGCAGCTAATTCATCGTCTGCAGTTTTTTTAGCTTCTTCAGCTTCAGTTTTTGCAACTTTAGCATCAGCAGCTTCTTTTTTCTCTGCTTCAAGTTTTGTATCAGCTTCTTTAGCTGCTGCAGTCGTTGTATCTACTTTAGCTTGAGCTTCAGTAACCTTTCCTTCAGCTTTTTTAGCGTCAGCTTCAGCTTGTTTAATTTCTGGACTTGTAACTTCTGATTTAGAAGTGTCAGTAGCTCCAGTTTCTGCTGGCTGAGTAGCCGCTGGTTGCTCTGTTGTCTCAGAATTTCCAGCAGGGTTAGTTGCGCTATTTGAATTAGTTGCTGATGTATCAGTTGTGCCAGCTGGTTGAGATGAAGCAGTAGCTGTATTATCCTCTGCAGCTTTCACGACTGATGGTTGAGATGCCGCAAATGCCGCTCCCAAAACAGCCACACTAGCCAAGCTAGTTAAAATCATTTTCTTTTTATCCATTTTTGAAACCCCTTTTTTAGAATCATATTTAGGTTTATTATAACGCTTTCTAAAAATATAATCAAGTGATAGGTTATTTTATCTTTACATTTATATTTTTATATTGATTCCCAAATATACCTCTCTTAACAGAAAAAGAAAGCCTGTTTTATAAGCTTTCTTTTTATTTTCTTTTCATTATTTACATTTTCTATGGTAAATTTTACACTTTTAAACCCACTCATCGTTGGCATTTACTGTGTAACCATTGATTGTAGTCCTGACAGCAAGAGCTCCTGAACTATAAGCATAGTACCATTTGCCATCAATTTGTTTCCAACCAGTAGCTTTTGTTCCTTTTTCATCAAGAACATAGCTCCATTGACCTTTGTCATCTTTAACCCATGGTGATTTAACTTCTTCACCATATGATTGACCTGGTTGTGCTGGATGAATTGTATCGCGGTTGTTTTGAAGTGTTGCTGGGCGAATTGAGAATGTTGCAGGAACATTACCAGCAACTGCTGTAACATGACCATTGTATGAGTCTTCCTCATATCCAGCTGGAACATTCAAACGATACGAAACGGCTGTTCCTGGTTCAACATCTGACAAAGTAGCAACACCATCAGCACCTGTTGTTACTGATGAAGTTTTACCACCAGCGTTGAAGTCAACAGTCGCACCTGCTACTGGTTTACCAGTAGAAAGATCGATAACTGTTACAGCAACTGTACCTTTTGTATGCGTTGGAGTACCATAACCGTTGTCATTAGAACCGCGTGGGTTAGTAACTGGCTTCGCTGGTTTGTATTGGTTAGCTGGAGCAACTACACCATCTTGGTGTGTTGGGTTTCCTGCACTACCATCCCATCCTGACCAGTTACCATATGCATGAACTGGAGCTGCGTTAATAGCTGCTGTTGCAGCTACAACTGCTGACTGGCAACTTCGGAAGTTAAAACATGTTGACATACCATATCTAAAAAGGCAAAAAGTTTCCCTTCCTTCAACTTTCCCACGCTCTAATCCTTTTTCTTCAGCTTGTTCCAAGGCATAGTCCTGTGCTAACAAGGCTTTCTCTTCTCGCATACGTAGTTGACTAAACATTTTCCTGTCCTCCTCGGACCAGCTCTTGTAGTCCAGCAGTTGGTCTGCCTGGCTGATGGATCGCTCTGGCTACTGAGTAAAGGGTTTGTTGCCGAAAAACTCCAACCACGGCTTACGAACCTCATCTTTGCTGGTTTCTCTGTATTTTTTTAATTCCAAGAATGCTATTACTTGTGATGGTCTTATAAGAGTGACTCAAACTCAGCTACTGTCATGCCTAATTGCTGGCTGGCAACCTCAACGGTTAAAAGATGCTGGCGAACGAGATTTACTAATCCTTTTTTCAGTCCTTTTTCTTCAGCTTGTTACAAAGTATAGTCCTGTGCTAACAAGGCTTGTTCTTCGCGTCTGCGTTGTTCACTAAACATTTTCCTGTCCTCCTCGGACCAGCTCTTGTAGTCCAGCAGTTGGTCTGCTTGGCTAATGGCTCGCTCGGGTTCTTGGGTAAAGGGTTTATTCCCAAAAAACTCCAACCACGGCTTGCGAACACTATCCTTGCTGGTCTCTCTGTACTTTTTTAGTTCTAAGAATGCCATCTTTACTAGATGGTTTTCCTGTCCATTGTTTGTAATTGTCAAAACCTCACCCGTCGTATCCTCTCGCATACTAAAACTGTGAAAGGCTAAATCATCCTGAAAGTAGTTGCCGTCCACAATTGCGATAGCATATACTGGTGCGATGTGTTTGTAACTTCGATGAGTATTGCCTTCTTGCTGGCGAATTTTTTCAAGATTTTGATTGACCTGACTGCACAAATAAGCCCACAGGCGATTAATGAAAAAATTTTGATGATGCACCTGAATTTCGATAATAACCTGTGTCCCATTGTCCAACTCTGCCAAGACGTCTATACTGGTATAGAAATCCTGCGCTGAATAAGGCAGGGAAGGCAAGACATGAATATTGCTTCCCTCCAAAATGGTCACATTTTTTGCTGGCAAGTCCAGCATATCGCGTATAAATTGACAAGTGATTTCTGGATTGCTAAAAATCTTCTTAGCAACTAAATCATTGGTTGGGCTGATGCCCGGATGTCTGAGAATCATCCTTTTCCTCCTTTTATTATACCATAGTCTTATACTCAATGAAAATCAAAGAGCAAACTAGGAAACTAGCCGCAGGCTGTACTTGAGTACGGCAAGGCGACGTTGACGTGGTTTGAATTTGATTTTCGAAGAGTATTAAATCTAGTTTTCCTAGATTCACTGTTACTATCTATTTATTCGCAAAAGAGACGAAAAAAACCTGAGAATTATCTCAGGCTTGGTCATTAAATCTTTTTCTCAATACTGAAAAGTGGAGAAAGTGGGCGTTTTTCATGGATACGTACGATAGCATCCCCTAGGAGATGAGCGATTGAAATCTGCTCAATCTTATCAATCAAACGCTCTTCTGGCAGATAGATGGTATCCAAAACAACCAATTTCTTGATAGCTGAGTTTTGGATATTGTCCATAGCAGGACCAGAAAGAACTGGGTGCGTACAGCTTGCATAGACTTCAACAGCACCAGCTTCTGCAAGGGCATCTGCAGCGTGACAAATCGTTCCAGCAGTATCAATCATATCATCAATCAAGATACAAGTCTTGCCTTCGACCTTACCGATGATGTTCATGACTTCACTGGTATTCATCTTATCAACACTGCGACGTTTGTCGATGATAGCGATAGATGTTTTCAAAAACTCAGCCAACTTACGAGCACGAGTCACCCCTCCATGGTCTGGGCTGACAACCACATAGTCAGAACCAACCATGCCACGACGCTCAAAATAATCCGCAATCAGAGGAGCTCCCATCAAATGATCCACAGGAATATCAAAGAATCCTTGAATCTGCGCAGCATGCAAGTCGATGGTCAATAAACGATCCACTCCAGCTACTTCAAGCATATTTGCAACAAGTTTTGAAGTGATTGGCTCACGCGCTCTCGCCTTTCTATCCTGACGTGCATACCCATAGTAAGGCATGACAACATTGACAGATTCTGCACTCGCACGCTTCAAAGCATCCACCATAATCAAAATTTCAAGCAGATTGTCATTTACAGGCGAGCTAGTTGATTGTAGGATAAAGACGTGTTTCCCACGGATTGATTCTTCGATGTTGACCTGAATCTCTCCATCTGAAAATTGGCGAACACTTGATTTCCCCAACTCTATCCCAATCTCCTGCGTCACACGTTTTGCCAATTCTTGATTAGAAGAAAGGGCAAACAGCTTTAAATCAGAAAAAGACATGATTTCCTCCGGTATATATGTATCGCTTGTGCTTTTCACAAGATTTTCCATCTACCATTGTAGCGCTTTTTACACTATTTTTCAATCAAAAATAAAAGAAGGGCACCATATTTGTACCCTTGCATCATTCTTTTAAAAAATATTCTAGTTCATCAACTCATCGTTCTTCTCAACAAAGCGATAAGCCTGATAAAAACCATAGAGAGCAATAGCCGTCACCACTGGAATCGCTAGGGGCAATTCTGTCTCCAATTCAACAAAAGGAGAATTAAACAAGAAATGAGTTCCCAAGGCTAAACCTAGGAAAATAAGCCCCTCTTTCTTGCCAACCTTCTGCCCTTTATAAGCTCTGTAAAGCAAGTAAACACCTACTACAGCCAGACCTGAAAAAGTCCAGTGAGAGGCAATTCCTGAGATGATACGCTCTAAAATTCTCGAAATAGTAAAGTCAAAGCCCTCTGGCAAATCCATACGAATATAGCCAATATCCTCAATCATTTGAAATCCCAAACCAGAAGCAATTCCAAGTAAAAACAAAGATTTTAATTTTCGCACAGGAACCAAAGCTAAAACAAAAACAAGTGGCAATAATTTCAAGGGTTCTTCTACCAAAGGAGCCACAATAGCACTTTCAAAGGCATTTAAAAATGCACTATCTGGGAAAAGAAACTCCAATAAATCATGGATATAAGTATTAGCAAAGCTAGACAACCAGCCTGAAAGGAACATCCCACCCAATAAAGACAGAATCAAAGCGTTCTTTGGCAATTCCCATTTTTTCCCAATACGGAAAAGGAAATAAAGAGCCGGAATCATGTAAAAGAGAGCTAGAAAGATAGAAACTCCCATTAGTCCATATTCCGCACCTGACATCGAACCATCCGTATAGTAGATAGTTTCATACTGCAAACCAATACATAGCAATAAGATAAAAATAAATAAAATACTGTTTTTCTTCATACACTTTCTTTCTTTCTAAATGAAGTATTTATAATTCTACGACTGTCATACTTCCTGTATCCACATCGTAAATAGCACCAGAGATAATGACATCATCTGGTATTAGGGGAGACTCGATAAGGAGTTGCATATCCTCGCGCACACTCTCCTCTATATTTTGGAAGGGCAAGAAATCCTGGTCTGACACATCGACACCTAATTCCTCTTTCAGATACTCCTGAAAAGGACCATTTTCAAAAGTCTGAGCACCACAGTCTGTATGGTGCAACACCACAATCTCTCTTGTCCCCATTTGTTGCTGGGAAATAACTAGCGAACGAATCATGTCCTCAGTCACTCGACCTCCTGCATTCCGCAAGATATGAGCATCCCCAAGTGCCAAACCTAGGGCTTGCGCAACGTGCAGACGAGAGTCCATACAGGTCACAATAGCCACTCTTGTTTTGGGTTTAAGTGGCAGATTTAACTGCCCATGTAGGGCAACATAAGCCTGATTGGCTTGCATAAACTGTTCAAAATACGACACGATTCCCTCCTCGAAAATTTGATAGTCAAATATTTCTCCTATCTTATCATTTTTAAAAGGATTTGTCACGGATTATGCAAAGACCTTTTTCAAAACTTCCTGAATCGTTGTTACTCCAATGACCTGAATTTCCTTGGGCGGAGTGATTCCTGTCAAGGAATTTTTGGGTACATAAATCTTAGTAAAGCCCAATTTAGCAGCTTCGTTGATACGTTGTTCGATACGATTCACGCGCCGAATCTCTCCTGTCAAGCCCAGTTCTCCCACAAAACATTCCTGAGGGTTGGTTGGCTTGTCTTTATAGCTCGAAGCAATAGCAACCGCAACGGCCAAGTCAATGGCAGGTTCATCCAATTTAACACCACCAGCAGATTTGAGATAAGCATCCTGATTTTGCAAGAGAAGACCTGCACGCTTTTCCAAAACAGCCATAATCAAGCTAGCACGATTAAAATCAAGTCCTGTCGTCGTACGCTTAGCATTTCCAAACATGGTCGGTGTTACCAAAGCCTGAACCTCCGCCAAAATCGGACGCGTCCCTTCCATGGTCACAACGATTGATGAACCAGTTGCCCCATCCAAACGCTCTTCTAGGAAAACTTGACTCGGATTGAGGACCTCAACCAATCCGCCCGACTGCATCTCAAAAATCCCAATTTCATTGGTAGAACCAAAACGGTTTTTGACCGCTCTTAAAATACGGAAGGTATGGTGGCGCTCCCCTTCAAAGTAAAGCACCGTATCCACCATATGCTCCAACATACGAGGCCCAGCTAATGTTCCTTCCTTGGTCACATGACCTACGATAAAGATGGCAATGTTATTTGTTTTAGCCAGCTGCATAAGTTCAGCTGTCACCTCACGCACTTGAGAAACAGACCCCTGCACCCCTGAAATCTCAGGAGACATAATGGTCTGAATGGAGTCAATAATGAGGAAGTTTGGCTGGATTCTTTCTACCTCAGCTCGAACACTCTGCATATTGGTCTCTGCATAGAGATAAAACTCGCTATCAATATCACCCAAGCGCTCTGCTCGTAGCTTGATTTGCTGGGCAGACTCCTCCCCACTGACGTAAAGAACCGTTCCCACTTGAGACAGCTGGGTTGAGACTTGTAGGAGAAGGGTTGATTTCCCTATTCCAGGATCCCCACCGATTAGGACGAGACTTCCTGGTACCACTCCGCCTCCAAGTACACGGTTGAATTCCTCCATCTCCGTCTTGGTTCGATTGACATTGATTGAAGTCACCTCAGCCAGTTTCATGGGCTTGGTTTTCTCACCTGTCAAGGACACACGCGCATTCTTGACCTCGGCAACCTCAACCTCTTCTACAAAAGAAGACCAAGACCCACAGTTAGGACAACGTCCCAGATATTTAGGGGAATTATACCCACAATTTTGACACACAAATGTCGCTTTTTTCTTTGCGATGATAAACCTCTTTCTATATCTCTAACTCACACTCAATCACTTGGCAAAAATCAATCTTCTCATTTGGCACAAACTGACGCATGAGCATGTTGTGAGTTACCACTATCACGGTCTGGTAATATCGATACTTAGCCATGCATTCTAGAAAACGAGACTTCATCTCCGTAGATGTCTCATATTGAATAGGACTATTAGGAAGTAACTCCCCCTTATTTTCTAGAAACATAGTACGAGCTTTTTCAAAATTATCTGTGCCACTTTCATAGACCTGCCATTCATGCAATAATGGCTCCACTCTCAAAGGAAGTCCAGTAACACAAGCCACATAAGAAGCCGTTTCTAAAGCTCTTGTGACTGCAGAAGATATGATTATTTCAGCTGAAGAGAATAAAGGATTGGTGCTCAGTTCCTGAGCCTGCTGCCGTCCCTTCTCAGATAAGGGTGCCAAATCTATCCCAAATCCCGTATAAGAACGCTTCTCTAACTCACGATAATCTGGCTCCCCGTGACGCACAAAGATAATCTTCATCCTAGTGCCCTGTCGATCCAAATCCACCAGTTCGAACGCCATCAGCCATATCTCCATCTGCAATTAAGAAAGGAGCAAAGACAGCCTGGACCACACGTTCTCCAACTTCAAGAACAACTTCTTGATCTGTGATATTCTTCATCTGTGCAAAAATATGCCCTTCATTCCCAGGATTTCCATAATAATCCCCATCAATGACCCCAACTGAATTAATTAAAACCAAGCCCTTTTTACGAGGGTTTGAAGAACGATCATAGAGGTAGAGAACCTCATTCGGCTGCATATAAGCCTTAACCCCTGTCGGAACCAAGACAATCTCTCCTGGCGCAATAACCGTACGCACAGCAACCTTTAAGTCGTAACCAGCCGCATGCGCTGTCTCACGCTTTGGCAATAAATTCTCATCTATAAAACTCGAAACCAATTCAAAACCACGAATTTTCATCATCTTCTCTTTTCTATTATCATTTATTCTAGATTATTCTATCTTATTTATTCGGAAAAAGCACGAAAAAAAGAGCACACAATTCAAATCGCTTAGGGCTGCTGGATTCCTCCCCTGACCCGCTTCACGCAGAACTGTTGCTCCACTATTTATTATATCACATTCCTATTCATTTTAAAAGCAAAATTATTTTTTCCGTCTATTTCTAAAAAAGTCCTGCATAATAGCTGCGCATTCATCTTCCAAAATTCCCGTTTCAACCTCTACACGATGGTTAAGACGCTCATCTGTCAAGATATCGTACAAACTCCCAGCAGCGCCAAATTTCTGGTTTTTAGCCCCATAGACCACGTTGGGAATACGGGCGAGTCCAATTGCCCCACTACACATGACACAAGGCTCAATGGTCACAAAAAGCGTGCAATCAAGCAAGCGCCAGCTCTCCTCACTCAGGTTCGCATTCTCTATAGCCATAATCTCCGCATGCATAACCGCTCGTTGCAACTCCTCACGCGCATTATGCCCACGGCCAATGATTTCTCCGTCCTTGACAATCACACAGCCAATTGGAATTTCATCGTGTTCAAGAGCAATCTCAGCCTCTTTCAATGCCTCTCTCATGAAGCTTTCTTTTTCTTCAACTGTATAATTCATCAATTTTCCTTTTCCTACTTGTCGATTTTATTATTATATCATGAATCCCAAGACAAAAAAAGCCACCAAATGCGGTGACTCTATAGGGAGATTATTATGAAAAAGAAAAGTTTAGGATATTTGTTACAACAAGTTAGGAGGTCTTCTTGTAACTGTCTATAGTATACCCGACCTATCTTAAACAAATCTTAAAAATTTCTTAGGACCAAACACTTTCTAAAATATTTGTTTGTTCGCGATCAGGACCTACTGAGAAAGTAGAAATACGAACGCCAACCAATTCGCTCACACGACGAACATAGTTACGCGCATTCTCAGGAAGATCTTCTAAATTACGAACTCCAGTAATATCTTCTGACCAACCTGGCAACTCTTCATAGATAGGCTTGCAACGTTTCAATTGCTCAAGACTAGCTGGATAGTAGTCAATACGTTGACCATCAAGATCATAGGCCACACAGATTTTCACTGTATCTAAACCACTCAAAACATCGATAGAGTTCAATGAAAGATTAGTGATACCAGAAACTCGACGACTATGACGCATCACAACTGAGTCAAACCAACCCACTCGACGTGGACGACCAGTTGTTGTACCATATTCATGACCTACTTCACGAATACGTTCTCCCACTTCATCAAACAACTCAGTTGGGAAAGGACCATCTCCTACACGACTCGTATAGGCTTTACATACACCAACAACCTTGTCAATCTTACTCGGACCAACACCAGAACCAATTGTCACACCACCAGCTACAGGGTTTGACGACGTAACAAATGGATACGTACCTTGGTCAATATCTAGCATAACACCTTGTGCACCTTCAAAAAGCACACGTTTACCGTTATCAAGCGCATCATTCAAAATAACAGATGTATCTGTCACATATTTCTTAATTTGTTGACCATATTCGTAATATTCTTCAAAAATATCATCGAAAGCAATTGCTTTACTGTCATACAATTTTTCAAAAAGACGATTCTTTTCAGCAAGGTTACGTTCTAAACGCTCACGGAAAATGTCTTTATCCAAAAGATCCGCGATACGAATTCCCACACGAGCAGCTTTGTCCATATAAGCTGGACCGATTCCCTTGATTGTAGTACCAATCTTATTGTCGCCCTTAGCTTCTTCTTGCAAACGATCTAACTCGATATGATAAGGCAAAATGACATGCGCGCGATCAGAAATACGCAAGTTATCAGTTGTAACACCTTCCTCATGAAGATAGCTCAACTCTTTCACAAGAGATTTAGGATTTACAACCATACCATTCCCAATAACAGAGATTTTTTCAGGGAAGAAAATCCCAGATGGAATCAAGTGCAATTTAAACTTCTTGCCATCAATCACAATCGTGTGACCTGCATTATCACCACCTTGGTAACGCGCAATCACTTCTGCATTCGCTGAAAGGAAGTCTGTAATCTTCCCTTTACCTTCATCACCCCATTGGGTACCTACAACAACAACTGAAGTCATAATCTTGTCTGAGCCCTCAGGCTCTTCCTTTCTCACATACATGGCAGGACTCTCACCTGCAATTATATCTTACAATTTATTATAAGAAAAAATCGCCTTTTTATCAAGAAGAAACAATAGAAAGATTTGCTATTTCCAACTATTAAAAAATGTTTTAGAAAAAATTCCGGCTATTTATCATTATTTTTCCACAAAAAGTAAAAGTTGTTCGGAAATTAACTCATACTGTCTCATCAAGCAACAAAACCCTGTTTCATTATCAATTTTTCAAGATACAAACGATAAGCAACACGATAATGGTAAACAATAAAATCCCGATGACTCACAATACGATATCGGACAAGATAATAAATCAAAAACTTAAAATGAACATGTTCCCAATCAAAATTATCACCCAAGAACATACCATACTCTTCTTCAATATTTCTATAAAAATCCATCATCTGATCATAAATACTTTGTAGCATAAATATATACTCCTTTTCTTTTTATGACCTTATTCTAACAAAAAATTATAAACAGTTATTATAAAATCCTGAATTGCTCAAATACCAACCTCAAAAAGATAACAAATAGGAAAAGTTGACAGAATAGGAACAAATATACTACCTAAATTTCAAAAACTAAGATAATGGAAGCGGAAGGATGCGAACCCCTCGAAGGATCATATTTACAGTCCGCAACGTTTAGCCTCTTCGCTACCCTCAATTAAAGTACTAAAAAGATCTCCTTGATCGAAAACGGAGGGCTCTGAAACTTTACTCAGCAAAAATATCTCACACCAAATAACACTAAATAGATTATTAATTACAAAAAAAGAGGCCTAAACCTCTTTTTTCTTAACTACTCCGCCAGTAGGACTCGAACCTACGACATCATGATTAACAGTCATGCGCTACTACCAACTGAGCTATGGCGGATTAAAGCTAAGCGACTTCCATATCTCACAGGGGGCAACCCCCAACTACTTCCGGCGTTCTAGGGCTTAACTTCTGTGTTCG
>NZ_CAMHZD010000026.1 GCF_946190065.1 Streptococcus mitis
CAAAATACAAAAAAGAACTAACGGAATTTTCCGTTAGTTCAATATTTTCTATTTACCTCAAAACACTAGACACTTACATAGCAGAATTCCTAAAAAAATCGCAACTAAACCACCTAGGTAGGTCAAAGCTAAATAAGAATAAAATACCTTCTTATCACTTAGCAGTCTTTGGAGTTCGTCATTCAAGGTCGAGAAGGTTGTTACCCCTCCACAAAAACCCGTCGCTAAAATAGTATAAACTTCCTTAGATTCCACATGATTATAGAAAAGTCCAATCAAAAAACACCCCAACAGATTTGCAATCAGCGTTCCGAGTGGCAATTTAGATGCTTGATTATAGCGGGAAAAGAAATAGCGCACTAAAGCTCCGAAACCACAAGCAATTGCAAGATAGACGATTACCATTTCTTCCTCCCCAAATAGTAAGCCAAGAGTAGGCCTCCACCAATGCTCAAAAGCAAATACATGATCAAACTAAGATAACGCCCTGTATCCAGTAATTTTACAGCATCAAGCATAAGACTAGAAAAGGTTGTCAAACCACCACAAAAACCTGTACCCAGTGCTAAAATAACACCTTTACTTGTCCCCTTATAGACCAGATAGCCCTTGACAAGATAAACCAAGCAGAAAATACCCAGATAGTTAACAAGAAGGGTTCCCCAAGGAAAGTCAGGACTGGCTGGTAACCAAGTGGAAACTAGGTAGCGAACCAATCCACCCAACATAGCAGCTAGAAAAATCCCTAGCGGATAAAATTGTTCTTTTTTCATTTGATATTTTGATCCTGATAATCACGCGAACGTTTGAGTATGTCCGAAAAAGTCGCGACAATAGTTTCCTGATAGCGCTTATCTCCTACACGACTTCTAACCTTTTCAAAAATAACCGCTTCTCTCTTAGTATCTAAAATCGGTTTCCCTGAAGCCTTCTTATAAGCGACAACCCCTTCAACTAAGTGCATTCGTTCTTCTAACAGTTTAACAATTTGATCGTCGATTTGATCAATTTCTTGACGAATAATATCTAAATCCATACAGTCTCCTCCTTTATTTGAATTATTGTATCAAAAAGCCACCAAATAGGCTAGTAAAATCCCAACTCACGATAAAAAAATGCACTGATTGATTACATCAGCGCACTTTTGTGCTTATCCTACTTTAGCAGCCAATTCTTCTGCGAATTGTTCCAAGCGTTCAATGTCTTCTTCCTCAGCAGAGAGATCAACTTTGACACACTCTGAACCTTTTTCTGCTCCTGTCGCTACAAAAACGCGGTCAAAGTCATCGACAGCCTTACAGAATTCATCGTAGAAAGTGTCACCTGAACCAACCACTCCGTAGATTTTGCCATTCAAGTTGAGATCTGCTAGGTCTTCGTAGAAGTCCATCATCTCATCTGGCAATTCACCATCACCATAAGTATAGGTCGCAACGATAGCGATGTCTGCTTCCAAGAAGTCTGAAGCGTCAACAGTTGTACATTCATCAACATCGACATCCAATCCCAAGTCACGTAATTTGTCTGCTACAATATCTGCAATTTCTTCGGTATTACCGGTCATACTGGCAAATACAATTTTTGCTAATGCCATATCGTCCTCCTCAATTTATCTTTCTCCATTATATCACATCTTTTTCATTTTAAAAATAAAAATTCTTGTGCTACAATGAAATGAGAAAGAATTGAGGTTATTTATGGAAATTTGCCATCAAATTTTAGAAAAAATCAAAGAATACGACACGATTATCATTCATCGTCATATGAAACCAGACCCTGATGCCTTGGGAAGTCAGGTGGGATTGAAATCCTTACTGGAACATCATTTCCCAGAAAAAACCATCAAAGCCGTTGGTTTTGATGAACCAACTCTTACTTGGATGGCTGAGATGGATTCTGTTGAAGATAGTGCCTACCAGAGCGCACTTGTCATCGTCTGTGATACAGCTAATACTGCTCGTATAGATGATAAGCGCTATAGTCAAGGTGATTTTCTCATTAAGATTGACCACCATCCAAATGATGATGTATATGGTGACCTATCTTGGGTGGATACTAGTTCAAGTAGCGCTAGTGAGATGATTACCCTATTTGCCCAAACAACCCAACTGGCCTTGTCAGATCGCGCTGCTGAGTTGCTCTTTGCAGGAATTGTCGGTGATACAGGTCGCTTCCTTTATCCTTCTACGACTGCACGCACCCTCCGTCTGGCTGCCTCTCTAAGAGAACAGAACTTTGACTTTGCGGCTCTCACTCGCAAAATGGACACTATGAGTTACAAAATTGCTAAACTTCAAGGCTACATCTACGACCATCTTGAAGTGGATGAAAATGGTGCAGCTCGCGTTATCCTGAGCCAAGAAATCTTGAAACAATTCAATGTCACCGATGCTGAAACTGCAGCCATTGTCGGTGCACCTGGACGTATTGACAGTGTGAGTCTCTGGGGAATTTTTGTGGAACAGGCTGATGGCCACTACCGCGTTCGCTTACGCAGTAAAATTCATCCTATCAATGAAATTGCCAAAGAACATGATGGAGGAGGCCACTCTCTAGCAAGCGGTGCTAATTCCTATAGCCTAGAGGAAAACGAAATCATCTACCAAAAGTTAAAAAACTTGCTTAAAAACTGATAAAATACTTGCCAAACTTTTCAGAATCTGATAGACTAGTATGGTAACAATCTATGGCTCGCAAAGAGACCATGGCAGAAAGGAAATATTGCAAAATGAAAAAAGATATCCATCCAGAATATCGCCCAGTTGTCTTCATGGACACAACTACTGGTTACCAATTCCTTAGCGGTTCAACAAAACGCTCTAATGAAACAGTTGAGTTCGAAGGCGAAACTTACCCATTGATCCGTGTGGAAATTTCATCAGACTCACACCCATTCTACACTGGACGTCAAAAGTTCACTCAAGCAGATGGACGCGTGGATCGTTTCAACAAAAAATACGGTCTCAAATAATGATAAAAAGAACAGTTTCGACTGTTCTTTTTTTCTTCTTTTTATGAACCAATCACTACTACTTTCTATTTGTCAACCATCACGCTGACACTATAATTGATTTCAAACGGGGTTAAAAAATATCGAAAAGAAGCTTGATATTGAGAATGGTCAAGATGATTGAAACTACGTAGCCTAGGATTGTGTTCCACTTGGCATTGGTAAATTCTCCCATCACTGACTTCTTAGAAGTCAGATAAATTAAGGGAAAAATTGAGAATGGAAGAGCGATTGAAAGAAAGACCTGTGAATAGACCAATAACTGATCTAAGGTCTTTTCTTGATGCCCAAACAAGACAGCGACTATCATCACAGGGAGCAAGGCAAAAATCCGTGTTCCGACACGGATAATCCACTGTGGTAATTTCAGATGCAAGAAACCTTCCATAACGATCTGGCCAGTCAAAGTACCTGTAATAGTAGAATTTTGGCCACTTGCTAAAAGAGCTAAAGCAAACAAAGTTGACAGAGTTGAGCTGGCTATCGCTCCTGCTATTGTCGAATCCTGTAAAGCATTGTACATTTGAGAGAAAGCTGAAATTTCAGATGCATGGCCAAAAAAGAGGGAGGCCCCTAAAATAAGAAGCAAGGAATTGACAACAAAGGCTAGGGACAACTGAAGATTTGAGTCCCAGGTCATAAAACGGATAGCTTTTCGTATATCTTTCTTATCCTTATGGTTGATTTTTCTTGTTTGAGATAGGGATGAATGGAGATAGAGATTATGGGGCATGACTGTTGCTCCCACAATCCCTAAAGCCAAAGTCAGTTGACTCTCATGTCCTGGCAAGGGACTTTCAAATAAAGTGGAAGTCGGTAAATAGCCACCAAAAATCCCCTGCATACTTGGATTGGATAAAGCCACTAGATAAGAAAAGATACCTAATATGGTTAAGATAAGGGTTGTAACAATAGCTTCAATCTTCTTGAAGCCAAACTTCATCAACAAAAGCAAAAGAAATACATCTAAAACGGTTAGAAGTATCGCGACCATAATCGGTATTTTAAACAAAAGATTTAAGGCAATTGCTGAACCTATAACCTCAGCCAAGTCTGTCGCCATTAAAGCTAATTCTAAAATCACCCATAGACTATAGCGGAGCCACTTGGGGGAATGATGAGCTGTTGCCTGCGCTAAATCCATCCTCGTCACGATACCGAGCTTTCCAGCCATCTGTTGTAGCTGCATGGCGATGATGGATGAAATCAAAATAACGAATAAGAGACTATACTTGTAGGAAGCACCTCCAACCACACTGGTAATCCAGTTTCCAGGATCCATATAACCAACTGCTACAAGAGCTCCAGGCCCTAAAAATGCTTTTAGATTCTGCCAAAAATGATTGTTATTCGGAGTTTCAATAGATTGATTGATCTCAGAAAGAGAGACCTTTTTGTAAGAAGACATCGGAATATTCACTTTCTAATCTTGTCTTTGCCTATTTTATTAATGGAGTTTTGAAAATATAATGAAAATAATTTCCTATTTCCAATTTATTCTTATTATATCATATTTTGAAATGATTCTTAAGGAAAGCATGATAGTTAAAAAAACTTTGCACTCTAGCTAGCCACACGATGCTTTTCAGAGTACAAAGTTTTTTTATTAGACTTCCTGCGAAACTAGAATTCTAGTTCACAGTTGATAATTCCAGCAATCAAATTCATTCGTAATCCAAATCGTTTACGTCGATTTCGATAGGTTGTTGAAAACATTTTAAACGTTTTTACCTTGGCCAAAATATTCTCAACCTTGATTCTCTCTTTAGATAGCACATGATTATAGGATTTATCTTCAAGAGTTAGTGGCTTAAGTTTTCTTGATTTCCTCGGAATTTGCGCTTGTGAATACATCTTCATGATCCCTTGATAACCACTGTCTGCCAAGATTTTACCAGCTTGTCCGATATTTCTGCGACTCATTTTGAACAACTTCATATCATGGCAATAGATCACTGCAATATCCAAAGAAACAATTCTCCCTTGGCTTGTGACAATCGCCTGAGCCTTCATAGCATGACATTTCTTTTTACCAGAATAATTGGCTAGTTGATTTTTTAGGACGATTGATTTTTACCTCTGTTGCATCCACAATCACCGTATCCTCAGCACTAAGATGAGTTTTTGAAATCGTAAAGCCACTTTGAATAATAGTTGCTTTCGTGAATGCTAAAATCAGCCGTAATTTGTTCATAAGTGCGGTATTCTCGCATGTATTGGAGAGTAGCCATGAGGAGGTCTTCTATGCTTAACTTAGGGGTTCGTCCACATTTTGCGTGTTTAAGTTGATAAACTGTTTTTAACACAGCTAACATCTCTTCAAAAGTAGTGAGCTGAACACCAACAAGGTGCTTAAATCGTGCATCAGTTAATTGTTTACTTACTTCATAATTCATAGTTTTATTGTATCATATTTTGTTTCGCAGGAAATCTACTTTTATTTTCCACTGCCAAGCACAATTCTTAGATTCTCTCAGAAAAAGATTAGACTTTTAACCCCAAAATTGATAAAATAAAAAGGAAAATAAGATAAAAGGAAACTATAAATCACCATGATGAACATGCAAAACATGATGCGCCAAGCACAAAAACTTCAAAAACAAATGGAACAAAGCCAAGCTGAACTTGCTGCTATGCAATTTGTTGGCAAATCTGCTCAAGACCTTGTCCAAGCGACCTTAACAGGTGACAAAAAAGTTGTCAGCATTGACTTCAATCCAGCTGTCGTTGACCCAGAAGACCTTGAAACTCTTTCTGATATGACCGTTCAAGCCATCAACTCTGCTCTTGAACAAATTGATGAAACTACAAAGAAAAAACTGGGTGCGTTCGCTGGGAAATTGCCATTCTAAGCATTAAAAAAACAAGCATTCAAATGAATACTTGCCTATCGTGGGAGGAACAACTGTTCCTCTTTTTGCTTACTAAAAAATAAAGAATTCCATGGCCTGTTTGAAAAGCAATTCAGTATACTCTGGGTCTTCTTGGGCAATGGTAACTTGATCTTGAATCATTTCCAAATCATCCGTTATCATGCCATCAGCTCCCAAATGAACTGATTTATCAAAGGACTCTGAACTATTGATGGTCCAAACGTACAATTTCTGATCTGTATTCCAAAGCTTGTTGACAAAATTTTCATCTAAAGTTGAATACTCCATGGTGTAACCTGTAGCCTTGGTTCTTGGAAAAATACTATTATAAGGTAGGATGAAATAGACTGGAATTTGAGAATCGTAGGCTAGCACCTGATCAATCACATGGTAGTCTAAAGATTGCATTTGATGACCATTCTGCTTAAGAACCGTTCCATATTTTTCCATAAATCGTTTCATCATATCTGGGCTATCTTTTCGACTGGTTTTAATCTCAATAAGAAGTTTTTGATGTAATTCATTGGCTTTATTGAGATAGTCATCGAAACTAGACACCTTGCTATGATAACCATTTTCTGAAATATCAAGTTTGGTTAATTCTTTCAAAGTTAGATCCTGTGGATTAGCATTAACACCTGTCAAATTTTTGATATTGGCATCATGCATCATGACAAACTGGCCATCTTTTGTTTCCTGAACATCTGTCTCAACGAAATCTGGAGATAACTGAGCGGTTTTTTCTAGTGATTGAACGGTATTTTGCACACCATTCTTATTAGATACTCCCCTGTGAGAAATGATTAAAGGTTTATTAGCGACTGGAGCTTCTAAATAAACATAACCCTCAAGAGTGAAAAAGATACAAGCACAGCCCATCACTCCCCATCTCATCCAGTGGTCTTTCTTTCTCCTTGGTGTAATTTCTAGTTCTTCTCCTGTTAAGAAGGAAACAAACTTAATGAGAAAGTAAGTCAAGGCTATATAGTGGAAATTCTTAATCAAGACAAAGTTGATAATTCCCAGTACAAGAGATTCCTTATGGGTCAAACCATCCATCAGTGCCTGACTTGCCAAGATTGGAATCAATAAAAGAATGAAAAATAGGTAGGTTTTGACGACAATCCAAAGCAAGTTCCAAGTATAAAACCAGGAGTGCTTTCTTGTCTTTTCTAGACTGTATCTGACTGCTTCTTTGACTGTTTTCTTCTCAAATAAAAGCTGAGGTAGGGCAAACATCAAACGCACTGAAATATAAAATAGAAGTAAAGCTAGAATAGTAACCACTATACCTACTAGCCAATACTTATCTTCCACATAATCAACGATAAAGTCTGGAATGACAATTTTATTTAGGTAGTAAATCTTTAAAATCTTTCGAATCAATGGAAAGAGCATCATGACATAAAAGAAGATAAAGGTTATCTTGGAAAGCGTCACTTGCTTCATAAACAAGAAACTTTGGCGAAAGACCTTACGACTGTACTCCAGCAAGGTCCTTTTTTCATGGCATAATAAATGCCGAGCACCGATAAAGAGTAGTCCTATCTGGTAATAGGCAATCAGTAAATTAACAATTACCAGAATAAATAAAGCAAAACTAACAAAGGGAGAACCCGTTATAATGGCAAAAATATTGTTGTAGGAAAGAAAGAGATAGCCTGTCTGACGGAGCAAAAGTCCAGCAATCCAAGAATTTGCTGGTAACCAGACAAACTCAATCATCATAAAAGTCAAGAAAAATAGAAAGAGTATTTTATCTAGATTAAAGTATATCTGCTTAAAACCTAGATTTTTAGGTTTTTCAGGTTTCATAGGCACTCCTAGTCAAATAATTGAGACAAATCCAAGCCCCCAAAAGGATTGTTTGATAAGATACTTTCTGTCTCTAACAATTCTCTAGCTTGATCCGACTCTAGGAAGGACTCGTACACACGCGCCGTCATCCGAGCATCCTCTAGGCTATTATGAGACTGACCTTGAAATCCAAGAAATGAGGCAACAGTTTGCAATTTGAGATTGGCAATACCATGTAGATCCGAACTCCGACGTTCAAAAGCTTCATCATACAAATCTACCTTGTAGTGCTGACTGTAGTCTAAACCATGCTCTGCTAGAATAGGCAAATCACTTTTAGCAGCATTGTAGCCTACCATGGGTAAAGAACCCACAAACTCTTGGAAATCTTTTATGACTTTCTCCACTGGAGGAGCATCTTTTAAGGTCTCAGCTGTAATCCCAGTCAAACCATTGATAAAACTTTTTAAGGGAACACTGGTATGGACATAGGAATCATAGGCATCGATTTCCTGACCATCTCTAAAACGCACTGCCGATACTTGAATCAAGTGTGTTTGTCCTTCATGTTGATTAAATTCTAAATCAAAAGCAATGTACTCTTCTAATCGTTCCATTCTATCCTTCTCCTCTACTGTTATTTTACTTGAACAACTATACTATTTATACTCAATGAAAATCAAAAAGCAAACTAGGAAGCTAGCCGCAGGTTGCTCAAAGCACTGCTTTAAGGTTGCAGATAGAATTGACGAAGTCAGCTCAAAGCACTGCTTTGAGGTTGTGGATAAGACTGACGAAGTCAGTTACATAAATCTACGGCAAGGTGAAGCTGACGTGGTTTGAAGAGATTTTCGAAGAGTATTAGAAACAAAAGAAGCCATCAGGTTAAGCATTTAACCTAAACAGCTCCTTGATTATCCTCCAAATAAACGAGCAAAAAAGCCTTTCTTAGTGGATTGGACTTCTTCTTTTGCTTGGTCCAGCTCTAGCTTGAGATTTTCTTGATCCTTCATGGCTTGAAGAGTCAATTGTTGCTGCTGATCGAGTTGTTTGTCTTTCTCAGCAATCTGACGGTCTTTGATACGCATCTGCTCGTCTTTTTCTGATAATTGACGATCCTTGGCCTTTAATTGTTCATAGAGACGCAGAATTTCTGCATTCTTCTCATCAACTAGAATCTCCATCAGTTCACGTTGCTTGACATCTTCACTGACAGGCTCATCTTCAAAAATCGTTTTTTTATAGATTTCTTCTAGCTTAATCAAGCCACTTCTGGTAACGACTGTTACCCCTTTGTCGTTTTTATCTGTGTCTTCTTCTGGTAATTCTTTGACACGGTTATTGATTGCTTGGCGAGATAATCCTAAGACCTCTGCAATCTCACTGACGGTCATTTCAATACTCATAATATCCTCTGAAACGTTTTCTAGCTTTTCTTTACTTAAATCTTATCATAAGCTAGAAAAACTGTCAAATTTTCGCTTAATTTAAGGCCTTCAAAAAGGCTAGTAAGACTTGGGCAGAGCGACGTCCAGCTTCAATAATAAACTCATCAAAAGAGATGTTTGCTTCATGATTGGCATTGTCACTCATAGCTCGGATAACTAAGACTGGAAGATTAAGAGCATGCGCTGCCTGAGCAATAGCTGCCCCCTCCATCTCAACGGCTAAAACTTCTGGGAAATGAGACTTAATCGCTTCTATCTTGTCATTTCCTGCAACAAAACTATCTCCTGTAGCAATCAAACCAAGATGCCATTTTTGGTCCAATTGAGATAAACTCTCTTGGATTTTGGCAACAAAGGTTTTATCTGATTCAAAATAAAGCGGTTGTTGCGCCATTTGCCCATAAGCATAACCAAAAGCTGTGACATCCACATCATGATAGGCTAACTTATCAGCAATCACAACATCCCCAACAGCAATACCTTCTGCTACTGCCCCAGCTGAGCCTGTATTGATAAGAGCACCCACTTGGAAATGATCCGCTAAAATCGCCACACTCATAGCAGACATGACCTTACCAATTCCACTTTCTACAAGAACGACTTCATGCGAGGCAATAGTTCCTGTGTGATAGGTATTCCCCAAAACAACTTGCTCCTGGGCATTGTCTAGATGCTGGACCAGATAAGCCAGTTCTTCTGGCATAGCCGCAATAATTCCTATTTTCATTTCAATTCCTTTTCTATTACAAAAGTTTCATTGCTAAGACAAGCAAAATCAAGAGAAAGATGACAGCGAATAAGATTTTATTCAGTTTAGAATTGAAGACATTTCTCTTGGTATTTTCAATGCGACGGCTTTTATGAATAGACGGTTCGACCTGAATCTTCAAGGTTTCCTGACTAAAACCATGTTCCTTAGGATTGGCATAACCAAAACGGGAAGAAGAGGTTGGTAAAATCTTGGTCTCCTCATCATCTAGCAAAGGGGGACCTGAAATTTTTTCGCCTCTATTAGCTCTTTCAATCATTTCATCCGTTAATAAAGGTTTACTCATACTGACCTCCTCTATTTTTTGTGCAATTCCCAGTATTGAACAGCCATAATTGTCTTGGCATCACAGATATGACCTATTTGGATTAATTCTTTCGCTTCTTCTAAGCTCACTTCAAGAACTTCTAAGGTTTCATCCTCATCCTGCGGAAGCGGATGTTCCACTTTCGTCAAATCGCTGGCTAGGTATAGTTTTAACTTCTCATTACAAAAGCCAATAGCTGAATAAAAGTCATACAAGAGTTCTAACTTCCCTGTATAGGCTGTTTCTTCCTCCAGTTCACGAAGGGCTGCTGCTACAGGGTCTGTATTTTCTCCTACTTCCAATTTTCCAGCTGGAATTTCGTAAGAGACTGCCTCAATGGCCTTGCGGTACTGCTTGACCAAGATAAGTTTTTGTTCATCTGTTACTGCTAAAACACAGACAGCTCCATTGTGGAAAATCAAATCCCGTTGGGCAGTTCCCTTGCCTTCTGGTAATTCAACCTGATCTTGAACCAGTTTAAAAATTGGCCCTTGATAGATTTCTTTTCGGCTAAGCGTTTTTTCTTCAAATTCCATGATAGACTCCTACTGATTCTTAGGATGATGAGGAAGGCGTGTTGCATATTCATCTTTATTGACCTGACGTCCGCGACCAATAGCAATAGCATCCGCTGGCACGTCTTTGGTAATAGTTGAACCAGCACCAACGAGGGAATTGTCACCTAACTCAACTGGCGCAATAATGGTTGAGTTTGAACCAACAAAGACATTGTTACCAATGACTGTCTTGTATTTGTTTTTGCCATCATAGTTGACTGTAATGGTTCCTGCACCGAAATTAACGTTGCTACCCACTTCACAGTTTCCAATATAAGTCAAATGACCAGCCTTGGTATTCTCGCCGATTGAAGAACCTTTGACCTCAACAAAGTTTCCAATATGAACTTGGGCACCCAGACTTGAACCTGGACGAATGTGGGCATAAGGACCGACTGTCACACCGTCTGCAACACTACTTTCCTCAATCATAGAGTTGGTAATAACAGCTCCTGCTCCGATAGTACTATCAACTACATAAGTACCGTTTGTCAAAACAGTCTCAGCACCAATTTTCGTTTGTCCCTTCAAGGTAACATTGGCTTCAATTTGAACTTCAGGCGCAATCTCAACATCAATATCGATATAAGTTGCTTCTGGATTAACAAAGCTAACACCATTGACCATGTGCTGCTGATTGATGCGGCGACGCATAACCGACTCAGCAGTCGCAAGTGCCACACGGTCATTTACCCCAAGACTTTCATCAAAATCTTTCAAAGTATAAGCGCCAACTTTTTCACCAGCTTCACGGAAAATGCCAATGACATCTGTAATGTAGTATTCACCTTGAGCATTGTTGGTGTTAATGTTTTTCAAAGCCTCAAACAAACGCTCGTTGTCAAAAACGTAAGTTCCTGTGTTGATTTCCTTGATTTGTTTTTCAAAATCTGTAGCATCCTTCTGCTCAACAATACGAAGAACTTCAGCATTGTCATTACGAACAATTCGTCCATAGCCAAAAGGATTATCTGTCTCAGCAGTCAAGATAGTCGCCACATTTTTATGATTGATATGGAAATCAATCAAGTTTTTCAAGCTTTCACCTGTGATTAACGGAGTATCTCCTGCGATGACCAAGGTGTGACCTGACAAACCTTCTAAGATTGGTTCTGTCATCATAACTGCATGACCAGTTCCTAACTGTTCAGATTGAGTCACAAATTCTGTCTGTCCAGCCAAGACCTCTTCAACCAATTCTGCCTTGTGTCCCACAACTGTTACTGTCTTTTCAGGCTGGATAGCTCCCACACTACGGAAAACATGTTCCAGCATGGAAATACCTGCAACCTTGTGCAACACTTTTGGCAAATCAGATTTCATGCGAGTCCCTTTACCCGCTGCTAAAATAATGGCATAATTTGACATAATCTTCTCTTTTCTCTAGAAATTCCCTTTTATTATACCATATTTCAAATCATTCCGCGCCCTTGAATGGAAAAATGCTCTAAAGTCCTTTCCTTAACCCATTTTTTGAGTATTTTTTTTGATTTTTTTTCATTTTTAAGGTAAAATTATGAGATATGAGAAAGAAAATTAATCCGCTTATTTTATTTGGTTTTTTTGGGATTATGATTTTCATTTTAATCCTGAATCGCCCTCGTTTTGAGGACCATCCTGTAAAAACAAAGTCAAATATCGCGCAAGTAGAAACACAAGCGCTACATAATATAGATAAACCGGTAATTGATGTTTCTGGTTGGCAGCGTCCTGAGGAAATCAATTACGATACTCTCTCCCAAAACATTTCTGGAGCTATTGTTCGCGTCCATAGTGGTGCTCAAACGTCCAAAGAGAACGATGCCTCCTATGTTAATGGTGTTGATAAGGCTTTTAAAACCCATATCACTGAGTTTCAAAAACGAAATGTCCCAGTTGGTGTCTATGCCTTTGTAGCTGGAAAAAGTGTCCAAGAAATGGAAAAGGCCGCTGAAGTTTTTTATAACGCCTCTTCCCCATACAGCCCTAGTTACTATTGGCTTGACGTGGAAGATAAAACCATGTCCAATATGAACGAAGGTGTTGAAGCCTTCCGGGCAAAGCTAGAATCACTGGGTGCTAAAAACATCGGAATCTACGTTGGAGTCTACTTCATGGAAGAACACAGTATTGATACAGACAAGTTTACGTCTGTTTGGATTCCTTCCTATGGTTCTGACTCAGGTTTTTACGAGGCAACCCCAAAAACTGATTTAGATTACGACATCCACCAGTACACTTCTAAAGGAAAAATTGCTGGCTTTGACCACGATTTGGATATCAACGTCATCTCTTCCTTAAAAAATAAAGAAGAAACCTTTAGAAAACTCTTTTTAAAACCTTAAAAGCATTTGTTTATCATTTGCTTTTTCTTTTTGTGTTTGATTGTGATACAATATAATAAGGATTTTTTGAAATAGAAATAGTTGGAGGAAACATATGCTCTCATGGTTAGCACGCCTTATTAAAGGGATTGTCATTGCTCTTGGATTTATTCTACCGGGAATTTCCGGAGGGGTTCTAGCAGCAATCTTAGGAATTTATGAACGAATGATTGGCTTTCTGGCCCATCCCTTTAAAGACTTTAAAGAAAATGTTTTGTACTTTATTCCAGTTGCCATCGGTATGCTTCTGGGAATCGGATTATTTTCCTACCCGATTGAATACCTGCTTGAAAATTATCAGGTCTTTGTCTTATGGAGCTTTGCAGGTGCCATTATTGGTACTGTTCCTAGCCTCCTCAAAGAATCGACTCGAGAATCTGACAGAGACAAGATTGATCTAGCTTGGTTCTGGGCAACCTTTATCATTTCTGGACTAGGTCTCTATGCCTTAAATTTCGTCGTTGGAACCTTAAGTGCAAGCTTTCTTAATTTCGTCCTAGCAGGTGCACTACTGGCTCTTGGTGTATTGGTTCCTGGTCTCAGTCCATCAAATCTACTTTTAATTTTGGGACTCTATGCTCCTATGTTGACAGGTTTCAAAACCTTTGACCTCTTGGGCACCTTCTTCCCGATTGGAATCGGAGCAGGTGCCACTCTCATCATTTTTTCAAAGTTGATGGATTATGCCCTAAACAACTACCACTCACGCGTCTATCATTTCATCATCGGTATCGTCCTATCAAGTACCCTTTTGATCTTGATTCCAAATGCAGGAAACGCTGAAAGTATCCAGTACACTGGTATTTCTCTTGTTGGGTATGTCATCATCGCCTTCTTCTTTGCACTGGGAATCTGGCTTGGTATTTGGATGAGCCAATTGGAGGATAAGTATAAATAATGGCAAAAAAAGTTAAAATCAAAAAAACATTGGTAGAACAAATCCTGTCTAAAGCAGGTATCCCACATCAGGGGATTCAAATCAATGCCCTAGAAGGAGAACTTCCACAAGGTTATGAACGAGATCAGATTTTCAAAACCTTGGCGCTTTTGGGAGACAAAACAGGACCGATTATCGGAATTGTCCCTATCACTCAACACTTGTCTGAAAAAAAACTAGCCAAAATTTCTGGCAATAAAAAAGTGAGCATGATTCCACAAAAGGACTTAGAAAAAACAACTGGTTATATTCATGGAGCCAATAACCCTGTCGGAATTCGTCAGAAACACAATTACCCCATTTTTATCGATAAAATTGCTCTAGACTTGGATCAAATGATTGTCTCTGCAGGGGAAGTCGGACACAGCATTATCGTCGCACCACAAGACTTGGCTAGTTTTGTAAAGGCTGACTTTGCAGATATCTTGGAGGACAGCAAATAATGAAACTCTACTTTGTCCGCCACGGTCGTACAGTATGGAACCAAGAAGGTCGCTTTCAAGGTGCTAGTGGAGATTCTCCCCTTCTTCCTGAATCTATTGACACCCTAAAACAACTAGGCCAATATCTTAAGGATATTCCTTTTGATCAGATTTATTCAAGTGATTTACCTCGAGCAGTCAAATCTGCTGAGATTATCCAAAGTCAACTCAAGACACCCTGTCCTTTAGAAAGTGTTTCTAATCTCCGTGAATGGCAGCTGGGGAAGTTAGAAGGTTTGAAAATCGCAACCTTGGAAGCTATTTACCCGCAACAAATCAAAGCTTTTCGATCTAATCTTGCCAAGTTTGACACTCAAATGTTCGGAGCCGAATCCCTCTATAGCACCACGCAACGGACCATCCAATTTATCAAATCATTAAAAGATAGTCCAGCTGAGCGTATTCTAATTGTCGGTCACGGCGCTAATCTTACTGCTAGTCTTCGTACTCTCCTAGGTTATAAAGAACCTCTTCTTCGTAAAGATGGCGGTCTAGCAAATGCCAGCCTGACCATTCTAGAAACCCATGATTTTGAAACATTTACTCTCGATACTTGGAATGATACTTCCTATCAATAACAGAACTTGATTTTAGCGTCAAGTTCTTTTTAGTTTTGAAAGATTATCCGTGAATTTCTTGGCTATTTATGATAAAATGGGAGTATCGCAAAAAATGACTCATCGTATTCAATTTTGAGTAAAACTAGGAGGATCCCATGTCAACAGAACATATGGAAGAACTAAATGACCAGCAGATCGTTCGCCGTGAAAAAATGGCTGCGCTTCGTGAACAAGGAATCGATCCTTTCGGAAAACGCTTTGAACGCACTGCAAATTCACAAGAATTAAAAGATAAATATGCCGACCTCGATAAAGAACAATTACATGATAAAAACGAAACAGCTACTATCGCAGGACGCTTGGTAACCAAACGTGGTAAAGGTAAAGTAGGTTTTGCCCACCTTCAAGACCGCGAAGGTCAAATCCAGATTTACGTTCGTAAGGATGCTGTCGGTGAAGAAAACTACGATATCTTCAAAAAAGCAGACCTTGGTGACTTCCTTGGTGTCGAAGGTGAAGTGATGCGTACAGATATGGGAGAACTCTCTATCAAAGCTACTCACATCACTCACTTATCTAAAGCACTTCGCCCACTTCCTGAGAAATTCCACGGTTTGACAGACGTTGAAACAATTTACCGTAAACGTTACCTTGACTTGATTTCTAACCGTGAAAGCTTTGAGCGCTTTATCACTCGTTCAAAAATCATTTCTGAAATCCGTCGTTACCTTGATCAAAAAGGTTTCCTTGAAGTCGAAACACCTGTTCTTCACAATGAAGCTGGTGGTGCTGCTGCCCGTCCATTTATCACCCACCATAATGCCCAAAACATTGACATGGTGCTTCGTATCGCGACTGAGCTTCACTTGAAACGCCTTATCGTCGGTGGTATGGAACGCGTCTATGAAATCGGACGTATCTTCCGTAACGAAGGAATGGATGCCACTCATAACCCTGAATTTACTTCTATCGAAGTCTACCAAGCTTATGCTGACTTCCAAGACATCATGGACTTGACTGAAGGCATTATCCAACACGCTGCTAAAGCTGTTAAAGGCGACGGCCCAGTTAACTACCAAGGTACTGAAATCAAGATTAACGAGCCATTTAAACGTGTTCATATGGTGGATGCTATCAAAGAAATTACTGGTGTCGATTTCTGGCAAGACATGACTTTCGAGGAAGCCAAAGCTATCGCTGCTGAGAAGAAAGTTCCAGTTGAGAAACACTACACTGAAGTTGGTCACATTATCAATGCCTTCTTTGAAGAGTTTGTTGAAGAAACCTTGATCCAACCAACCTTTGTCTATGGACATCCAGTAGCTGTATCTCCACTTGCTAAGAAGAATCCTGAGGACGAACGCTTTACTGACCGTTTCGAGCTCTTCATCATGACTAAGGAGTACGGTAATGCCTTTACTGAGCTCAACGACCCAATCGATCAGCTTAGCCGTTTCGAAGCCCAAGCTAAAGCCAAAGAACTTGGTGACGATGAAGCAACAGGTATCGATTATGACTACATCGAGGCTCTTGAATACGGTATGCCACCAACAGGTGGTTTGGGAATCGGTATTGACCGTCTCTGCATGCTCCTCACTGATACAACAACTATCCGTGATGTATTGCTCTTCCCAACAATGAAATAATACTCTTATCCTCTGGTACTTGCCAGGGGATTTTTTGGTGCAAAAAGAAATAGACTGAAGTTTTCACCTCAGTCTATTTTTCTATTGAACCTTAGAAAGGAAGGATCTTTCTTAGTCTTCTTTTTTCTTACGAGCTACAAGTCCGAATGCACTCAACATTCCAAGAAGTCCAAGACTAGCTAGACCAGCCTTATCTTCTGTACCAGTATTTGGTAATTCCTTCTTGTCATTGGCTACGGTTGTTTCAACGGCTACTTGTTTAGAATCTGTAGAACTTGTCTGAACTGGAGTAGCTACTGGTTTTTCTGGACTTGTAGGAGTCTCTGGAGAGCTTGGTTGCTCAGAACGGGTTGGGGTAACTACTTTCTTATAGATATGAATCACATTGCCATTTTTATCTGTCTTAGTGCCAGTATATTCATAACCTTCTAAAGTCTTAGGTCCATGGCTACCATTTTCTTCTGGAGAAATTTCTTTACCATCACCATCTTGGTAACGTGTTACGATATGAGTTGTTGAACTACCATTATTACCGTGACTATTACCATGATTAGATTTAGGAGTCACCTTCACAGGAACTTCTACTGTCACTTTACGTCCATCCGGTAACTCAATCTCAACAGTTACAGATGGTTTATCTCCTGGTGTATTCGTTTTTGGAATTTCTCCAACTTTAGTAATCTTCCATCCTTCTGGAAGGTCAACATGTTTTTTCACCATATCCTCTGTAATCGGTGTTCCTACCTCAACCACTACAGGAGTTGTTTTTGGAGTAACAATAACAGGGACTTTAACGGTTACTCGTTTACCTCCAGGTAATTCGATTACTACTGGAACACTTGGTCTTTCTCCCGGTACATCTGTAGATGGCTTATCGCCGATACTAATGATTTTTCCACCTTCTGGTATTTGAATATGTTTTTCAACATCATCATTTGTAATTGGCTCCCCCAATTTCTTCACAATATCTTTAATTGGAGTTACTTTGACAGGAACTTCAACTTCGATTTGTTTACCATTAGGAAGTTCAATTTTAACTTTGACAGTACCTTTATCTCCTGGAGTATTTACTTTTGGAATTTCACCTACTCCAATAATTTTTCCACCTTCAGGAACTTTCACATGTTTTTCAATATCCTCTGGAGTTAATGGTGTATTCGTAACTGGGGTTTCGATACCTTTAACTGGTGTTACATTAACCGGAACTTCAACGGTAATTGTTTTGCCATTTGGTAATTCTACCGTTACTTTAACTGGAGTTTTCTTACCTGGCGTTGTTAAGTCTGGAACATTTTCTACATTCGTTACCTTACCACCTTCTGGAATGGTAATTCCCTTGGTGTAATCCTCTGGAGTTAATGGTGTATTCGTAACTGGGGTTTCGATACCTTTAACTGGTGTTACATTAACCGGAACTTCAACGGTAATTGTTTTGCCATTTGGTAATTCTACCGTTACTTTAACTGGAGTTTTCTTACCTGGCGTTGTTAAGTCTGGAACATTTTCTACATTCGTTACCTTACCACCTTCTGGAATGGTAATTCCCTTGGTGTAATCCTCTGGAGTTAATGGTGTATTCGTAACTGGGGTTTCGATACCTTTAACTGGTGTTACAT
>NZ_CAMHZD010000027.1 GCF_946190065.1 Streptococcus mitis
TCTTCATAAGTTAATTTCATAATAAAACACCCCAAAAGTTAGATTTTTTCTGTCTAACTTTTGGGGTGCAGTTCAAAGGAAAGGTTTTTTGATTAAAATTATAATTACAATTACAATTATGTTTATATTTATATTGATAGGTTTTCAATCAGTTTATCAAGGTAATCTGATGCAGACTTTGCGCCGGCTGCTTTAGCAATTTCATCCAATTTTTTCCGATTGCTTGGTTTCAAAGTAAACTGAAATTGTTTCTTACGTTCAAAGCTTTCAAACTCAACTGCGACTTCATTTGGAGTCCGATCAAGTTGGCTGCTCGCTTCAATGATCTGTGATATTTCTTTTTCCTTAGGGGTAAATGCCATGATAATCTCCTTCTAATTATATTTATCATTGTGTTTGTGTTTATGTTTATAAATATAATTATATTGTATCATAAATTTTTGAAAAAGTCTGTTCCAGCTCAGTGAAAAACTTTTTGTGTTTTTGATAAAGCTCTGGATTTTCCTCCATATCTGCAATAGAGATTTTATCAATCGTGGAATGATTGAACAACTCTTTTGCTGGTACAATCCCTAGAAGGTTATCTGTTCCCTTTTCTTTTGCTTCAAGTCCCAATGCTTCCAGTAATTCTCTTGATGTTCCATAGTTTGGTCGGATCATATTTGCTAAGAAATATAATTCAGCAGTAATGTATGATTCTCTGGTACGATAGTCGATCACATCCTTTCTGAATGCTTCTAACCGAGTTGATAGATTGAATTTGGCATTATAACCAAACTCCGAGGGAGTCAAGGGACTAATAATAGCGTGACTGACCGCAACAGCATTTTTAGTAGCTGTTGCAAAGTCTGGTCTACAATCAATCAAGATATAGTCAAACTGATCCAACTTCTTCTTTTCGTAGTTATCCTCTAGCCAAAGATAAAGTAACATATTTTTCTTATCGCTGTTCTCCAGATCTCGTTCCACCGTGTCAAGCTGAACTGAACCTGGAATTAGACTGATATTTTCCTTAACTTGTTTAATATCCACGTCGCCACCTTTAAAAGCATTGGCAATTGTATTCTTACTCTCATAGATATTATAACACTGAGTCAAATTACATTGATGGTCTAAGTCTATAAAGAGAACCTTATGACCTTTCTTAGCCAACCATTCCCCATAATTAAATGTTAAAGTTGTTTTTCCAACACCGCCTTTAATAGCAGCAAAAGTAATAATTTTCATTCTATTTCTCCATTCCATCCGTAGTAGCAATGGCTACACATTGTTTCTTCTTCATCTATCCACCAACAAGCTCCTTTGTCAGAAGTATAGCAAGCATTGTTCCAAGTGCAACCGCAAATTTTGCAATGAGATTTTTCTGCCATCTACCTATCTCCTTGTTATTTTCTATACTTCTATTATACCATTATAATTATATTTGTCAATATGTTTATAATTATATTTATAATTATTTTTTACAATGAAGTTTCTCTATCCTTACGCTGCTCCACATTTTTCTCAATGTCTTGATGTAGCTTATAATCTTTTGTAATTGCTTCTACTCGTTGATACAAAGCCTGACGCTCAAAAGTCGCCTCCTTAACAAGTTTATCAATCTCAGCTTTGCGAGTGCTAGGATCTACTCTCAAGTCTTTCAGAATAGAAACAGCTAGTTTCACTTCCTGAGGATCGCTTGATTCCAATGCAAGAAATGCAGACTGAATTTTATTAAGTTCACCCAAGCGTTGATCTAATTTATCAAGCAAGTTATCTACTTCTTCTAGTTCTTCTTCAAAACGATTTAACAATTCATCAAATTGTTGTCCTTCTGTCACTCCATGAGCAGATAGATAATTATATTCACGAACAAGCTGATCTAAACTGGAGATTTTCGGATTTTTCCGGACAATCATTTCTCCGTTATCATACGACAACTGAGAAGCGACTGTTTCTCCCTTCATGTACCGATTCTTATCAGCGTGTTCAGGATTAACAAAATAGTAGAAGTCATTTTTTCTGATAAAAATTTCATAAGAGCCATCTTCTGCTTTTTCAATCTGATGAGCTGGAATGAGAATGGTTCCCTTGTTTCTAATCCCAAATTCCATTTCAAGATAGATTCCATTTTTTGTTTCTTCCATCACCTGCCATTCTTCAACTGTGATTCTCATTTCAAAATCATCTTCTCGTTCTGCTACCATTTTTTCATATTCGGATTTAATTTCATCGACAGAAAAAGTCACCTCGTTAGCAACCACTCTCTCAGAAATTTTTTCTAAAGAATAATTTCCTTTTTTTGACAAAGTGCGATCCCTAATATTTCTGGTTTGATCTCGATCAGTCAGGCGATACTTTATTTCCTTCCCCGAAGTATCAACAACAAGATCTAAAGCTTTGGCCTTAGATTTAAAATCTTCTAAGGAGCTTGAATGTTTTAAAAGGAAATCTAAACGAGATTTAATCTCATAGCGAAAAGAGTTTTTTTGTCGATAGGCATGATAGGTTTTTCGATTAGTCCATAATCGCTCTTTAAGAATTTTAGCTCCAGCTAAATCCGCATACTTGTTTGAAATATTAAATAGACTTCTAGCAGTATTTTTCTGCCAACGAAATTTGTTTAAGGTAACAGAGTTAGTTGAATTGAAAATAATGTGATTATGAATGTGTCCCTTATCCATGTGAGTCGCTATGACAAATTCATGTTGTCCACCAGTTAATTCTAAAATCGTTTTTCGACCAATCTCATGAATTTCTTGTGGAGTCAAATCATCTTCAGGAGAAAATGATTGGATGATATGATGAGCCAACACTCGATTCGGATTTTGAATATCCGATAGTTCTTTTGTTCCTGCTCGTTGAGCCGCATTCTTTTTGGTCAAAAGAAATTCTTCTGTCGCTGTGCTAGCATCTGTAATTCCATAAGTAGATACAAGTTGCTTGACTACTCGGCCATCTTTAACCACTGCTGGAAATTCAAACTGTTCATCTTGTTCTAAGAAACTCGTTTTAGATGGATTCTCGATATATCGTAAAGCATTATTTAAACTTTTCTTATCAGTCAGCTCGACCGTCTTAGCTTCATCCTCAATATATTTTGTAGATCGTCCTAAAGAAGCTACACCCTTTATTTGAAGAACCTTTGTTACAACCATCGCTCTTGTTCCTTTGTTTGATTTTCCTGTTTTTTGATAAACTGGCTGACTGTATCTTTCAAATCTTTTTGCAACTCAAGAATATGACTCAACTCATTTAGACTAACCTGGTCATCTTCGTTTACCTTTTTTGCGACCTGATTTATATTGACCCCTATCCGATTTATTTCCTTACGCAGTTCTCTCAATTCTTCAAAATTTAAGATTTTGACCTCACCCATAATCAACATAATTCGGGCAAAGGCATTAAAATTTGTCATTCCAGATTCTGCAACCTTTGTTGAAATGAACCGTGCCTCTTCTTCCGTTAAACGAATTTTTTTCTGAATCATTCGTTTTCTTTTTTCTCCATTTTTCAAAAATCATCACCTCTGTTCTGCTATTTCATGATTGAGGGGGTCAGCCCCTTTTCTTCTGGCAAGATTAGCACTTGGGTACCCAAATGCTGTTTTTAAAAAGGTCAAAGATGGTCAGCGTGCATACCTGACCATTCTTGACTTTTTAAATCTTTGGGGAAATCCCCAATCCCCTAATCCCTGCAAGCAGGAATCTTGTTCTATCACGAGGGAAAAGTTTGACTAAACTTTTAAGTCTTCCAGTAGAAGTTCCATTGTATCAACCATCTCCGTTTTAAGGATTTCGTCTTTTAGTTGCTCAAATCGTTCATCACTCATTCCCTCAATTTCTTTAAGTGCAACGGGATACATTTCTACTTCTTCTAACTCATAGTTTGTTTTTACTCGCATATCTCTACGAAGAATATAGAGGCATTCTTTACGAGAAATGTGCTGGTTGACTTCATTCACTTTTGGAGAATCTGTAGCCTCATCTATAAAAAATATCTCCATTAAAAGATCAAAAGTTTCTTGTTTTAGATGTTCAATCATCTTCTGTTTCTCCTTTTTTGTTTTTCTTCCTACGAACTAATGCCTCCATTATTGAGGACTGCTCAGGGACTTTTTTTCTTCCACCTGCTTTACAGCTTCTGCCTTTTGATTCCCCAACTGCTCAGATTTTTCTCTTGCCTGTTG
Source organism: Streptococcus mitis (assembly GCF_946190065.1). Lineage (GTDB taxonomy): Bacteria > Bacillota > Bacilli > Lactobacillales > Streptococcaceae > Streptococcus > Streptococcus mitis_DE. The sequence goes on from NZ_CAMHZD010000027.1 coordinate 4,169, forward strand.
GAGTTTATCAGCAAACTTATCTTTCGTCACAGTTTTATTTTTCACTAATTCTAACTTAGCATCCATCCGATCAATCAAACTTTTTGCTTCCTTCTGAACTACCTGCAGTTGTTCGACCATATCTTCAAAGCCATTTTTATCTTTTGCCCAAATAGCCAAATATCCAAAACTGTAGCTACTCGTATCAAAACCAAAATGATTAGCTACAACATAGGCTACACTTTCAGCTTGTAATTCTTGCTTACGATATTGGTCGTCCCCATATTGGGCATTGCTTCCTCTGTGTAAATCTGAGTGAGCCATTTCATGAAAAATTGTTTTTAGAATCTGTTCTTGCCCCTTTAATCCTTTTGAAATAACAATTCGATTTTCATTTGGAGAGTAATAACCATTTGCGCCCTCTCTTTTAATTTCTTCAAAACTGATAGAAACCTGATTATCCATCGAAACTGCTTTGGATGCTCGATATAAATCTTCATAATCTTTGACAGAACCAGTCAATTCATTAATTGCTTTTGGTAATTCTTTTCCTTCTGTTTGAGAAACATCAAAGACATTTCCTAACTTAAATCGAGTAACTGTGACCTCCTTCTCTTCCATCTCATTCTCAGATGGTGAAAAACTCAACTCATTTTGATTAGCAGAAATTTTAGTTTTCACTTGATACGGAACCCAAATCTTCAGAGCTTTTGAGCCCTTTTTAACTGTCCTGTCAAAATCCGCTTTCCATTTATTAAAACTTGCAACACGGGAAACATTAGGATTTTGCATCTTCAGCAAATGAATATTGTTGAGTGAGTAGTTGTGAAACTTACTCATCGTATCCAAGAATGATTTAAACTGTTCTGAATCTAAATAGTTCTTCATTCCCTCTTTCAAGTGTTCAGCTAAAGCTTTTGTATCTTTATTTGCGACTAACTGGGAAATGGTTTGTTCGGAACTTTTAGTAGCAATTGCATCGGTTATAATCGTTCCAGTTTCTGCTTCAGCATCTATTCTTCTTTCTCTATCTTCCTGTTTTTTATGAAGGTTAGAAGCACCATTGTATGGATCTGTTCCCTGCAACATCTCATCGGAGTTGGAAATACCATCACTATCCAAATCACGATCCCTCTCATCTTTTCGGTTATACTGATAAATTTTTTCGTATGGATTATCTAGTGTATTTGGCGAATTCTTGACTTGTGTTTTTTCAAATTCATCTCGAATGTTGACAATGGCTTGTTCAACTTTTTCCGATAATTCTTTAATTTCTTTCTGCCATTTTTCTACAAGAGCTACTTGTTCTTGAGGCGAATCTCTAACACCCAACTTTTCAAACCAAGCAGATAAATTTTCGACTTCAACACTATCCATTCCATCAAAAGAGATAAAACCAAGACGGCTATCGTAACTACTATCTGTAAATCCGATGGGACTGTTTTTTAAATCTCCATAAGGGAGTTGAGATAATAGTTGATCTACATAAGGAGTATCTTCTAAAGCATAACTGAACTGAGAAATATCTAGCTCACTCACCAATCTCTCCAGATGATACTGATTGAATAGTGCCCCATCTATCTTCATCAGCTCTGGATGTTCTCTCATCTCTCGTGTACCAAGTCTTTCTTTATGAGCGATTGGCTTAATCTCCTCACCAATATTGTAACGGATACCATCCTGAATCAGTTCACCGTCAGGAGCGTAGATACTAAACTGGATCTTAGTTGGGGAAATGTAGGCTTCTGGGTGACCACCAGTCGCTTGTTTTAGTCCTTCCTGATGTAACGGATAGAAGCTCTGATTGGCCTTGTAAAGCTCTCTAGCGAAATCTTGATAAGATATGAGCTCTGTTTCTTTAAAGTACAATTGAGGGCCATCTGGACGTTTCTCAGACCATTGCAGACGAACATGGTAGTTTTCCTTATAAATATGATCTTGTTTCCACTCTTTATAAAAATCTGAATTTGTATCTAGGAGATGATCTTCTCCAGCTGCAGCAACAATCTGATCAAATTTATCATTGTACTGCTTCGCATAGTCAAGATACTGATTCCAGGCTTGATGAAATTCTTCTGGAGTTTTTGAGATGTCACCTGGCACACCTACATGATAGACAGTATCTAAGACTTGAGTAAACGTAGCTGAATCAAGTGAGATTTTATTCAATGTGTTCTTTGGAGCAATCTGTTCAATTTCTTTAGTTGCATCAGGCTGGATTTCCTCAAACAAGCCATTTTTCATAATGGATTGCAATTCTTTGCCCCCATCCTTAATATAGTCCTCATTGATCGATAGCTGTTCAATGTGGCCATTACGTTCACGGAATACAGCAAGAATAGGAGTTTTATCTGCCGTCTCCAGTTCTTTGACCAGTCTTGCTCTAGATTGAAATACTGATACTGGAATGTAATTTTCTTCTTCCAGCTCTTTAAACAGTAAAATAATATCTTTATCATCAGACTTTATAAGGCTGTCAAAGCGCCCATTATATCGTCTAAGATTAGTTAAATCATCAAAATAGAAAGAGGTACTTTCTGTTGCGACTGAAAGATCTGACAGGACGTTGATTTTGTCAAAAGCCGCATCATTGTTAGCCAAAAGAATATTATCAAAGTGTCCGTTTCCTTCTGCAAAATCACGTAAAGTTTTTTCAGGTGTCTGCCCTGGTGCAAGTGGCTTGATCCCCGTCAAGTGCATGAAGTGTTTTTCTTCAAAATTTACTTGTACAGTCTTATCAGGAGTGACATAATAAATCTTAGAGTTAGCCAATTCAGCCAAATAATACTGCGCTGCATTCTGAATAGTTTGACTACGAATTGGACGATTCAATTTAGCTAATTCATGCGAGGAAATAGAATGATAGTGGCCATCGTTACTTGACTGAAACTCTTCATTTATGGTAAAATATAATAAATGAGAGGATAACGTAGGACGACTGGTAACAGAGCGTTCAAAGGTACCAACTTCTGGTACGGGTGTGGGACTGCCTTCAGCCTTGGGCTGTAAAAACCCCTGACTACCATTGGTCCTCTCATTTTTTTGATACTCTGAATTCACATTTTGCTCTTGAAACTTCCCAAGGGCTTTTTCTGTGCTCTGATTTTCTTCCAGCGCTCTACTAGAATCTCCAAGAGGATTGGAAGGTTTTTCAAAGGTCACTGTTTTATCTGAATCAATAACCATCTGTTTTTTAGGCTCTACTGAAAAGCTGATATTATTCCAGTTCTTCTTGAGCCATTCCGCATCTTCTGGAGATAGATTACTATTATCTGGAGTCAAGGCTGCTTTTTGAGTATCATCCTCACGTTTCTTCTGATTGGACAGTAACTTGTTTACTATCTCTTTTTCTTCATCCGTATTGGGGCGATATTTAGGAGATAGTTCAAATCTCCCTTCCTCGCTCAATTCCAAAGCAACTCGACGTAGCCCTTTTACGAAGTAGATATTTGGCTGCTTAGCCCACTGCTTGACCTCTCCAGAATCAATTAAAGCTTGTGTCTCTGGTTGAATAACCAGTCCATCAACTTTATCTTGAATGGCTTCTAGGCGTTCTAATTCCTTTTTGTAACGCTTGATAGTTTCAGGCCTATAACTCGATTCCCCACGTTCTGCCTTCTCAATTTCTTCCCGAATACGGGGAATATTTTGGACACTCATCTCCAGACCATTCCCCTGCCGGTTGAGACCTGCTGCTTTTCGGTCTTCTATTTCCTGGAGCCTTTCAATTCGCTCTTCTTGTTCCTTGATTTCATCCAATTTAGAGAAGACACGATTTTCAATTTGTTCTTGCTTCTGCATAAAACGGCCTCCACCTCGTTTATCATTCATAGGCTGGCCATTCGTTAGAGATTGATGAGAGTAGGCCGCATTGATTGCCTCATCAGCTTCTCCTTTGAGTCGCTCTAGCTTTCGTCTAGCTTGCGCCAAGCGACTATTATCTGGCTTTTCTGCTTCATACTCAGTCCCCGCTTCATGTACTTCTGACATAGTATGTTTCCTTTCTTTCTCTTGATTGACAATCCTTGTATATTCCTGATGAACTTCTTCCCTTGTCAATTGCCTATCTGACACAAAAGCTTTTACATCATCTGCAGTTAGCTCTTGCGCTTTTGTAAGAGCTATTTCCTTCTCAAAAAAGCCCTGGTAATGCCAGGACTTTTCATCTACTGTGTAAACGTGCGCCAGCTCCTTAGGAGCTTCATTCCCCCTCTTCAGGAAATCATTCCAATCTTCCTTTTCTTGATTAAGCTGAACGATAGGCGGAATCGCAATCTGGACTGGAATCCCCTTCTCCTGCAATCGAGTGATAAAATTCTGTCCTGCAGCATCATTATCTACAGCCAAGGTAATCATATCTTGATTCTGACCATCTTTAAAATAATTCGTTGTTTTAGCGACAGTTTCTAGTGCTTTTCCAGCATTCTGATCCACTTGATAGGATTTACCGTTCATCTCGGCATATAATTCCATAAATCTTCGACTAATGATACCATCTTTAATCCCATCCATAGCTACTAAGCGGACATCCTGAAGCCTATCTTTATGAAGCTCATAGTAGCTCATAAGATCGATTGGAGCTTCCGCAAATACCAAACGTTTAGGGATACCAATATCAATTGAAAATCCTAGTTGTCCGTCTGAATTTCTCATAATTTGTTTTAAGCGACCACGTTCTGGATAGTGCACTCGATTCTCTACTATCCCCTGGAGACTAGCTCCAGCTAAAAAGCCCGTGTTGTCTTTATATTTAAAGACAATCACAGGCTCGAAATAGTCTCCTTTTTTTCGGGTTGCCTCCGCCATACTCCCCTGGCTAATAAAGAAATTAATCGTATCATCTGAAAGGCCTCTATGTGCCTTTAAATAGGTTCTAGAGGCGCTGAAGTCCTGATTCTCATATCTTTCCAAATTATAGTGAAATGGCTCTTTTGGAGCCATCTGAGCTTCTGAATTAACTTGTTTAAATTCTCCAGTTTCCAAAAAATGCATCGCTTCTTTGTAAGAGACTCCTTTTATAGATTGAACTAACTGAATGACATCTCCAAATTCAGTTCTTGAATTCCAGTGAAATTCATTTTTTCTTGCATCGATTACAAATGAATCGTGCTCTGTCCAGGTATAACTATAGCTTCCTGTACGCTTTAACTCTATGCCTAGTTGCTCTGCAACAGAAATAATAGATAATCTTTTGGCTTCTTCTTTACTTAATGCCATCTGTTACCTCCCTACAATGAAAATTCTGGCCCTTCTTTTTCTGCTACTATATCTTGTCTCTGTTCTTTATCAAGTTCTTCGGCTTCTACAAAACGATTTAAATCAGGAAAATGGAGTTGAGCTTGTTTTAGCTTATCCTGAACTAACAAGTTCTCATCGATATGATAGACTGCTTCCTGATGTCCATTAAATCCTTTCTCTAGATCAATATCATCAAAGCGGATAACAGCCAACTCTGTCAAACTCCCCTTATACCAAGCTCCAATCTCACTTTCAAGATAAAACCAAACGGATTCTCTATCTTCCGTCTTTGTATCCCGTAAATAAGCTAGTTCCCAGCTTTCACCCTGAGAATAACCAATAACTTCTTGAACGATTAACTCCTGATCATTCGTTCCTAAAATCTGGTTAATATCTCCTAAACGTGGTACTAGAATTTCCTGTGCTAGTGAGATGGCTTCTGAACGATAATCGAAAAATTCATATTCTTCCCTATCTTCGACATAGTTCCTAACGAAATCTGAATAATGAGGGAAATGTTCCTGGAAACTAGGTGAAATCATCCCATAGATATAGGCTTGTCTTAATGTTTCAAACCGGGCTATTTGATAATATGAGGGATCAAGCTTGCCCTCTTGATTCAACAGTTCCTTGATATTTTCTGGAAGTTGAATTGGCTCTGAATCTGGCCAAGTTTTCTTAGAATAGTTGATTACTTCTTCGTAGAGAATCATATCAATCTCTGGATTCTCCATTTCAAGCAAAGTATCTACAATTTGAGCATATTCTGAAAGATTGGAACGATAATCAGTAATCAAGCCATCTTTACTAACCTCCCACTCCTCAACCTGAGCATTTTCTGGAGTTCGTAGTAACAATACCTCCTCAGCTTCCAGATCAACTCCAATGACCTGATCGCCATTGGGTAGCTGATCCATCTCCAATTCCTGGATCTTAGCATCTAATTGATCATTACCCTGAAGCAAGTCTTGTTTCAAGTGAAATAATTCTTCTGCATTGGCTTGTAATTCCTCAAAATACTCTCTGGAGAGCTTCACTGGTTGAACCAATAAATCTTTCTCTCGTTGTTCTCGAGGGTAAGAAAACAAGTAGGGAGCAACTTCTTTGAAGTCCTGGTAGTTCATCCATTTTATAGATTCTGTAACAATCATATTTTGGACATCGATGACATCTGTATGATGAGTAATCCAGCCAGATAAAGCCAACTCTTTTACTGCTTCAGATAGGGGGTAAGAGGGGATATGTTCTAAAATCCCCTCAAAATAACCAATCCCTCGAGCAGTCTCTTCCTCAACTTCACGCTTCATTCGCTTAAATTGTTTTTGTGGTAATGTATTCATTCTGTTTCCTTCCCTTTCTTTCCATTATCTGGGCCGTAAAAAGTGTCTACAATACCTGCGGAACGTACAGCCGATTCCAATGCCGATCTTGCTAGCTCAGAAGCTGCAATCGTTCTCACTTTCACTTCCCATAGTTCTTCTTCCTTCTTTTTAATTAAGCCATCCGCCCACTCATTATCTTTAATCAGCTCATCTCGTCGTTGCTTGAGTTCTTCTAAATTCATACTTTATCCTTTCCATCAAAAAAACAGCTCTATTTTTAGAACTGTTTCATTACCTGCTATTTTTATTTATTGAAAAGTCTTTGCCAGAACGATCGTCTTTGTAAAGACTCTATCTTCTCTTCTGCTTCATTTTTCAGTTTAAGTAAACATTGCGATTCATTGGTTAGACGTTGATTTTCAGTGAGAATCTCTCCTTTTTCCTGCTTCAGTTTTCGTTTATCTTCTTCTAGTTTTTGATTATCCTTTTCTAACTTCTTGTAATACTCCTCCTCTTCGTGATACTTTCTCAAGAGTGTTTCGGCCTGCTTGATGTCTTCTGAAAGTTGTTTCACTTTTTCAAATTTTTCATCGTAGGATGATTTCAACAGCTTAATTTCATCCTTAAGTTCTTGGCACTGATCCTCATAAGTTTTCAAAGTTTGGTACTTCCTTTCGTTATCTGGTGTTATCATGTGTTCTTTTTGAAAACGTCCATAGAGTTTATAATCTCTATCTTGATAAGTGGTTCGAATTTCTTTTGCAATAGTTGCTAGTTCCTCAAGATTTTCAAACTCCTCCGGAAGACTTTCCTGAATCCACTTTGGAAAGAAGGCCTTGGCTTCAAAAAGAGGGATGCCCTTTCTAGCTAACTCTGCACGTTTCAGACGACTTGGTTTTCCAGACACATAGAACTCAATTGCTAAAATACCATTAAATCGATAATATGCCGAATAAGGATAGGTTTCCTCCAACTTCATATAAAACTTTAAAATAGAATACCCACCGTCTGGAAAAGGCACCCTTTGAAGTTTAGCAATACGCTCTGGAAAAATCATAATGGTCGTCTCCCCCTCCTGAATTTGAAACTTCTGAATTACTTCAAAGGCAGAAAGAAAAGCAATTAATTCAGGCGTATAGGAGAAACTCCCCGGATTGTCCCTTAATGGGCTTGATTCTCCAGTAAAATATCGGAAAAAAGCCTGACCACGTTTTCGAGTTTTCAAATTTGTGCGACCGTTAGATGGGCTTACTTTTAGCTCGGTTTCCAAGTCGTAAAATACACCGTTAGTCTTATCTGTAGGATAATGCCAAGGATCGTCATCAGCTAGTTTAAGAGCTTCAAATGCGTTAACAACACGTTTCTGACCGTCTTTTGTCTTAGCAACAGCATAAAATTTTGAAACTGCCATGGGTTACCTCCCTTTGGTATTTGTCTTTATTATACCATAAGAACAACTAAGACAGACTGTACTTTCTAGTTCTTAGTTTCGATATATCCAAGTTCATCTGTAGAAAAACCAACAATCTTATAGAAGCCTATGGCTCCAAAAGTTTCTAATAAATGAGTTTCCGCTACCCTTTTAGCTGTATTAAAATCACGAAAAAAACCTGCATGAGCAAAATTTTCATGCCAGGTTATTTTTTCGCCTTCCTGATGCAGCCACACATACTGATCCCAATTTATAGCAATTAAAACGCAATAAGAGTCATAAAATTCCATTAGATTTCCTTTCTTTCCTAACTCACTTTGAGAGGAACTTCCTCAACTTCCTTAATCCCAATATGAATAACATTTTCTTCCCCAACCTGGGCTTTCCACTCATCAATATCGCTCAAATAGCGCTTGTATCGATACCAGTTGTCATCATTCGGGCCATTGCTTAAGAGGTAAGCTCTCGGATGCGTGTCCAGGTTAAATTTTTGATCTCGAAAAACATTTTGTTTGGATAGGAAGAGTAGGGCTTCTGTTGTTCCAATTGTAGCAACTTCATGCGGTGTCAACAGTTCTCGACCAATTTTGGAGTTCTGCTTAGAACTACTGGCATTTCTTCCTCTGCTCTCACTATAATTCTGATCATTCAAAGTCTGCTTACCAGATCTCTCGGATAAATACTTAAGTGTATCTAAGTCATTGGAACCTAAATAAAGAATAGCACCACAGTTATTGATAATCGTCTTCGTATTTTCTTTACCGTACAATACTTCAATCTGACTTTGAGATTGCACCATCATCTTGATAGAAATCTCTCGAGAACGAATAACAGAGATAATTGGCGGTAAATTAGGAATCTTCCCAATCTGACCAAACTCATCTGCCCACACTTGTAGATGTAATAAGTCTTCCTTGATTTTTGTTGGATGCTCACCTAATATAACTGCATCTGCAGTTTTTATTAGCACATCGAAAATGGTACTAAAAAGAAGGGCAGATAAGAACTGATAAGCTGGATCCACTTCTGGAATATGAATAAAAACTGCTGTTTTCTCAATATTCCATTTTTCAATCTCCAGTGTATCCTTTTCAATAATCTTTCTTAGTTGCTCATGATCAAATACTGAGAAAGTTGTTGCAAAAATGGCATAAACAGAAGCCCGTGTTTGACCATCAAAGTTTTTATTGAATAGTTCCCACTGCCTGCAGGCATAATTCCCTGGGCTCCTTCTCTCCAGGTCTTCAAACATCAATTCAACAGGACTTTCCGCTTCTGGATGATTCCGTCTCAATTCTCGAATCATATCTGTAACCTGCCCTAAATGAGGCAGATAGTGATCAAGCTGACCATCAAAATAAAGATAGCCAATTAGAGAACGCATGAGGAGTTTATTTGCTGCAGGCCAAAAAGGATCACTTTCATGACCATTTCTGTTGAGAGACTCTGTAATTGCCTCTGCCACTCGGTCTATATCCATTTCATTATGAATATATCTAAAAACGTTGAAGCCATCTGAATTCAGGAAAGTAATCAAATCAAAAATCTTCATCTTATAGCCTTTTTCTACAAGTGATTTCCCTGTTTCATGAATCAAAATCCCTTTAGTATCTGTAGTTACAAAACTAGAGTTAGCTTGTAATATATTCGGTTTTACAGCACTACGTGTCTTTGAATCCCCTGTACCTCCATATACCAGAATATTTTTATTAATCTGATTTTCAAAGCTCAAGCGGTTATTAAATAGTCCCATCTGACTGTTCTGGGTAAAAATCATATTCTTTTCAGGTTCTTCGTCTCGGAATCTCATCAACTCTTCTCTTGTCGCAAAACGAGCTGATCCATGTTCTTCTCCATAGCGGTAAGTCCCCGTATCAGATACTCTCAAATACAGTAGAAAAGCAATCAAAAATCCGCCCATACCAATTAATAAAGAAGCTGGAGTAAATTGAAAATCAAACCAAGATTTATCGTTTAGATGATCGCTCATCCAATTAAGCTTTCCAAGTCCAAATACATCCGTTACTGAATCAGTATCTGGTGCTAACAGCCACAGTTTAAAGAGCCAATGAAAGAGATAGAATAGACCAATGCCTAACAACAAATACGGTCTAAGTCTTCGTTTCTTCTTTTCTGTAATCACTTCATTTTTCCTCCAATCTGTGGTTCGATATTTTCCGGAAGAACAAACTCCTTGGTATGAATGTTTACCTGGAGGGAATTGATTTTCTCTTGTTCCACTGCTTTGAAATGTTGCAATTTCTCCTTAAAAGAAGTCGTTTTCCCATTTTTAAGGTTTCGCTCATTGAATCCTTTAGGATCTCTTGTGATGCCTTCTAGGACATCCTTAAAGGCTTGTTCGACAACACCTTTATCTTTTGCATTAAAAGCAAGGGTTGTCTTTCCATCTGAATGAGTATAAAAAGAAAAGCCAATCCCGTATTGGCCCAGTTCTTTTCGAACTGCCTCGAGATTGACTTCATTATGTAATAATTGCTGGACTTCTTTAGCATCTGCTGTTGCCATGAATTTATTCCAGTCTGTATCACCAGTAAAGACTACATTCTCCCCTCTGGCTTGATACATTTCAACTGCTTTAGAGCTCACCAAGAAGAGTCCCTTTAAGATGACTTCTCCTGTCACAAGAGTTGCCCGTCCTAATTGGGCTACCACTTGTTCTTGTTCCATTTTAGCTCACCTCTTCAATTTTAAAATAAAGATCTTTCAATTGAGTAGCTTGAGAGTCTTTTTCAAGAATCTGTTGTTTCAACTCATCAATCCTATTTTGACACTGAGCAATTTCCTCATTGGCTTCCATGATAAAATCTTCGTTAGATTTGATTTTATTTTTAATAGATTGCTTATAAGTAACCGTCTGAGCCTCAAAGCTATCAATAACCTCTGAAGGCAAATTTACTGTAGTCGCATTAGAAAGAGAGAAGGAAGATTCATCCTTTTGATCAGGAATCGTTTTATTCTCTTTCTGAGTAAATGTTGCAACAACCGGTGCTACTTCTTCTGTATTTTCATCTTGTGAAGGTTCTACTTGTTCTTCCTCATTTTCATCTAACCTACTGAAATGATCTGTAGTCCATTCACTAGAAGAATAGGTAACTTTATCTTCTCCAACCTCATCTTGAGGCTTCTGAGAAACTAGCTCAGCAATTCTTTGACGAGCCATATTCGCCTCTTCCTTTACCGTTAGATCTTCTGGTTGGAATTCGGGTTTAGGTTGGGGTTGAGGTTCTGGTGTTCCTAGTGAAGAGTTCTTTTCTTTATGTTTTGCTAAAAAATGAAGAAAACCTCTCTTTTTCTTTCCAGTACTCGTACCAAAATTTTCCAGCAACTGATCAATAATCCCAACAAAAGGTATTTCAAGACTAAGTTCTTGTAGGATTTCACCTTCAGGATTAAGAGAATAAAGCTGATATGTTCCGGTTATTCTATTACTCTTCATTCGCTCATTGATGATTTCTAGCCTTGATAATAAATCATCTCGGTTCTCAAACGTTTCCTCTTGATTAGTCAATTGATTAATAATTTTATACATGATTCACTCCTTAGTTACTTGATTGTGCTGGAAGAATGAGTTCCTTCATTTCCTGATAGGATAAGCCACTCTCTTCTGATAGTGCAATAAAAAGCTGTGCTTCCAAATCTTTTTCTTGATTTATGTAATTCTTGATTTTTTTATCTGCTTCTTCTTTTTGTCGTT
>NZ_CAMHZD010000028.1 GCF_946190065.1 Streptococcus mitis
CAGCAAATACCTTGTAAACACTCTGATAATCATCATGTGTCTCATCGTAGTCATCGCTAAATTTATACTCAAATAGCTGTTCTGAGCGATCTTTTGGTATCAAGGAACCAACTAATTTGTAATTAAATGTTTGATTCAGTTTGACCTCTTTTCCATCCAAGCTTTCTTTGCTTAGATGGTCGATCACTACATCTTTCTTCGGTTCAATCTTTGGAACATTATTGACTACTGTTTCAGTCACATAGGCCATCCCAAAATCAATTTGATAGGCTGTATTTTCATACTTACCACCTGTTTGACCCAATTCTTTCTTAACAGTCATTGGATTAGTAATAGTCAGAACTTCTCCAGTTTGAACGTAGGTCTTGTAGAATTCCTCTGGATTCTCCGCCTCAAATACTTGAATCGCACCTTTTGGAGTAAAATTGCTAGACTTCAAGGCTTCTTGTACACCTGATGGAGCTTTTTCTAGACTTTCATAAAGAGCCATTTTCAAACCTTTAACCACTTGACCTTTAGAATCAGTCACTTGAACACCATCTTGATTGATCGTAACGGCTTCTTTTGGGTAATCATCAACGATATAGAACCCTTTGCCAATACGATCTTTATCTACTTCAATGCCCTTGTATTGGCTATAATCTGCCGTTACCTTGTAGTAGTTGACAGAGCCTGCCAAGACCTGTTTCCCATCGATGTTAACACCTTCTTTGTTAAGATTCTTTTTGGTTGGTTTAACAGTAGGAACATTATTTACAACTGTATCAGTTTGATAGCCATTACCGAAATCAACTTGGTAAGCCGTATTCTCAAATGATTTTCCTGTATTTCGCAATTCTTCCTTAGTTACCATTGGATCAATAATTGTAACAGATTTTCCTGCCTTGATATATTGGTTAAAATAGGCTTCTGGATCATCCACTAAAAATACTTGGAAAGCTCCCTTAGGCTTAATCTCAGAACTATCTAGAAAGGCTTTAACCTTATCATTATCAACAGCTTCAATAGAATTATACTGATACACTGAAATACCAGAAACTTCTTTTCCTTCGCTATCAATATAACGAATATCTGATTTATTAATAGTCACTGCCTCTTCTGGATAATCATCAATCGCACCAAAGCCTTTTAGAATAGCAGATGGAGCTGCCTTTATCCCTTTATACTGATCATAATCCAAGGTTATATGGTAGTAATTCGTTGAACCAGCTAGAACTGTTTTACCATCAATGATAACACCATCCTTGTTATGATTGTGTTTGAGAGGTTTGATTAAGTTGTTATTAGGATTGTCAGGATCATTCGGTTTACCTGGGGTTGTTACCTTAGCAATATTTGAATAAGACTCAAATTCATTATTCAAATTCAGGCGGAAATTGTTCTTATAGGTTGCACCATCATTCGTTACTGTACCATACACTTTAAGAACAGGTGCGGTAAATACTTTAGTTAAATCCAAATTAACTTTAGCTAAACCTTCAGACTTCAATAACCCTTTTAACTGATGTTTAGCTTTATCATAAGTTATTGTAAAATCTGAGTTTTGAGCTACAGTTTTTGCTAAATCTAAACGATATCCTTGAGGTAGGTTGTCTGTTAGTTCATAAATTGTAGTTTCTTTTCTGTTTGCTGCAAGAGGTTTAGTTTCCAACTCCCACACAACTTCTGATAACTTGGGTACTGACGAATTATTCACATTTGTACCTGCAGAGTTCTTAACTAACTTTTCTACAGTAGGTGTAGTTTTCAAGCGAGTGTAGGTAACCTCAATTTCTCTCAGCGCGACCTCATTTGGCACAGGTTTTAAGTCTGGTGTAGGAGGTTCACTAGGAGTAGGAACATGAGGAGTATCTGGCTCCTCTTTAGGGAGATCTAACAACGGTTTCTCCGTTGGAGGTGTCAATGGTGTCTTATCCTTCTCCTTATACTCAGGTTCTAAAGGTTTTGGTTTTGTAAATTCGGCTGGTTTAGGAGGTTCTTTTGGCAAAGGAATCTCACCTGTATCAGATACTGGTGGAATTTCTGGTAATAACGGCTTAGGTGTAGGTTTCTCAATAGAATCCTTATCCTTTTGAATTAAACTTGGTGGAATTGGCATTTTTAGCGGCGACGGTGGAGGAACTAACTGTGTAACTACAGAATTACCACCCCATAATGTGAATCCATACGCAGATTTGAAAATTTCATGGTCGGATGTTGGAGCTTTACCTTCTTTAGCATCAGATTTATGCCAGTACTCTCTATACGCTGCAGAAGCAGACTCTGAATAAGGAGTTAACCCCCAATCTGCATTAGCTAGATACTGAATACGGTGACGTGTACCCTTACCTGCACTAGCATATGTTCCTGAAGGAGTACTTCTATCAGAGTCGTTATCTCCATAAACAGGATCCCCCACTCTAAATCGATTTAACCCACTAGTGTCATCGTAGTCAACAACCCCTGTTGTGTATACACCTGCCCAGAAAGTCTCGCCTCTAACAACCTTCTCCTGAACATTCGAACCAGGAGGATTTAAAACAACCCCTGTTGAACCATCTTCATAAGTGTAACGGTTAGCTTGATTGAAATCCAAGTCAGAGAACATGTTTACTAATCCCAAATTTATAGGTTTGTTAGTATTCTCATCAAAGAAGTTGATATCCCAGTCTACATCCAAATAATTTTGAGCATGTAAACCAATAGGAGAAACCCCAGTTCCTGATTTTTGTTCTTTATGCCACCAAACCCACAGACGAGTGTAAACTTCTGGGTTATTCGGTAGCCTATGTTCTGGGGTAGGTGTATTTCTAGAAACAAAAGATGCTGAGATAGTTTTACCAGTATTCGTTGTACCTATATTATGTAATGTAAATTTAGAACCTTGCTGAATACCCCTAATAACAGTACCACCGTAAGTCCTAACCTCATCATTAATAGACATGGAATCTTCCTGCAGGTTGTTATCTAAAGTAAGAGTAGTTGCAGAAGTTGCACCTAATACCCCGTTTACCGTTTCTAGAGTCTTATCTTCATCAAAGATAGCAGTCAATTTAGAATAATAGTCCATTGAGCCTCTTTTTGACTCATCAAAATCACCAACTACCTTAACACCATTGACCTCACCCTTTGGAGTTAAAGAATTGTACTCAGCAACCTTCTTCTTGTACTCTGCTAAAGCTTTCTCGTATTTCTCACGAGCTTTTTGATAATCACGCATATCATCATTGTATTTAGCCGTAGCTTTAGCATTTTCCTTATCGATCTCACTATTCTTAGCATTTAACTCAGCTAAAGCTTTCTCATAAGCAGCTAAAGCTTCTTGGTTAGCTTTAAGAATACCTTCGTTTTCCTTTTTACGAGCTTCTACTGCTTGCGCATGAGTTTCTTTATTGGCAATGTTATTTTTACCAATCTCTTCATTCTTACGCTTTGCTTCTTCTAAATCCTTCTCATACTGAGCCAACTGCTCTTTATACTTACTTAAGTCAGCCTCAGACTTCCCTTTTTCAATAGTCCACTGGTTTAAAGCTTCTTCATAAGCTTTCTTTGCATCTGCATTTTCCTTATCAATAGCAGCATCTTTCTCAGCTTTTTCTTCTACTGCTTTTTCATAAGTGGACTTAGTAAGATCGTTTTCTTGTTTGATACGCTCATTCTCTTTTGCTACACGCTCTTTCTCAGCTTTTAAACGCTCATTCTTTTCTTGATTTTCTTTATCAATCTGAGCATTTTTAGTAGTAGCATCTGCTAAGTCTTTCTCATACTGAGCTTTCGCTTTGTCATAAGAGTCTTGCTTTTCCTTGTTCTCAGTAGTAATCGTTTTAATCTCTTCTTTACGAGTTTCTACTTCCTTTTTGTACTTCCCAGAATCGTCTACAATAGTAGTTGCTTGCTTGTCGTAACTAGACTCAATCTCAGCAGTTTTCTTAGCTAACTCTTCAGAATTAGTCACCAAACCACCATCAACTTCAGTTTCTTTTACAATTAAACCTGCTTCTTTTGCAGCAGATACCGCAGATTCTACTTTTTCTCTACCCACAGTAACTTCAACAGAACCTGTTGATTTTTCTGCACTACCTTGGTCTTTTGTAGAATCCACCGTTGGGGAGTCTTGTAAACTTTTCGCATTTGTAGCAGGATTTGGATTTACTCGTTCATCTGCTCTAACTGGACTAGTCATCAAACCTAAGGCAGCTAGACCAAGAATTACTCCACACGTTCCCCATCGTCTTGTTTTTCGGATTGAACCGTAAGCTCGTGTCTCATTATTAAATTTCATTTTTTCTCCTTAATTTTTAATATAGTATTTAATATTATTCACTTTCGACATAATTTGAAGGAGCTCTCGCCCTAAAATGTATAATTTTCATTTCTTTCTCCAACAAAAAAGTCACCAAGAAACCTTGATGACTTTACTTAATTTAATTTTCCTTAGATTCTCGTTTGATTTTCAACAAACTTAAAAGTGAAATAGTTACCATTCCCAAGAACCAAAGACTTGAAGTTTTTTCTCCCGTCTTAGGTAATTCGTATCTTGCAACAGGTGCTTGATAGACTGGATTTTTGACTTTTGCAACTTGCTTCTTAACTTGATCTTGCACATACTTTACAATCTTACCATTTTGAATCACTGGAACTGGATGTCCTCCAGCTCGCTCAATACTTGCCTTCTGAGCCTCTAACTCTTTTTGATGCTTAATTTCTTGCTGTGCTTCCAGATAATCACGATAAGCCGACAACAACTCTTTATGAGCCTCTAATACCTTTCTTTGATCTGCTTTCGCAGTTTCTAGTTTTGCTAGTGCTAACTCAAGAACAGATTTCTTTTCTTTCAAAACTTCTTGAGCAGATTCAAGATTAACTTTTGCCTTTTCTAAGAGTTGTGGTGCATTTTGCAAAACTTCTACTCGCTCTTTTGATGCTTTCAAGGCTTCAGTTGATTCTGAAAGTAAGGCTTGACGACTGAGGACAAGTTCTTTAATTCGAGCAAGTTCACCTTGTTTAGCAATCAAAGCCTCTTTCTCAGCAGTCAAAGCTTCATTCAGTGATTTCCATTCAGTTTGTTTTTCAGCTAGTTTATCTTTAGCTAACGCAAGTGCTTCACGTTTGTTTTGTACGTCTGCATTCAACTGTTCCAAAGCATCTTGCGCTTGTTTATTTTCTAAACCAGCTTTTTTAAGGTTTGCTTCCGCCTGCTTCAACTTAGCTTCTGCTTCAGGAGTTTTTAAAGCAATATTCTGAATATCATTACGATTAGTCACTGCATTTTGCGCAGTAACTTCTGCTTGAGTATATTCTGTCTGTGCTTGTTCTTTTCTAGCTTGTGCATTCTTACGATTCGTTTCCGCAGTATCATAAGTACCCTGAGCCTGTGCCACAGAGTTCCTAGCTACTTGAATTCTTTCCTGAAGACTAGCTAGATTGTTCTTAGTATCAACTTTTACATTTTGATGGAAACTATTTTTCAGCAAATCAATTGTTTTAGAATCTGTTCCAACATAGTGCATCGCAATCAACCCAAGATCTGTCTTTCGGGTTGCTACACCGATATACTGTAGCGTGACTGACTTACGATCAAGTCCTGCAAAGTTTAAAGCATGACCCCAATCAGCATGCTTATCATAAAACAGCATCATAATCATGTTATTGTATGCCTGTTGTTTCAGATCAGCTAATGTTACTACATCACCTGCATGTTGAAAGCCAATGTTTTCAGCAAGCAGACCTTGATTCCCTTGATTCAAACCAAATTCTTTCGCAACAGTGTTCAAAGCATCTATGTCATGGCCGTACTGATTAGTAGATAGTTGAGTTGCTTTCTGTGCCACTTTCTGCATATCTCGATTCACTAAAACTGGAATATCATCTGTTCCCATCAATCGACGGAAATCATTAATCAAATGTGCATTAAAAATGGCAAGTTCATCTTGAACTTCAGCAGATAAATGATTGACATCAGCAATCACAGTCTTTTTATCTGCTGCACTCTGCTTAAATGGAGAGTTTGGATTACCGTAATAAGTCTCACCACCATCTGGCGAGCTAAATCCAGCAGCAGTCATTCCTTTCTTGGCAATTTCTTGTAATTTTTTTGAATTTTCTTCAGTAGGGTTATTGAAGTAGGCCTTTAAAGCTTCAACATAGCCAGCAGGATAAGTGATAGAGGTTGTTGTCAAACTATCCAGAATACTTTGAGCCTTAGATAGATTTTCTTTAGCTACTCGATACTGATTTTCAGAGTTAGTAGCTTTAGTGATCGCTTGATCTAACTCCTGCGCTTTCACCAACTTAGTTCTTTCTGTACTCGTTACCTCTGCTTCTGCCTGTTTCAGTTTAGAAGCACGTTGGTCATCCGCTTTTTTAGCAGTCACCAAATCTTGTCGAGCTTGTGATGCAGCTTCTTCACTCATTTCTAAGTTTCTCTTAGCTGCTTCAGCATTGGCAACAATGCCTGAAACTCCAGTGCCGTCTAAAATAGCTTGTTTTTCAGCTACAATTTGTTTTGCATCTGTAACTTCTTTTGTTTTGTCAACAAGTTTTCTAGTAGCTTCTTTGACATTTGTTTCCTGATCAGTAACATTCTTTTCAGCTAGCTTTTGTTGCTCTTTAGAAGTAGATAGTTCTTCTTGAGCTTTCTTATCAGCAGCCTCTTTTACAGAAACATCTTCTTTTGCATCTTGGATATTTTTAGGAGTAGCTTCCTTGACAGCTTTCTCCGCTTGAGTGACAGCTTCTGTAGCTTCTCCAACTACTTTCTCTGCATCGTTTACCTTGTTTTGATTAGATTTTACAATCTCCTCCTGTTTTTTTACAACTGCGTTTACCTGTTCCACATTTGCTTGAGAGAGTGCGACATCAGTTTCTGTAACTGTTTTTTGAGTTACTGTCTTTTGTTGGTTCTCTGAAATTTGGTCTGAAGATTTTACCTCTTCTGCAGTAACTTGCGTCGTTACTCCAACACTTGCAGTTGCGATAACACTAGCCAACATAACTTTCTTAACTTCATTCATGATTTCCATTTGATTTCTCCTTTTTGTTTAAAAACGTTCTTAAAATATTTATTTTATGCTTTTATTTTACTATTTTTAGAGTTTTTTATCAATTTTTTCTTGATTTTCATTCATCTATCCGCTTAATCAAAGATAGGATATTTAGAACATATAAAATCTCCTCTCCTTGATGAAACAGATAGATGAGGACTCTATCTGTTAAATTTTACCGCTAGGTCGGTGATAACCTTTACCGGTTAGCTGTAAGATTGATTTATTTCCTTGTTTAATTCGTCTGGCA
Organism: Streptococcus mitis; assembly: GCF_946190065.1. GTDB lineage: Bacteria > Bacillota > Bacilli > Lactobacillales > Streptococcaceae > Streptococcus > Streptococcus mitis_DE. The sequence goes on from NZ_CAMHZD010000028.1 coordinate 7,273, forward strand.
ACTAAAATATCTCCACGTTTAATGGTGCGTATATCTCTATAGATTTTAGAGTATTCTGCAATCATTTCAACAGTTTGAAGTTTTCCTGCCACATATCCTTTTTTAGGAATAAGACCATACTTACTAGTTAATTTCATTTCTTCACCACTTGCAAGCCGTGCGGTTGCATCACCTTGCAAACCTAGTCGTCTTAAGTCAGTGAGTGTAACCTCACTAGTTGATTTTATTTGATTCATATTGTCCTCCTTTTTGAATCAAAGGCTGATTTACAGCCATGCCGAGTTGATGCCGTACATCTCTACTGTGTTTTTTACGCACGATTTATAGTTTAGAAATCGCAAACTCTTTCGTCTTACGGGACAAGTCAACCGTGACTTTACATCATGCAGTCAGCACTAGATATACTTTCTAGATACACACCGCCCCTATTCTTCTTTTTATGCCTAGACTGCGCTAATCAGGACAGTGGAGATATTCAATTTTCAAAGAACAAAAGTAGTTTCATGACTTGCTCAGGTCAATGTTGAATACTATATAATAGCTTTATTTTGTATAGCTTCTTCAGTTAGTAAACCTCTTTGAATATATCCATCAATCAACTCATTATATTCTGCCAATATCTCCTCTATAATAGGTGTGATTTTTGATAAATCAAGTGAAACATTATCAGACTTCTCTAAAAATTTAATTGATAGATTTGTTAGCTCAATAAATCGTGAAAATGTTTCTTCGTCTCCCAAAACACGTTCAGTACAAGCGTATAAAAAGTTAATATAAAAATTTTTTGGGAAGTAATCTTCAAACATACTTAATCCTATTGCCGGTTCAAAGGGAGAATAAACTGTCCCAAATATCATATTAAAAAGATTAACTGCTTGAGGGTTTCTATATTCAAACTCATACAGTTTAAAAACGTCAGGGCTACACATTTTTTTAGCAACCAGCAATAATTTGTCGTCAACATGCTTCATTCTATCTCCTTTACCTAACTGTCTAGCGTTTCATCAAAATATTCTACAATCATTTCAATCTCTTGAACTGGTTGGGAAGGTGTAGCTTTCATAGCTTGTCCTCTGTTAATTCTCTCTTGATGATTAAACAATTCCATAAAATCAACTCTCTTTCTTTTAACATGTTTCGGTGTTCTTAGACAACTCAGCTAAATAGTGATTCAGTTTAATCTCTGATAGTTTGTCTGGATAATAATGGGCAATCAGACTAGGACACTCAGCAGGGTATTGTCTAGCGTACTCACTTTGTCCTGATACCTCTATGAAGCCCTGTTCTTTTTCGATGAGTAGAGCCATCTTCCAAAAACGAATCATCATTTTGTAGAAGTAGGCTGGGACATTCTGGATTGGTTTTTCTTCAGCCTCTCCTGTTTTAATTTTGAAAATCAATTTATCAAGCTCACGTTCAAGATCTTGCAGCCAAACCTCTCCATAAATTTCCTGACCGGCTAAGAGGTTGTTGTAATTCTTCTCAACTTGACGTTTCGATTGATAGATTTTATTTTCAAGAATTTTTGCATCTTTTCCAAACATACTGAGTTTCTGAACTAGTTGAGGAGAAAGAAAACCATGTTGCCCCATTTTAAATGCTTCAGAAATTGATAAACCAGATAAAGATGACTCGCCCTCGTATCGATTAGTATCGTATGAGGACTCTGTCTGACTCCTCTCTGTATTTATTCCGTCCGTTTTATGGACGTTTTGAAGTCCATTTTGTGGACGTCCGTTTTGTGGACTTCCGCTATTACCGAGGGGTTTTGGTGTTTTTTCTATATCACACTCTTTTTCATAGAGAACTTTACCAAAAGCATCTATCCTCTTTAACAACTCACCATCGATTGAATAGTGCTCCACTATTTCTAAATTAGCATCCACTAGTTGAAGATAAAGTTTATTGGGCTTATTGAGTCCCTGCCTAACTTCTCGTAAGAGACCATGTTCTTGCAGTTCTTTCTTAATCTTAGTAACCTTCATCTTTCCCTTATCTAGTAACAACATTAAATCAGATACTGTAAAAATTAGAAAGACCGCTCCGTTCTCATCAACGTAATCTCTATTTCCCTTCTGAAAAGAACTGATACTTAATTTACAACGATTATAGAGAGCGCCATATGCTAACTTGGCATCAGATGAAAGACCAGTATAGGAACTAGTCAATTTGACATAGCCGTTCTCGTTATGTTGAATACGAGTGAAAAAGATTTCTGGAATTTGATAAAAAGTTTGTGTTGCTAGTTGATCAATCGTGATATCCGCCATTAAAATCCTCCTACAACTTGTAACCTCAAGCCACCAGCTTCAGGAAAATAGACAAGATGAGCTCGTTCTAACTCTTCAATAGCCGCAATAGCTCGGCTTCTAGTCCATCCCATCGTATTCATCAAATTGAAAATCATTACGTCTCTAGTCAACCTTGAGAAGTTTGTTTGGTGTTGTTTCATATGTGATCCTTTCTTTAAGTAAGCCACTTTATATTCATACTTGTAGTAATTCTTCTGATAGCAGCCTAGTCTCTTTTGCCTGTTCAAAACCAGCAATATAAGCCTCATAATCGACTTCAATTTCGATTTTTAGGCTTCTACTCTCTAATTTACCCATACGTAGTCGTTGTTCTTCCAAAACTTCTGCTGGGATTTTTACCATCAAACCAAATTCTTCTGATGATTGAGCCTGGTCCTGAAAACGTTGATCTATTCCGTTTAAGAAACCTAGTAAGTACGATTTCTTATAGTCTTTCCATCTTGCTCTTGAGACTGTAGGGAAAAGTCGTTTCAACCGATATTTAAGATATAAGAGCGCACCTTCGTAAACCTTACTACAAAATTCAGCATCAGATTGATATCCAAAGAAAATTATCTGTGTGATGCCGTCTTCAGGAAGTCGTCTTCTTATCGTTTTACATCTAAAATTTTCACCTAAAATACCTGCCAACTTTTCTTGCCACCATGGAAGTCTATATTCCCATGTTCCTATTGTTTCACCAATATCTTTTTGAGTTTTACTATTCGTTAAATCATTCATAGAAAGATTATGCTTCACCATAAGTCTTTGAGCCATCAGAAGTGCAGTCTGCCCCTCTTCATCGTTTGGTGCATCGTAAGCTAATTCTAAAAGATTTTGTATCTTCTCAATAATTTTATTATCCATATCAATCCACATGTTTATACTTTCTAGGCAAACAACTAGCGTAATGTTCTGAATCATTGACCTTTGCATTATAAAAAATCATATTATTCCCAATAATATCTTGCCATTTAGGAATCTCCTCACGATAAATACGATTAAGTCCATAAAAATTCCTTACAATAAATCTAACGGCTCCAATATGATCTCCTAAACCAACCACACACAACACATCATGTTCCATATCATATACCCAATGACTTTTTGAATTTGTCAGTATTTCCCAAGCAAATTCCCAATCTCTCTCAAGCCAATCATGCCCTGGTCTGTAATAAACTTTTGTCTGACAAGAGTCATCATTAAATCCATAAAAACAGTGACTACACAGCGTTCTATTTTTATCTACCCACCAGCAAGTACCATACTTTTCATTGATGCAAGGTGTAACCCAGTTGCAAGAACATCGTCTACAAATTCCAGTTTCCATGCTCTACTCCTTCCTACCTAGACATATCCATTACAATTTCAATATTATCTGACATTTTTCCTCTCAAAATACAAAAAAGAACTAACGGAATTTTCCGTTAGTTCAATATTTTCTATTTACCTCAAAACACTAGACACTTAC
>NZ_CAMHZD010000029.1 GCF_946190065.1 Streptococcus mitis
TATCTTCATAAGTTAATTTCATAATAAAACACCCCAAAAGTTAGATTTTTTCTGTCTAACTTTTGGGGTGCAGTTCATCATCAGGGAGTTTTTTTTATGTGTTTCTAAACTAAACCTTTTATGAAAGTTGCATGAAGGAAATAAGATCTCAATAAAACTATCATGACACGAGTATTGAATAAAGACATTAAGACACCACATCAAATCAACACTCACATTATTAAAAGTATGAAGCAATCAGCACTTTATACTATCTCATTAAATCGAAAGCAAAAAGTTTTGCCCCCTTTTTACCCCCTGGCACAAAAAAAGACCTATCATACAGGCTAGAAAGCTTGATATGATAGGCTTTTTTTATTTTAATTAACGTACTGTACGGATACGCATTGTGTTTGTACGTACAGCTTCTCCAACTGGTACACCAGCTACGATAACGATATCGTCACCAGATTGTACAAGACCTGCTTCAACTGCTTTACGTTCAGCAATTTCAAACATATCGTCAGTTGATGATGGAGCATCTGTCAACATTGGGATAACACCCCAGTTCAACATCAAACCACGTTCTGTCAATTCGTCGAATGTCAATGCCAAGATGTCAGCATTTGGACGGTATTTAGAAATCAAACGTGCAGTGTGACCTGTCTTAGTAAGAGTTACAATCAATTTAATGTCCATTGAGTTAGTAGCATCTTTAACAGCTGAAGCCATTACTTCTGTCTTAGAGTTACGTTCAAATGAATCTGAGTTCAAACGACCGTATTCGTTAAGAAGAGTTTGAGCGTTCTTGTCGATTGTAGCCATTGTAGTTACTGACTCAAGTGGGTATTTACCATTTGCAGACTCACCTGAAAGCATTGTAGCATCAGTACCGTCGATAACAGCGTTGAATACGTCTGATACTTCTGAACGAGTTGCACGTGGTTTTTCAGTCATTGTTTCAAGCATGTTTGTTGCAGTGATAACAACTTTACCTGCAGCATTGACTTTCTTGATGATCATTTTTTGGTAAACTGGAACCATCTCGAATGGTACTTCGATACCCATGTCACCACGAGCAATCATGATACCATCAGCAGCTTCGATGATTTCATCCAAGTTATCGATACCTTGTTGGTTTTCGATTTTAGCGAACAATTGAACGTGTCCGTTTCCAGTTTCTTTACAGATTGCACGAACTTCGTTCACGTCTTTTGCAGTACGTACGAATGAAATCGCGATGAAGTTGATACCTTGTTCAAGACCAAAGCGGATATCGTCGTTATCACGTTCAGCAAGAGCTGGGAAAGGAATTTTAGTGTTAGGGATATTAACACCTTTTTGTTTAGCAATTACGCCATCGTTTTCAACTTCAACTTCGAATTCACGAGTTGCGTCATCTTTAGCAACCACACGAAGACCAAGTTTACCATCGTCAACCAAAACTTGACGACCAACTTCAACATCATCATAGATATCAAGAGCGCCAGCAACGTTCAATGCAATCACATCACGAGTTGATTTGATTCCTTGTTTAGTTGCAACACGGATTTTCTCACCAGTTTTGTATGAGTACTCTTTTGCATCTCCTTCAAACAATTCTGTACGGATTTCTGGTCCTTTTGTATCAAGAAGGAAACCAACTTTTTTACCTGCAAGTTTTTCAGCAAGTTTAACAGTTGCCATACGGTCACCTTGTTCTTGGTGGTCACCGTGTGAGAAGTTGAAACGGAATGTGTTAGCACCAGCTTCAATCAATTTAGCAATGTTTTTAGCTGAAGCTTCAACATCAAGTTTTTCACCCCAGTATCCGTCATCACCGAATTTTTTACCACCACGGATTTCTACCGCAGGTCCCAAAGTTGCAACGATTTTTACACGTTTGTTCATGATTTTTGTGACTCCTTTATATATATGACCTTTTTGGTCTTATTAACTAAATTATAAATTATGACAAGCTCTTATTCAAGCTAGATAGTTCAAGATCAGCCTTGTGTGGGTTGTTAACCACAATCTTACCATCTGCAGTCAAGCTGAACAATGCCCCTTCTTCTGCAGTACCAAGAATTGGGTTTTCAACCATTTTCTCATTACGGATACCAACCGCAACACCACCGATACCTTCTTTAAGAAGTTTAACAGCATGAGCACCCATACGTGATGCTAAAACACGGTCACGCGCAGTTGGAGAACCACCACGTTGAATATGTCCAAGTTCTGTCACACGAAGGTCGCTTGTATCTCCAGCTTCTTTCAGTTTTTGACCAAATTCAGCCGCAGACATCACACCTTCAGCCAAGACGATGATATTGTGTTTTTTACCACACTCATAACCAGCTTTGATGCTTGCTACGATATCTTCCATCTTGAAGCCTTCTTCAGGGATGATGATTTCATCAGCACCAGTTGCAATACCAGCCCAAAGAGCGATATCACCTGCGTTACGTCCCATAACTTCGATAACAAAAGTACGACGGTGACTTGATGATGTATCACGAATCTTATCAATAGCGTCCATAGCAGTCGTAACCGCTGTGTCAAAACCGATTGTGAAGTCTGTACCAACGATATCGTTATCGATTGTACCTGGAAGACCGATAGCTGGGAAGCCATGTTCAGTCAAACGCATAGCACCGTGGTAAGATCCGTCACCACCGATAACAACTACACCTTCAATCCCGTGTTTTTTCAATTGCTCAATCCCCTTAAGTTGCCCTTCAAGTTGAGCGAACTCTGGGTAGCGAGCTGAGTGAAGGAAAGTACCACCACGAGAAATGATGTCTCCTACTGAAGCTGCATCTAGGGGATGAATTTCACCAGCAACCATACCAGCATATCCATCATAGATACCAAAAACTTCCATTCCTTCTGAAATTGCTTGACGAACAACTGCGCGGATGGCAGCGTTCATACCAGGGGCGTCTCCACCACTAGTCAAAACAGCAATACGTTTCATTTGGTTTATGCTCCTTTTTCTTTTAACATTCTTACTGATTATACCACATTTACGTTGAAAATTCTTCTATTTTCCGTAATTTTAGCGATAAATCGTTTTCATAACCATTCCATTCAATTTCGCTTCTAATTCATCAGTTTTAGCTACGAAATGATGAGGAGATACAATGTTTTTTTGTTCCTCTTCATACCTGATGATAACTGGGATTGGGCCTTTATACTGGTCTAAAATTCTCGAAATTTCTTGATCAAATTCATGATTTTTTACCTGAATCCAAAAGCGTTCAGCCACTGCTTCTCTTAATTCTTGTGCAATCATTTGCAGACGGCCATCACGGGACTGGACTTTCCCTCTGATATAGTAGAAGGCTCCTTCTTTTAGTTCCTGCCCAACCTGTCGATATAAATCTGAAAAGAGAGTGACATCCAATTTTTTCTTACTGTCATCTACTTGTAAGAAAGCCATGTTTTCACCCTTTTTGGTTCGAATTACTTTTATCTTCTGAACTTCAACCAGGATAATAGAGTGACTATTTTCTGATAAATTTCCGATTGGAGTAATCGGATAAATAGCCTTGCTTGCAATAGCCTGTAGTGGGTGTTTGCTAACTCCTACTCCTAGATACTCTTGTTCCATGTAGAATTTTTCTTGCTCTGTCCAGTCCTCCGAATCTTGCCAACTATAAATGGTGTCTCCAAACAAGCTACCTAACTCTTTTACAAATTCAAATAGATTAGCTAAGTTATTAAATACTTTTTGACGATTTGTCTCAAATAAATCGAAAAGACCAACTTTTACCAAAGGTTCTAGCAGAGGAAGTTTCAGGTAATTCTCAGGTAGTTTAGCTATAAAATCTTCAATGCTCGAATAGGGTCTATTTTCAATAATCCAAAGCGCCAAATCCTTGCTGACTCCCTTAATCGATTTCAAACCTAGATAGATAGACTTGTTGGCAATTTTATCGTGATAGGGAATGGTGTTGATGGACAGAGGGGCTACTACAAAGCCTGCTTCTAATGCATCTGTTAGGTAATCACTATTGGCAGAATTCAGCATGACCTGATAAAAGATGGCTGGATAATGTGTTTTGAAATAGGCCAGCTGGAAGGCCAAGGCTGAGTAGGCATAGGCGTGTGACCTGTTAAAACCATAACCAGCAAACTTCTCCATGACATCAAAGACCTGCTCTGCTTTTTCCACAGTATGACCAGCTTCTAATGCCCCTTGAATAAAGGATTCCCTCATCTCATGCATGGCAGAGGCATCCTTTTTCCCCATAGCACGACGCAAAATATCGGCTTTCCCAAGACTAAATCCAGCAAAACGCTGGGCAACCTGCATAACCTGCTCCTGATAGAGCATAATGCCGTAGGTTGGAGCCAAAATATCCTCCAGTACTGGATCCAGAACAGTCACTTCTTCCTGACCATGCTTTCTTGCCACAAAATTATTGATATAGTCACTAGCACCTGGTCGATTTAGAGACGTAGTCGCTACGACATCTTCAAAACAGACTGGCTGCACACGCTTGAGCAAGCGAATGGCACCAGGTTGCTCAAATTGAAAGATCCCTTTTGTATTTCCAGCAGCAAATAAAGCCAGCGTTTCTTTGTCTTCCAAATCGATTTCTTCTATTTTCAAGTGAATATCTTCTGTTTCAGCAAGCAACTCTTGCATTTTCTGGACAAAGGTCAGATTTCGTAGTCCCAGAAAGTCCATTTTCAAAAGCCCACTAGCTTCAACACCATGAGCATCATACTGAGTCAGTGGAATTTCATCACCATGCTTCAGAGGAATATAGTCCGTCAAATCCTGGTCACTAATCACAACACCAGCCGCATGGACAGAGGTTTGTCTTGGATAGCCCTCTATCTTGCAAGCAATCTCAAAGGCTTTTTGGTATTCTAACTTACTATTGATTTGCTGACGGAACTGGAGATTGCCCTCATAAGCCGACTTGAGATTGTCCCGAAAACTGATTTTCTTGGTAATTGCAGATAATTCATACTCTGGCACGCCGAATCGTTTTAAAACATCTCGCAGAGCTTGCTTGGCTCCAAAGGTTGAAAAAGTAACGATTTGTGCAGCATGTTTACTACCATATTTATTGCCAACATATCTGATAAAATCTGGACGATAAATATCTGGGATATCAATATCAATATCAGGCATAGTATAGCGTTCACGATTGAGGAAACGTTCAAAAATCAGGTTTTTCTCGACTGGGTCAATCCCTGTGATGTCCAAGGCATAAGAAACCAAGCTACCTACTGCAGAACCCCGTCCCATTCCCATATAATAGCCTTTCGAACGTCCGAAACGCAGCAAATCCCAAACGACCAAGAAATAATCATCAAAGCCCATATCATGAATAACAGCCAATTCTTGATCTAGTCGATCTTGATATTCTTTACCAGACAATCCCTTCTGAGCAAGCCCCAGTTCAGCACGTTCTCTCAACTCTTCTACGGCTGGTCTAGCTGGGTTAAAACGAGGCAGTTTCAGACTCGTATCCAAATCATAAGAAATACCTGAAATAAGCTTTTCTAAATTGTCCAAGGCTTGCGGAAAACGTTCTTGAAATAATTTCTCTAAAGAACTTGCTGATAAAAGAACATCTTGTCGTGAACGCAAGGGGACTTCTCTGAGTGGTAGGTTTTCTTTAATCGCTGTTAAAACTTGCAAAACTTCTCTATCCCTGCTTTCAAAGGCATTGACCCGATAAAGGGGCAAAATAGGATGATGAAATTCGCTTGCCAGTGTTTCTGGATAAACTCCAATATAGTAATCACAACCTAATTCTAACGACTCCAATCCATCAAAATAGGGTACAATAACCGCGATATCCTCTAGGTACTGGGACAGGACAGACCAAGTTTTCTCCCCCTGCATCTTGGCTGTTGAAAGTTTCATCAACTGCTGATAGCCCACACTAGATAGGGCTAAAAAACGCAGATTCACTTCCTGATTATCTACAAACACAGTCATTTCAAGCCCTAATAAAGGATGAATGCCGTATTTTTTTGTAACCTCTAGAAATTCAAAAGCCCCATAAAGATTATCAATATCCATCATAGCCAGATGAGTGTAGCCATAGTCTTTAGCTGCTCTCACATACTTGTCAATCGAAATGACGCTCTCCATAAAACTATAGACTGTTTTTGTATCTAGTTGTGCGATCAATTTACACTTCTCCTCTATCCTTCTCACTATATTATACCATTTTCAAAAAAGAAAAGAACCTGAGATAGTAAATCTCAAGTTCTTTCTTAGGCTGAATCAATCACTGTTTGAAAGAAAGTCAGAATTATTCTTCGTCTTTTCTTTTCTTACGAGCAATCAATCCGAATCCACTCAAGGCTCCTAGAAGTCCAAGTGCTGCAAGGCTAGAGTGTGCTTCTGTACCTGTATTTGGAAGTTCACGTTGACCATCCATATACTGTGGTGTAGCAGGCTCTGCTGGTTGTTCTGGTGTCACTGGAGCTACTGGTTGTTCAGGAGTCTCAGGTGTCACTGGAACAGGATTTGGCGCAGGACTAGGTTCTGGTTGTGGAGTTGGATTTGGTTGAGGTTGTGGAGTTGGTGTATTACCACCTCCGCCTCCATTGTTGCCACCACCATTATTTGGTGTAGGAACAGGAATGTACTTAATTGGCGTATCTTGAGTTGGATCTGCCGGTACATCTGGTACTTCATATCCTTTCGTTGGATCGTTTGGATCCACTGGTTTCAATGGATTTCCATTTGGATCTACAGGGATAAATCCTGGTACGTAAGGTACTTTTGGTTTATCTGTTCCTGGTTTAGTTGGATCTGTTGGATCGTTTGGATATGGAGTTGGTGGAACATTTGTTTGTCCCTCTGGCAATCTTGGAATCCAAGAACCAAGTTTAGCATACACTACAGTTTGCGTAATGTTTTTACCTGCTTCTGCTTTGATATCTTCTTGTGATTCTTTGATATCTCCACCACGAGCGATGTATCCTTTCACTGATGGTAATGGGTTACCATTTAGAATAGTATCATCACCTACTACTGTCCATTCACCATATGTGATATCTCCAGTTACTAGGTTCACTTTCGCAGTACGTTTGAACTTGATTGTTTCAGTGTGAGTAGCTGCTACTTCTTTTCCATTGCGATCTACATAAGTGATTGTACGAGTTGCAGAAGATTCTGTTACTAAGTCTTTCACTGTTTCAGGCCATACTGGACTGTTTGGATCTTCAGGGAACACTGGTTTACCTGGTTCTGGATTTGATGGTGTTACTGGTTTCAGTGGGTTATTTGGACCTACTGGTTTCGTTGGATCTGTTGGTACCTGTGGTTTATCAGGGCTGTTTGGATCTGTTGGCACGATTAGTGGAGTAACTTTTACGTTAAAGATTTGATCTTTATCTTTATCGTTATCGAATACTCTATCTGTATCTGCTGAAGGGTAATCATTGCTTGTTACAATGTAACCTTTCTTAAGAAGTTCTTTAATCTTATCTTCAACTTCACCATTCTTCGTGAATTTAGAACCTGAATCACCTTGATCTACTACTGGATCAGATACTACTTTACCATTGTTATCTACGAAGTTTGTGATAGCTTTTTGTTTATCATTTTCGTAAACGATTGGTGTATCCGTACCTGGATTTGTTGGTACTGGTGGTACTTCATATCCTTTAGATGGATCTTTTGGATCCACTGGTTTCAACGGTACAAGTGGGTTAGTGTTTGGATCCACTGGTTTCGTTGGGTCTTGTGGAACTTTTGGTGTTGTTCCTGGGATATGAGGAATTACCGGTACTTTCGGACTATTTGGATCTTGTGGATCTTGTGGTTTAGTTGGACTTGGTGGTACAACTTTACCTGGATCTTGTGGATCGTTATCGTAAGGAGTTGGAGTTGGTGGAGTTACACCATTTGGTACTTTCGGTACAAGTCTTCCAACTGGTACGTAAACCACTTTGATGTTTTCATCTTTAGAGTTCTCAGTTAATCCTGTAGTTTCAGCTACTTCTTTTTGAGCTGGATCTTTCAGAACGTATCCTGGAACTACTGGTGATGTTACTTTATCAAATGTAGTATCGTTGTTTACTGGAGTCCATTTACCATATTCGATTTTACCAGTTACAAGATTAATCTTAGCTTCACGAGTGAAGGTTACTTTGTCAGTTACATCAGCTGTAGATTTGTTTCCATCTTTGTCTGTGTACTCAACTTTGTTTCCATCTTTATCCACGTATGAAATTGTACGAGTAACGTGTTTAGTCGTTTCTAGTGACTTGATTAACTCTTCAGTCCATTTTGGTCCATCAGGATTATTTGGATCGATTGGTGTACCAGGTTTTGGTTTGTTAGGATCGTTCGGGTTAGTTGGGTCAAATGGTTTAATTGGCTCAACGTGAGGTGTTAACACTACAGTGTATTCTTGATCTTTTCCAGAATCTTTATCGAAGTTTCCGTTGTTATCTTTACCGTAGTTGTTGCTTACTAACTCATATCCTTTAGCGATTAACTTAGCAATTTCATTAGTTACTTCTGTTGCTTTCGTTAATGGCTCACCTGACTTACCTTTTTCTTCGATGTTATTCACACCTGGAATTGGGTTTCCACTTGGATCTACGAATTTAGTTACTGCTTTTTGATCATCTTTTACATACTCAATTACAGTATTTTCTGTTGGTGTCGTAGGTGTTGGTGGTACATATCCTTTACTTGGATCTTCTGGATCTACTGGTTTCAGTGGGTTTCCATTTGGATCTTTAGGTGTTGTACCTGGAATATGTGGAACTACTGGTACACTTGGTTTATTTGGATCATTTGGATCTGTTGGTTTGTTTGGATCTACCACTTTTCCTGGATCTTTTGGATCGTTTGGATATGGAATTGGATCGATCGGTGTTTCACCATCTGGTACTTTCGGAGTCCATGTTCCAACTGGTACGTATCTAACTTTCAGATCTTGGTTAGCTGAATCTACTGTTAAGTCTGTTGTAGATGCTTTAACTTTAGATCCATCAGCTTCTACTAAGTCACCTTGTGTATCTTGGTTAGGTTTTACAACATATCCTTTAACAACTGGTGATTTAACTTCTGCAAATTTAGCTGTTCCTGCAGCTGTCCATCCATTTGTAGTGTCTGTTGCTGGAAGATCTACTTTACCGTCACCGTTTGTATCGTATCCTACTACTGAACCGTCTTTTGGATTTACAATTGCTGTACGTGTGAAGCTTACTTTATTAGTTACTTTTGGAGCTTCTGTAGTAGATACTTCTTCATCAGTACCATCTTTAACGTAAGTAATTGTACGAGTTACTGACTTGATGTTGTTTAGTTTATTAAGAGCATCTTCAGTCCATTTTGGTCCATCTGGTTTGTTTGGATCGATTGGATCTCCTGGTTTAGGATTCTTAGGATCTTCGTTAGGGTTTTGTGGAGTTGTTGGTGTTACTGGAACTGTCTTAGCTACCGTTACGTAGTAAACTTGTGACACTCCGTTTTCACCTTTATCATCCACACTATCGAATACTCCTGCTTCACCTGGATATTCAGCTTGACCTGCTTTATTAGGTACTACTACGTATCCAGCTGCTTTAAGTTCGTCAACAACTTTCGTTACTTCACCTACTTTAGTGAATTTAGATCCTGCATCTCCTGCTTCTACGAATGAAGTATGAACTGCATTACCGTCTTCATCTACGAAGTGAACTACCGTTACTTGTGATCCATCTGCAACATAAACGATGTTTGTGTCTTTACTTGGATCTTGTGGTACTGGTGGTTTGTAACCTTTTGTTAAATCATTTGGATCTTTTGGTTCTAATGGTTTACCAGTAGATGGATCTAATGGTGTTAAACCTGGAACATTAGGGATCGTTGTTGTTGGTTCACCTGGTTTTGTAGGATCCGTTGGGTTGTTTGGATACTTAGGATCAGTAATAGTTGGAGGAGTTGTTCCATCCGGTACTACTGGTACATATTTACCTAAGTCTTTATACACAACTTTTTCAACGATATCTTTATCAGTTGCTGAAACGTTTGCTACATCTTTCTTAACTGATTCTACATCTCCTGTTGCTACATATCCTGGAATTACTGGAAGTTCTGTTTTACCTTCTAATGTAGTATCGTTGTTTACTGCAGTCCAGTCACCGTAAGTTACTTCACCTGTTGCTTGGTTAACAGTTGCTGTACGAGTGAATGATACAGTAGTTTCATGTTTAGGTGCTGCATCAGTTCCACGTTTAGATGTATCTGCTACATCATCTGCGTAAGTATAGGTAATTGTACGTTTAACTTCTTCAGTAAGTTTTAGATCTTTGTATTTCAGACCATTTGGATCGTTTGGATTCAGTGGTTTTTCTGGATCAACATTTGGATCGTTTGGTGTAACCGTTACTTTCGCAGGGTTGTACACTACTGTTTCAACGATATCTTCATCTGTTGCTGTTACATTTTCTTTAGCTGGAACTTCAGCTCTAGTTGGTGTGTAATCAGGAACTGATGGTGAAGTTACTTTATCAAATGTTGTATCATTATTTACTGGAGTCCATGGAGCTGCTTCTTTAGTTGTTGCATTTCCATCGTTATCTAAGTATGTTACTTCTCCAGTTACAGCATTGATTTTCGCTTTACGTGTGAATGTTAATGTTTCTTTAACTGGCTCTGCAGCTTTAGAACCGTCATTCTTCACGTAGTT
>NZ_CAMHZD010000030.1 GCF_946190065.1 Streptococcus mitis
AAAAGGACTCAGTCCTGTGCAATACAGAACTAAATCCTTCGCATAAATTAATTGTCTAACTTTTTGGGGTCAGTACAATTCAGGTGGGATTTTTGTTTATTAATACTCAATGAAAATCAAAGAGCAAACTAGGAAGCTAGCCGCAAGCTGTACTTGAGTACGGTAAGGCGACACTGACGTGGTTTGAATTTGATTTTCGAAGAGTATAAGATTATTTAACTGTTGCTGTGCTTGTAATCAATTCAACAGCTTTTTTGATAGTGATATCGTGTTTCAACATGTCAGCTGAAAGCAAGTTTTGAACTTGTGCAACTTCCATGTTGTAGTCTGCTGCCAATTGCTCGATTTCTTTTTGGATTTCTTCTTCTGAAGCGTCAAATCCTTCAGCTTTCGCAACTGCTTCGATAACAAGGTTAGTCTTAGTACGTGACTCAGCTTCTGCCTGATATTGATTGTGAAGGTCTTCTTGAGTAGTTCCAGTGATTTGGAAGTACATGTCAGGGTTGATACCTTGACGTTGCAAGTTTCCAAGGAATTCATTTACTGAACGGTGAACTTCTTCGTGGATCATTTCTTCTGGAAGTTCTACGATTTCAGCATTTTCTACAGCTTTATCGATTGCTGCACCTTCAACGGCATCTTTGTAAGCTTCTTCTTTAGCAGCAGCCAATTCATTGCGGTATTTTTCTTTCAATTCAGCAAGTGTTTCAACTTCTTCATCGATGTCTTTTGCAAGTTCATCATCAAGAGCTGGAACTTCTTTAGCTTTTACTTCGTGGATAGTTGTCACGAATTTAGCATCTTTACCTGCAAGGTCTTCTGCTTGGTAGTCTTCTGGGAATGTTACGATAACATCAACAGTTTCACCAGCTGAGTGACCTACCAATTGGTCTTCGAAACCTGGGATGAATTGACCTGAACCAAGTCCAAGTGAGAAGTTTTCACCTTTTCCACCGTCAAATTCAACACCGTCGATAGAACCAACGAAGTCGATAACAACAGTGTCGCCGTTTTCAGCAGCAGCTTCTTTGATAACCAATTCAGCCAAGTTGTTGCGTTCGCGTTCGATACGCTCTTCAACGTCAGCGTCAGTTACTTCTTTTTCAACATCTACTGATACTTCAAGGTTTTTATAGTCACCCAATTTTACTTCAGGTTTTGTAACGACTTCAGCAGTGATAACCCAGTCTTGACCTTTTTCCATTGAAGTTACGTCAATTTTTGGTTGAGCAACCACTTCAAGACCAGCTTCTTTTACAGCTGATTCATAAGCATTTGGCAAAAGAGCGTTCATAACGTCTTGGTAAAGTGACTCTTCACCAAATTTTTTGTCGAAGATAGGACGTGGAAGGTGACCTTTACGGAAACCTGGAACATTAAGAGATTTCTTCACTGAGTTGAAGACACGATCCAATTCTGGTTTGATTTGGTCTTGAGAGATAGTGAAAGTCAAGACACCACGGTTTGTTTCTTTGTTTTCAAATGATACAGACATTCTGTCATTTCTCCTTAAAATTTTTTAAATACAGTCTATTATAACATAAATGGGCGACTTTTTTCAAGTAATGAATGCGCTTTTCAATAACGCTAGAGGTACTTGCTTGCTTCTTTGATACTAAGGTCAGCCATTCTTTCCTTGTTTTTCTCAATGAAGCCTGCTACCCAAGTTGGATTCGTTTTGGAGTAGTCTCTCAGAGCCCAGCCAATGGCTTTATTGATAAAGAATTCTGTTTGATTCAAATTATGAAGCAGAATCTTTTCCAGTAATTGAACATTGGTCTTCTCTTTTCTTAACAACTGGTGGTCAATAGCGATGCGTCTCAACCAGATATTGTCTGACAGGCTCCATTGGAGGATTATTTTTTCCAGTTCCTGCTTCTCATACACCAAACTCCCTACTACTCGATCTAGGATATCCACCGTATCCCACCAGGATTTTGTGAAGATTAACCGCTCAAGCTTAGGTAAATCGTTCTCCGTTAGATAAGACTGCATTGCTTTCAAATAATTGGCAGCCACATACTGGTATTCTCTAGACTCTTTTTCCCAGCAAGTATCTACAAAATCCCAATCGATAATCTTTGTTTTTTTCGCTTCTGGAAAGTATTTTTTATAGAGTTTATTTCTTTCTGGCGCCGCAACGCCTAGAAAGGAAAATTGATGACGCATATAGGCCTCCATAGGCCCTGCTTTTTTAGGATTTTTTGCTGCTTCTAGCTCCTCAAGTAAATCTGTTAGACTCATCTAAAAATCCTCATGCCCTACCAAATGATGCTGAAAGGCATAGACTGCAGCTTGGGTACGATCGCTGACTTCAAGTTTGGCAAGAATGTTGGACACGTGGGTCTTGACCGTCTTGAGAGAGATAAAAAGTTCATCTGCGATACGCTGATTTTCGTAGCCCTTGGCGATGAGTTGGAGAACATCTCGCTCACGCGCAGTCAGGTCCTCATGTAGTTCTATGTGATTGCGGTGGTATTCGACTTTTTTGCTGACCTCTTGCTCAATGGCCAACTCCCCAGCAGCCACCTTACGGACAGCATGGAGCAGTTCGTCGGCACTAGAAGTCTTAAGCATATAGCCACGAGCACCTGCATCTAAGACGGGCATGATTTTTTCATTGTCCAAATAAGAGCTCACAATCAAAATCTTGGCTTCAGGCCATTCTTTGAGGATAGCCAAGGTCGCATCAATTCCATTTATCTCAGGCATAACGATATCCATGACAATGACATCTGGACGCAGTTTCAAGGCCAAGTCAATACCTTGAGACCCGTTTGCCGCCTCGCCCACAACTTCTACATCGTCTTGGAGGTCAAAGTAACTTTTCAAGCCCAATCGGACCATTTCATGGTCATCTACTAGTAAAATTTTCATCTCTACTCCTTTATGATTCCTTACCTAACAAGGGAATACGGATATCAACTGCCAGTCCTTGCTTGGGAGCTGTTAATAACTGAACCGTCCCTGCCATATCTTCGACCCGCTCCTTGATATTACGAAGTCCATAACTCAAGTCGTCTAAGCTCCCCAACTGGAAACCAATCCCATTATCCACCACCTTCAGCTGCAATTCAACATCCGTCTGATAGAGATAGACATCCAAACAAGAGGCCTGGGCATGGCGGAGGGTATTGCTGATCAACTCCTGCAAGATGCGGAAGATATGCTCCTCGATTTTCTTGGGCAATTTCGTCACATTTTGCTTGAAACTAACCTTGAGATCGCTCTTGTCCTCAAGCTCTTTTAGGAGAATTTGAATCCCTTCAATCAAGCTCTTCTGTTCCAATTCAACTGGTCGCAAATGCAAGAGCAAGACCCGCAAATCCTTCTGGGCTGTTTCAAGGATGGCTGTAACACTCTGCAACTGGATCTGCATCTTTTCTCTATCCAATTTCAAAGCCTGCTGACTGACGCCTGACAAAATCATGTGGGCCGCAAACAACTCCTGACTGACTGTATCGTGCAAATCCCGAGCAATCCGCTTCCGTTCTTTCTCGATGATTTCCTCTTCCTGAGCAAGACTGTGATTTTCAGCCTTTTGAAGTGCTTCTGTCAAGAGGTTAAGTTTGCCAGATAAGGACTTAAAGCTGGCATCCAAATCTGGATCTGCAACCTGAACCACTTCTTGCCCTGCCAACAAACGCTTAAGATTAGCCTGCATTTTTCTTAGAGAAAGCTCTTCCACACCTCGCCAAAACAGGGCTAAAAGACAGGTCATGGACAAGCTGAATACCAACAACAAAAAGACAAATTTTTCTGTTTTTTCAACATTATGCAGGAAAATAGACCAGTCAAAGTCAAGGATGTCCATTAAGCTGTGAGAGAAAAATAAGACAAACATAAAGGAGGTGAGAGCAATGATTACATAGGCTTGTTTTTTCATCCTCTAACCACCTCAACATCTCCAATCATAGTGGTCAAGAAAATCTTGACACTCTTGTTACTCTTAAGGTAGTCTCTTGTTTCTTGATGATAGTGTTCATTTCGGAGGGGTCGCTTGGGCTGGTTAAAGAAAGTCAAATCACCATAGAGACAGTTAACGCTGAGACTGACTTCCACATCTACAGGCACAATGATTTTGGTCGTACCTACCATCTTTCTGAGGATAATGACATTATCGTGATTAGTTAAGATGACCCTCTCCAGATGAATGGTATCCTTGCCCATGAGGCGAAAGAGATTGATATCATCAAACTGGCAAGTCTGGTAGCTTGAAAAATGATGGAGATTGCCAAACCAACGATTTTTCTCCTTCTTAACCGTTACCACCTCTTCAAAAACCAAATTGGTCTGCTCTTTTTCCTGGTTCATCATCGGATAAAGAAGAAAGAGGCTGTATATAACCGCAACAAAAATAGCTAAAATCACAAAAGGATTGAGCATGACGATGAAAAAGAAGAGAATGGTTGCCGCCACTAAAAGAAGATTATTGCCCTCTTTACCAGTGTAATAGCGAATCAAAAGCAAAAAGAGGAATAAAATCAGCAGAAAACGCGAAAAATGCTCTGATACCATCAAAATCAGAGCTCCTGTCAACAGACAGGCTTCGATAAATAAAAAGATTTTAAATTTTCTCATAGGTTCATCCTCTCCTTTCTATTTTATCACAATTCAAAAAAGCCACCTCGGTCTGAAGATGGAAAAAAGGCGGTGGTTACGCCTTTTTCATCTGATCCTTTGCTTCTTTTAATTTTCCATAAAGAATGTAATCTACGCTTTGCAAACCTGCTATAGTAGCACAATTAAGAGCACACATGATTAAGCGTAAATCCGCTTTCCAGCCTTGGATAATATCAATCACTTCTTCGACTGAATAGGTTTCAACCAATTCCAGAACGGTTCGTGACAGCCCTACAGCCTTTGCGCCAAAGACCAAACACTTAATCATATCCAGCGGGTTCCGAACCCCTCCGCTAACCAAAAGTTCGACCTTATCTTTCCAGTATTGGGCATTGAGAAGGGCCTGCATGGTGGACTGACCCCATTGATTGAGGTAATCACGTTGACCACTGCGACGGTTTTCAATATAGGCAAAGCTGGTACCACCACGACCTGATAGATCCACTGTACGAACACCCAATTCATAGGCTCTTTCGATGGTCTTCACATCCATTCCAAAGCCCACTTCCTTGAGGACAATCGGAACGGGGATTTGCTTACTATAGTCTGCCAGATTCGATTGCCAGCATCTGAACTTCCTTTCTCCCTCAGGCATGAGTAATTCCTGCATGACATTGACATGCACTTGCAGGAGAAGAGGGGTCATCTCATCTACAGTCTGAAGACCTAATTCGACAGGCTTGTCCAATCCAATATTGGTTCCAAGAAGGAGATTTGGATGACTAGACTTGACAGAAAAAGAGTCATCTGTTGAATCTTTGAGGGCTGCGCTATAAGATCCCGTCACAAACAAAATCCCACAGGCGTCCGCCACCTGAGCTAGTTTTTGATTGATTTCTTTACCTTTTTCACTCCCACCCGTCATGGCATTGATATAGAAAGGAAAATCCCACTTTCGACCAGCAAACTCTGTCGACAGATCGATTTCATCCAGGTCGTAAAGAGGCAAGGAAGAATGAATCAACTCCACCTCATCAAAGCTGTTGTAGGAACTTTTCTGCTCAAGGGCATAGCGGATGTGCTCATCCTTACGATTTGTCGTCATGTCCCATCCTTTCTTGGTATAAGAGCTCAATCCCCAGATCGGCCCAACGGTTTTTTAGGGTTTCAGTTGATTGCTCATTAAAACTCAAGGCAATACCACAATCACCACCACCAGCGCCGCTACTCTTGGCAACAGCCTGCAAATCTTGACTGGCTTCTTTCAACTGTCTAAGCGAAGGCGTGTAAATATCTGCGCTCAAGCTTTCTAAGAGCTTACTGGCTACTTCTACTTGCTCGATAATTTTTTCTGATTTCCCCTGTTCCAAGGCTTCTACCAAAGAAACCACCGTTTCTTTTGAGGAACTTAAAAAATTCTGATTGATATTTTGCTTGATTTGCTGGACCATGTGACTCGATACAGCCACTTCCTTGGTCCATCCCACTAGGAAATCACATTCTAGGGCAGGTTGTACGTGTGAGATTGAAAAGCCCCAATCACGCTCTAAAACAGTCGCTAAGTTTTCTTCTTCCAACCAAGCAGCCACCTTCTGGCGATCAAATGACTGGTAGAGAACCAAATCCTCTGCCACAATACAGGCAATGTCCCCCATAGAACCATTGTCTCCGCGCTTAAGCAAGACAGCACTGGCCAGCTTGAACAAGAGATCCTGATCAACCGAAAGATTATATAGAGCCAGCAGAGCCTTGATGACCAAGACAACGACGCTACCGCTAGAACCTAAACCAAACTTTTTCCCTTCTCGTTCCATTTTTCCTCGGATTTCCAAAGAAAAAGGTCGCAAGGTCTCCCCACGATAAACGAGGAAATCTTCCACTAAAGCAATTGTTTCTTGAATCAAGCTATAGTCAGGATTTGGTGTCAAATCCACTGCAAAATCAAACAGATCCGAATAGATACGATAACTATCAGAAAAAGCAATCTCTCCCTTCATATAGATAGGAATGGCCTTTATCAAGGCCAACTGCCCTGGCTCTAAAATAGCATATTCACCTGCCCAATAGAGTTTTCCGCAAGTTTTAACAGCAATCATCTTGACTCAAATCCTTTGTTTTTGACACAATCAAGCGATAACGTTGACCGAAGATTTCTGATAAATGCTCCAAGTCTTTCTCTTGACAGAGAACCTTGACATTGGGACCAGCATCCATAGTAAAGTAGCAGGCTTCCCCTTGCTCACGAAGCTGGCGGACAAAGTCCATTGCTTCATAGCTTGCATCCGTCAGATAAGAAAAGGCTGGTGATGCTGTTTTGGTCGTAGCGTGCATAGCCAGGGCATTTTCCTCCGTTAACTCCCCAACCTTGGCAAAGTCATTTTCCTTGAGATAAACCAGCATATCCTGATAGTCTTTCTCAGACTGACGGACCCAGTCATCAAAAGTCGTCGAAGTTTCCACACAGAGTTTCATCCCGTCACGGCTAGAGATTGGTTTTTTCTTGTCCTCTAGTACCAACATAATCATAGCTAGTTTCAGGTCTGTCTCTACCAGGTAAATCTCTCCGCTATCCTTGTCCCAGGCACCTAATGGTCCATAAAAACTCCGAGAGGAAGAGCCTGAGGCAAACTTCGCTTCCTGCGCTAGCTGACTTCTATCCAATCCAAGCTTGAAATAAGCATTACAAGCCTTGACCAGGGCGGACAAACCACTAGAACTTGAGGACAGACCCGCCGCGGTAGGCATATTATTTTGAGTATCGATACGGACAAAGCCCTCACCAGCTGGACGGTAACGGTCAATAATCTTACTCATTTTGGCATGCTCCGCCTCATTTTGTAGCTGACCATTGATATAAAAGGCATCAGCCATCGCATCCGTCGGTAGAGGCGACAAAGTCGTCTCTGTGTACATATTTTCCAAAGTCAGAGAGATACTGCTAGTAGCAGGCACCATCTCTTTCTCTTTTTTCTTTCCCCAATATTTGATAATAGCAATATTTGCGTAAGAACGTACTGTTACAGGCTCTCTATCCATGTCTGAACAGCTCCTTTCTCTTCTAATCTTTCTGCTAGTTCTTGAGCTTGAGTCAAATTGGTTGCCAAAGCTATGATACAGCCTCCTAGCCCACCACCGCTCATCTTGGCACCCAGAGCACCATGGCTAAGAGCCGTTTCAACTAGAGAATCCGCCTCAGGGCTACTAACACCAATTTCTTTTAGATGTAAATGCGCTTGACTGAGGATTTTTCCCAGTCCTTCAGCATCTTTTCGTCTAATCGCATCTTCTGCCTGCTGGGTCAATTCCCCCAAGGCATGTAAAAACGGCAGGGCATCCTTCCCCTTGTTTTGAACCACTTGGATGGCTTCACGAGTATGACCATAAACGCCCGTATCTGCAATGACCAAATAGGCAGATAAATTCATCTCAAGCTCTGTAAATCCTACGTTTTTAATAAAGCGAATAGGTTGGTCACTTAGACAGGTCTTAGCATCCAAACCACTAGGATTCATATGGGCAATCATCTCAGCCCGATTGACCAAGATTTCCAATACATCATGAGGCAGATCAGCCTCATAGTAGTCAAATACCGCACGAATAGCCGCTATGCTGATAGCAGCTGACGAACCCATTCCCCGTTTCTCAGGGATAGCCGAGTCAATCTCACAGCGAATACAGGCTTCTTTGATATCCAAATACTCCAGCGAAGCATAAACTGCCATGGACAAGGTATCCTCTTCATAGAGACGCCAAGGACTCGCTGCAGGAACTACCTTACAAGTCACCTCCACCTCCAAAAGAGGCAAGGAAATAGCAGGATAACCGTAAACAACCGCATGCTCTCCTATTAAAATAATCTTACTATGTGCCTGACCGACACCAATTTTTTTTGTCATTTTTTCCTTTTACTAGACGAAAAAACCGTCTCATCTTTTCATACAAGTATTTATTCTCTCCTATCTATTTTATTATATTTTCACAAAAAAAGCGATTGTTTCCATTCACAATCGCTTCTTTCATTATTGAACCCATTCGCCATTATAGTTGACGTAGTAGCCATCTACAGTGGTATTCACTGCCAAAGCACCTGAGCTATAAGCATAGTACCATTTGCCATTGACCTGGAACCAACCTGTCGTCATATCGTCATTACTTGCATTTAGATAATACCAAGTTGAGTCTTCCTGATACCAACCAGTTGCCATAGCTCCTGATGAACGGAGATAGTACCAGTTGTTCCCAAGGTTTTGCCAACCAGTTTTCATATCGCCATTTGGCTGATCTAAATAATACCAAGTTGAGCCTTCCTGATACCAGCCAGTTGCCATTGCTCCTGATGAACGGAGATAGTACCAGTTATTACCAAGTTGTTTCCAACCAGTTTGCATTGCAGCAGTTGTTGGATCTAGATAGTACCAAGTTGAGTTATCATTGGTTCAACCACGTGCTAGTTCCCCAACAGTCAATCTGTTGATGCGAGAATCAAATCCATCATCCTTCAGTAAATAATACCAGTGCCCCTCATCATAAACCCAACCAGTTTTTAAGGTGTGATAACTACGTTGATCTTCAAAATAATAGACTCGTTTCTCTGCTGGACTATCATATTGTTCCCCATGATGTTTGTTGGTATTTGTAGCAGTTTTTGCTTCTAAAACTTGCTTACCAACAAATTTTTGTAGTACCCCATCTTGACCAAAGTAAAACCAATCTGGTCTAAAAGCAATATCTTGCCTTAGAGAAAAACCAATCGTAACCCCTTCGTGTGGAGCAGGTATATATTGCCAGCCGACAACCATCTCTCCAGATAAAGAATCAAAATAATAGTACTTACCATCAATCACTCGCCAGTAGGTTTCTTTGAGGTCCCCCTTCTTGTAGTAGGTTCTTCCGTTTTCTTGGACAAATTTCCAACCCTCTGAATCAGTATCATCCGCCAATACTGTACTTGTCGCCAGTAAGCTAAAGAAAAAGACTGCTAATGCGATTGTACTGACCCCAAAAAGTTAGACAATTAATTTAAGCAAAGGATTTAGTTCTGTATTGTACAGGGCTAAGTCCTT
>NZ_CAMHZD010000031.1 GCF_946190065.1 Streptococcus mitis
GTTACTTTTTCGTAGACGTGTTCTGTATCTCCATTTGGAAGTTTCTTAGTTTCTACGAAACGGTAGCCTGGGATATCTTTCTTAGGTTGTTCACCTTCTTCTGTTGGATTACCTGGAATTGCGTTTCCTTCTTTATCCTTGAATGAAGTCGTTACTTTTTCGTAGACGTGTTCTGTGTCTCCATTTGGAAGTTTCTTAGTCTCTACAAATTTGTAGCCTGGGATGTCTTTCTTAGGTTGTTCACCTTCTTCTGTTGGATTTCCTGGAATTTCATTTCCTTCTTTATCCTTGAATGAAGTCGTTACTTTTTCGTAGATATGTTCGATATCTCCACTTTCTAGAATCTCAGTCTTAACCAGTTTGTATCCTGGAACTTCTTTTGGAGTCTTAGGATCTTTTATTCCTTCTTCTGTTGTTGTTCCTGGAATTGGGTTTCCTTTTGAATCAAGATGTTTTGTAGTTACTTTTTCATAGATATGTTTAGTGTTACCTTTTTCATCTGTTTCAGTTTTAACAACTTTATATTCTGGGATAATTTCAGATGGGTTCTTACCATCTTTAGTTGGAATTAATTCTGTTTCTTTACCATCTTTTCCTATTACTACATACTTAGTATCAGGACGTACCGTTGGTGTATAAGAAGCTTGGATTGTTCTTCCATTCTTATCTTTACGTACTACTTCTACTGTAGTAGCTGTTCCTACGAAGTTTTCTTCTGGAGTGAACGTTACTTTACCGTCTTTGTCGATTGTGTATGTTCCTTCTCCTGGTACCACTTTTTCAGTTGTTCCATCTTCGAATGTTGGAGGTACTGTTGTATCTACATCTCCTTTGAATTCTGGAGTGTTTGATTGTGGGGTATTTTTAGGACCTTCAGATGTCACATCTTTAGTAGAAGTTTTACCTAAAACTGTCGGTGTGTAAGTAGCAGTTACTGGTGTTCCATTTTCGTCAACACGTTTAACGGTTACACCACTTGCTTTCCCTACGAAGTTTGGTTCTGGAGTGAAGGTTACTTTACCAGTTGAATCAATTGTGTATGTTCCTTCGTTTGGTACTACTACTTTACCTTCTTCATCAGCACCTTCAAGAGATGGCGCTACAGTTTCATCGATTGGGATTACTACTGTTTTACCATTTACTTTAGTTGTTCCTGCTTTGAATACCGGTGTTTCTGATTGTTTTGCACCTTTTTCACCGATAGAGGTTACATCTTTTCCTGTTGGTGTCACTGGTAATACTACTGGAGTGTAGTTCGCAGTTACTGGTGTTCCGTTTTTATCTTCACGTTTAACTGTTACTCCTGTTGCTTGACCTGTGAAGTCTTTATTTGGAGTAAATGTTACAGTTCCGTCTGGAGCTACTGTGTAAGTTCCTTCTCCATCTACAGTCACTGAATCTACAGGGTCTCCTGTTTTCGGATCTACTAATTTAGCTGGTTTATCAGATAATTCTACTGTTTTTTCTACACCGTTAACTGTTGTTTTACCTGGTGTGAATACTGGAGTTCCTTTTTGAGTTACACCTTGTACATCAGTTGTAGTTGTATCTTTAGCTGTTGGTGTTACTGGTTTAACTGTTGGAGTGTATTTAGCAGTTACTTCTGTACCATTTTTGTCAGCACGTTTAACTGTTACTCCGCTAGCTTTACCTGTGAAGTTTGGTTCTGGAGTGAAGGTTACAACACCATTTTCATCGATAGTGTATGTTCCTTCGTTTGGCACTACCACTTTACCTTCTTCGTCAGCACCTACTAATGTTGGTTTAACTGCAGGATCGATTTCGATCGTTACTGTTTCACCATTAACTGTTGTTTTACCTGGTGTGAATACTGGAGTACCAGTTTGTTTAGCACCTTGGATATCTTCAGATACTACATCATCTGATGTTGGTGTTACTGGTTTAACCGTTGGTGTGTATTTAGCTGTAGCTGGAGTTCCGTTTGTATCTTTACGTTGAACTTCAACTCCTGTTGCTTTACCTGTGAAGTTTGGTTCTGGTTTGAACGTTACTACTCCAGTATCTGGATCAATTGTATAAGTTCCTTCTCCTGGTACTGTTACTGATTTTTCATCAGTTGGTTCACCAGTTTCTGGGGCGATTAACTTAGCTGGTACAGTTTTATCGATTGGAGCTTTTTCATGTCCTTCAGTGAATGTTGGAGTTCCGCTTTGCTCTTGACCTTGAGCACCTTCAGAAGTAGCTGCTTTTGCAGTTGGTTTAACAGGCGTGATATTTGGAGTGTATGTTGTTGTCACTGCAACTCCATTTGTATCTTTCGCTTGAACTGTTACTGGTTTAACTTCTCCTGTGTAAGATTTAACTGTTGGAGTGAATACTGCAACTGGATCTTTACCTTCTTCTTTAACAAGTGTATATGTACCTACTACATCACCTGCTGGGTTTTTAGCTGGTACTGATGTAGCTGGTTGTCCACTTTCATCCAATAATGTGTAAGTTGATGGATCAATGGCTACAGTTTCTTGTGTTTTAACTTTTGTCATTGGGTCTTCTACTTCAACTGTTCCACCTTTGAATTTAACTGGTTGACTTTGAGTTTGACCTTGGATATCTGAAGTTACTGATGGTTCTGCAGTTGGTTTTGTACCGATTACTACAGCTGTATACTTACCAAGTGCTGGAGTACCATTTAAGTCAACACGTTTAACAGTAAGCTCTGTACCTTTTCCTACAAATCCTTTTTCTGGAGTGAATGTTACTGTTCCATCTTCTGCAACTTCATAAGTTCCTTCTCCAGGGATTGTTACAGTAGTTGCTTCTTGACCTGTCTTAGGATCAATTAGTTTCGCTGGTACAGTTTTATCGATATCTACAGTTTTTTCAACACCGTTAACTTCCGCTTTACCACCGATGAAGTTTGGTTTACCACTTTGTACTTTACCTTGAACAGCTGCAGTAAGAACTTCTGTCCCTTCTGGTGTAGCTGGTTTAACGACTGCTGTGTATTCCGCAGTAACTTTTGTTCCGTTCGTATCTTGACGAACTACTTTTAATGTTTTACCTTTTCCTGTGAATTGTTTATCTGGAGTGAAGTGTACTGTTCCATCTGGATCTACTGTATAAGTTCCTTCTCCTGGAATTGTTACACTTGTTACTTCTTGACCAGTAGTTGGATCAACCAGTTTAGCTGGTGTATTGTCATCCATTGGTACTTCTACTTCTTTACCATCAATTGTAGTCTTACCAGGTGTGAATTGTGGTTTACCACTTTGAGGTGCACCTTGGATATCTTCTGTGAATGTGTTGATACCTTCTGGAGTCACTGGTTTAACTGTTGGTGTATAAGTAGCTGTTGCTGGAGTTCCATTCGCATCTTTGGCTTGAACTGTCGCTGGTACTGGAGTACCTACGAAGTCTTTGTTAGGTGTGAATGTTACTTTACCTGTTGTTGGTTCGATAGTGTATGTACCAACTGTGTTTCCTTTAGCATCTTTAGCTGGAATTGTTGTTTCATCAGTTGGGTTTCCAGTAGCTGGATCGATTAATTTAGCTGGTTGAGTAGCATCGATCTTCATAGGAACTTTATCATTACCTTGTGTGAATGTTGGAGTTCCTTCTTGAGGTTGTCCTTGTGCACCTTCAGATGTTGTTGGAGTTCCTGTTGGTTCTACAGGAGTAATATTTGGAGTGTAAGTTGTTGTTACTGGCGTTCCATTTGTATCTTTAGCTTGGATAGTAACTGGGGCAACTTCTCCTGCATAAGTTTTATCTGTTGGTGTGAATACCGCAGTCGGTTTACCGTCTACCACTTTAAGTGTGTAAGTACCGATAACATCTCCTGCTGGGTTTTTAGCTGGTACTGATGGAGCTGCTTGTCCACTTTCATCTAATAATGTAAATGAATCTGTTTTAAGTGGTACTTCTTTTTCTACACCGTTGATAGTTGCTTTACCAGGTTTGAATGTTATTTCTTTAGATTGTTCAACACCTTGTACATCTGTTGTTTCAGCTGGTTCTGCAGTTGGTGTAACACCTACGATTGTTGGAGTATAAGTTGTTTTAACTTTAGTTCCGTTTTCGTCTTCTGCTTGTACGTTAGCTGGTTGTACTTTACCTTTGTACTCTTTGTTAGTTGGTGTGAATTTTACTGTATTAGTAGTTGGGTCAATTGTGTATTCCCCGACTTTATTTCCTTCTGGATCTAAAGCATCTACTGGAGTACCTGCCGCTACTGGGTTACCTGAAGCATCAAGTAGAACCGCTGAGTTAGCTTTAAGTGGTACTTCTTTTTCTACACCTTCCACTGTTGCTTTACCTGCAGTGAATGATACAACTCCTGATTGCTCTTCACCTTGAATTCCTGTTGAAGTAGCTAGCTGAGCTGTTGGTGTTGCCCCTACGACAGTTGGAGTATAAGTTGCTGTTGCTTTCTTCAACACAGGAGTTCCATTTTTATCTGCTCCTACAGCAGTTTCTAACTCGATCGTTACTGGCTTAGCTGTTCCTTTAAAGTTTGGTTCTGGTGTAAATGTTACTTCCCCAGTTGTTGGGTTAATTGTATAAGTTCCTTCACCATCTACTTTTAGTGTATCTACTTTATTACCAGAGGCATCAACTAATTTCGCTGGGTATTTTTCACTTGGTGTTACTGCTGTTGTTGTATCAGCTAGATTAAATGTAGGAGTTTTCTTTTGTGGTTTCCCTTGGATATCTGTAGAATCTACATTTTTACCTTCTAATTCTTTTGGTGTCACCGTTGGAATATATACTGCGTCCATAGATGTAGTCGTTAAACCACTAAGTGAAATTGTTTTTTCCACTGCTTTAGTGACATCAAGGCTACCATCGAATTTCGTATAAGTTGATCTTCCATTTGCAGCTGTTACTGCTGTGTCTTTATCTTGTAAAACAGATGTTGTCCATCCAGTTGAGTTTCCATTTTTATCTACACGACGAACAAAAATACCATCTGCAGTACCAACAAATGTTGCTTCTGGTGTGAACGTCACTAATCCATCATTATCAACTGTATAAGTACCTTGACCTGCTACTGTATAAGATTGTCCGTGTTCTACTCCGTCTGCTGAAACGATAACTGGTAGTTTTGTTGTATCGATTGTGTTTGCAGCTGAGTGATCCGTATTTTGTGTTCCAAATGCTGTAAATGTTAATACTGCAGATTGTTTTTCACCTTGAGCACCTGATGTTTGTTTTACAGAACCTTTAGGAGCTGTAGTTGATAGTGTTATGAAGTCTTCTACCTCACCTGTTGCTGCTGATCCTGTAGGAACTAAAATTTCATTTTTTGACATAGCGATACGGATACGAGTTCCTAGTTGTGATACTTTACCTTCTAAAGCCGCTTGAGTTCTAGCTTTGTTTGTAAAAGTTAATGTCACATCTTGATCATTTCCGTTTACTTCTACTACATCAGATTCCTCTTCTGGATCAAATTTCCCGTTTTCGTTAAAGTCAATCCATCCACGTACATAAGCCTTACCGTTTAATGATTGATTCGTACCGTCAGGTTTAGTGAATTCTCCTGCTCCACTACTTGCTTTGAATGAAATACGAGTAGTACCGTCTGATAAAGTAACTACTGAATATTTCTTACCTTCACCAACTAACTGTTCTTCTCCTTCATCTTTTATTCCAGCATTATTTGTTATATTTACTGCATCATCACCTGTCCAAGAAGGTGTCTCTATCGGTGTTAGTACAGGTTTTCCATTCACTTCTTCAACACCATATTTTTTTTCAAAGTCTGGTTTAGTAGATCCTAAATGTGGTTGTTGTAATACTTCCCCTGTTCTTTGGTTTACTGCGTTAAGACTGTGACGTGCCTCACCGTATGTCGCTGGAGCATCTCCTTTATCCTCAGCTAAGAATCCAATCATAGCATTTTGCATTCCTGCCCCATTAATATAAACAGATACATTCTGAGCATCACGAGATCCGAAAATAGGAATTGTTCTAGAAGCATTCCAACCATTTTTCGCCGCATAACCTTGTACATTTGTATTATAGTAACTATTAACGTTGAATGTATGGTATGGTCCCATCACTTTAGTTCCTAAACCTAGTTTTGGCTCACCATTAGCATCTAAATCTAAATACGCTTTATAATATCCATTATCATTACGGTTAAAGAAATTACGACGGTCTTCTGCTCCACCCTCTCTTTGAGTATTCGGTGTTCCGTTAGCAAGATACATTTCTTGTTTCAAGTCGTCTGTTGAGTTTAGTCCCCAACGACGAAGTGGTGCAGCGTACCCTTCAGCATAAGTACCATTATTCCATTTATAACCACCATTGCCATCTGAAGAAACAGATGGTAATGCATTTGTTAATACATCACCTTGTTGGTTGTGAGCCGCATTAGCTTCTTCTACTAATTCCCAATTTCCACCATCAGTAACATAGTTAACTGCTTCAGTATTTGTTAATTGTTCTCCATCGGCCAATAGAACATCGGCACCTTTTAACTCTTTACCATTTAGTAAACGAGTTAATTTCCACGTTACCCCGATAGTAGCATTGTTTTTAGAAGAACCAAATCTATTAAACATGTTCCCAGAAACAATACCTGCTGTTCTAGGTCCGCCTTCTTTTTCTTTTTGGACTAGTACATCTACTTCTGTTCCATCATAACGAATAGAGTTCTTTGTAATTTCTGAATTATCTTTAGTATGTTTTACTTCAACTCCTGCTTTTTGAGCACGTTCTTTATATACTTCTGAAGTCTCATATGGTTTAAGAGCTGTAACTTCCATACGTACAGTATATCCAGGGTACAATTCTTGTTCGAATACTGTACCTACTTGTAGGGCTAGTTGATATCCAGTTGCTTTTGTCAATCCAGCTGCTTGAGCGTCACGTTTTAAGTTTGCGTTTGAATCTTCATAGATAGAAATATCTGTAGTTGGTTTTCCTAAGTCATTACTAATCGCAGAGATTTTACCACCTGATTTATATGCCTTACCGAAGTCATACCACATGATACCGTTATTTTTGTCCGCGGTATATTGTTGTTTATTCTCTACTCCTAAGAAACTCGCTGAATATTTATAGTTTTTTACATCTTTATATGCTTCTAAAGTAGCATTCTTAATCGCATCAACTCTACCAGTTGTTGTACCTGACGCATCAGCCAATGCTACTTCAAATTTGCCATTACGATTGACACCTGCTTTTTGGAGTTCATCATAAACAGCCAGAATTGATTCGTTTAATCGTGCTAATTGGGCATCAACTTGTTCTTTTGTTACGCTTTTTTCAGCCAAAAGAGATTTTGTTTCAGAAAGAACAACTTGGTTTTTGGCTACTGCTGCTTCTACAGCTGCTTTATTTTCTTCTTTGACTTCCTTTTTAGAAAGTTCTGCATTTGCCAATCTATTTGTTACATCAGCCTCTGATAATGCTTTGTCGAGTACAGTTTTAGCTTCTGAAAGAGATTTTTCTGATGCTGTAGCAGTCTTTTCAGCTTCAACTTTTTCTGCCTCTTGCTTTTTATCCAAACCAAGAGTGTTTGATTCAACTACAACTGTGCTTAAAGCTGTAACAAGCTCTGCCTGTGTATCAACTTCAACTTGACTAGCGTCTGTTTTGGCAAGAGTTGCTTTAGCCGTTGCCAATACTTCCTTAGCCGAATTTACTACTGTAGCGTCTGCATACTTAGCAGTTGAAAGTTTAGACTCTAAAGTTGCAATACTTGCTTCAAGGACTGCTTTATTTACTTTTTTAGCTTCCTCTACTTTAACTTCAGGTTTTACTTCTGCAGCCTTTTCCGTTTCTGGTTTTACAGTTTCTACTGTTTCAGCCTTAGGCTCAGCCTTTTCCTTATTATCTTGATCAGAAGCATTTGTTGCTACTACTGTTTCAGCATTTTGTACTTCTGTCGCTGATACCGCACCGTTCCCTAGGAACATCAAACCAGCCGCAATCGCTACCGATGCCGCTCCAAAGCTGTATTTACGGATACCGTAACGAATGTACTTCTCCGTTCGAAAATCTTGTTGTTGTTTGCCTTTCATTAGACCCACAACCTCCTTCAAAATATATTAGAATGTTTAGACAAATAAAAAGCCCCCCCCCTTAAATATTTTTGCAATATTAAGAGTATAATATTCTGAGTTCGGAGTGCTCAATAATTATCAACATCTCTTAAATTATATCATTATAAAACTTATAACACAAGTTTAATGATTTAAAATAATTACTTGCTAACTTCTCAAAGTAACTTCCACTTGCCTGCTCAAAGTGGAAGTTAGTCTAAAACAGATTTTTATGATGGAATTAAATATGAGACGTTTGAGTTAGAAATAAGATTCATATGCCAAACATAAACACCTTACCCTTTCAGACCGTAATGACATCCAATTAGGCTAGAGCGCGGTGAAACCTTCAAAGCTATCGGGCAACTTGTTCTAAAAGACCCGACTACTGTTTCTAAAGAAGTCAAACGAAATAGACAAGTCAGAGAACCTTACTTGCCCTCTACTCGACAAAGCACCCTTTGTGGCTCTATACTATTTGTAGTAGGTAAATCCCCTATAGATATTATGGAGCCTATTTTAGGGTAGAAAAAAGAAGATGACGAATCATCTTCTCAAAAACTATGAGTTTTTAGTCTTCTTTCTTCTTGCGAGCAAGAAGTCCAAATCCACTAAGGGCTCCAAGAAGTCCAAGTGCTGCTAGGCTAGCATTAGATTCTGTACCTGTGTTAGGCAATTCGCGTTTACCTTCAGCTTCTTTCGCTGCTGTAGGTTGTACTTGCTGTGCTGGTGTTGCTTGTACTTGAGGTTTCGCTGACTGTTCAGGCATTGCTGGAGTTGCTGGCTCTACCGGTTGTGCTGGTTGAGTCGGTTCAACTGGAGATGGTGTTTGAACTTTTCTAAAGATATGTCTGATATTTCCATTTTGATCGGTCACAGTCTTCACATACTCATAACCTGAAATTGTTCCTGGTTCTTTAGAACCTGGCTCAGTTGGTTTCAATGGATTTCCATTCTCATCCGTCCAAGTAGTTGTATTTTGCTTACCTGGATGTGGTTGAGGAGCAGGTGAAGGTGTTGAGACTTTCTCATAAACATGCTCGATGTCGCCATTTGGAAGTTTCTTAGTCTCTACGAAGCGGTAGCCTGGGATATCTTTCTTATCTACAGAGCCAGTTACTTTTTCACTAATTTCGTTACCGTCTTTGTCTTTAAAGAAAGTTGTTACCTTTTCGTAAACGTGTTCTGTATCACCATTTGGTAATTTCTTAGTCTCTACAAAGCGGTATTCTGGAATATCTTTCTTATCGACTGTTCCTGGTTCACTTGGATATTTAGGAATTTCATTTCCTTCTTTATCCTTGAATGATGTCTTAACTTTTTCGTAGATGTGTTCTGT
>NZ_CAMHZD010000032.1 GCF_946190065.1 Streptococcus mitis
GGTCCGTTGGTCAAGGGGTTAAGACACCGCCTTTTCACGGCGGTAACACGGGTTCGAATCCCGTACGGACTATGGTATGTTGCGGATGAGACACTTGATGAAAAAAGTTTTAAAAAAGTTTCAAAAAAGTGTTGACAAGCGAAAGCGACTGTGATATACTAATATAGTTGTCACTTGAGAGAAGCGAGTGACAAAGACCTTTGAAAACTGAACAAGACGAACCAATGTGCAGGGCACTACAACAATTGTTGTAGTACTGAACAATGAAAAAACAATAAATCTGTCAGTGACAGAAATGAGTGAGAACTCAAACTTTTAATGAGAGTTTGATCCTGGCTCAGGACGAACGCTGGCGGCGTGCCTAATACATGCAAGTAGAACGCTGAAGGAGGAGCTTGCTTCTCTGGATGAGTTGCGAACGGGTGAGTAACGCGTAGGTAACCTGCCTGGTAGCGGGGGATAACTATTGGAAACGATAGCTAATACCGCATAAGAGTAGATGTTGCATGACATTTGCTTAAAAGGTGCAATTGCATCACTACCAGATGGACCTGCGTTGTATTAGCTAGTTGGTGGGGTAACGGCTCACCAAGGCGACGATACATAGCCGACCTGAGAGGGTGATCGGCCACACTGGGACTGAGACACGGCCCAGACTCCTACGGGAGGCAGCAGTAGGGAATCTTCGGCAATGGACGAAAGTCTGACCGAGCAACGCCGCGTGAGTGAAGAAGGTTTTCGGATCGTAAAGCTCTGTTGTAAGAGAAGAACGAGTGTGAGAGTGGAAAGTTCACACTGTGACGGTATCTTACCAGAAAGGGACGGCTAACTACGTGCCAGCAGCCGCGGTAATACGTAGGTCCCGAGCGTTGTCCGGATTTATTGGGCGTAAAGCGAGCGCAGGCGGTTAGATAAGTCTGAAGTTAAAGGCTGTGGCTTAACCATAGTACGCTTTGGAAACTGTTTAACTTGAGTGCAAGAGGGGAGAGTGGAATTCCATGTGTAGCGGTGAAATGCGTAGATATATGGAGGAACACCGGTGGCGAAAGCGGCTCTCTGGCTTGTAACTGACGCTGAGGCTCGAAAGCGTGGGGAGCAAACAGGATTAGATACCCTGGTAGTCCACGCCGTAAACGATGAGTGCTAGGTGTTAGACCCTTTCCGGGGTTTAGTGCCGCAGCTAACGCATTAAGCACTCCGCCTGGGGAGTACGACCGCAAGGTTGAAACTCAAAGGAATTGACGGGGGCCCGCACAAGCGGTGGAGCATGTGGTTTAATTCGAAGCAACGCGAAGAACCTTACCAGGTCTTGACATCCCTCTGACCGCTCTAGAGATAGAGTTTTCCTTCGGGACAGAGGTGACAGGTGGTGCATGGTTGTCGTCAGCTCGTGTCGTGAGATGTTGGGTTAAGTCCCGCAACGAGCGCAACCCCTATTGTTAGTTGCCATCATTCAGTTGGGCACTCTAGCGAGACTGCCGGTAATAAACCGGAGGAAGGTGGGGATGACGTCAAATCATCATGCCCCTTATGACCTGGGCTACACACGTGCTACAATGGCTGGTACAACGAGTCGCAAGCCGGTGACGGCAAGCTAATCTCTTAAAGCCAGTCTCAGTTCGGATTGTAGGCTGCAACTCGCCTACATGAAGTCGGAATCGCTAGTAATCGCGGATCAGCACGCCGCGGTGAATACGTTCCCGGGCCTTGTACACACCGCCCGTCACACCACGAGAGTTTGTAACACCCGAAGTCGGTGAGGTAACCGTAAGGAGCCAGCCGCCTAAGGTGGGATAGATGATTGGGGTGAAGTCGTAACAAGGTAGCCGTATCGGAAGGTGCGGCTGGATCACCTCCTTTCTAAGGATAAGGAACTGCGCATTGGTCTTGTTTAGTCTTGAGAGGTCTTGTGGGGCCTTAGCTCAGCTGGGAGAGCGCCTGCTTTGCACGCAGGAGGTCAGCGGTTCGATCCCGCTAGGCTCCATTGGTGAGAGATCACCAAGTAATGCACATTGAAAATTGAATATCTATATCAAATAGTAACAAGAAAATAAACCGAAAACGCTGTAGTATTAATAAGAGTTTATGACTGAAAGGTCAAAAAAATAAGGTTAAGTTAATAAGGGCGCACGGTGGATGCCTTGGCACTAGGAGCCGAAGAAGGACGTGACAAACGACGATATGCCTTGGGTAGCTGTAAGTAAGCGATGATCCAGGGATTTCCGAATGGGGGAACCCAACAGGTACTACCTGTTACCCGCATCTGTTAAGGATGTGAGGAGGAAGACGCAGTGAACTGAAACATCTAAGTAGCTGCAGGAAGAGAAAGCAAAAGCGATTGCCTTAGTAGCGGCGAGCGAAACGGCAGGAGGGCAAACCGAAGAGTTTACTCTTCGGGGTTGTAGGACTGCAATGTGGACTCAAAGATTATAGAAGAATGATTTGGGAAGATCAGCCAAAGAGAGTAATAGCCTCGTATTTAAAATAGTCTTTGTACCTAGCAGTATCCTGAGTACGGCGGGACACGTGAAATCCCGTCGGAATCTGGGAGGACCATCTCCCAACCCTAAATACTCCCTAGTGACCGATAGTGAACCAGTACCGTGAGGGAAAGGTGAAAAGCACCCCGGGAGGGGAGTGAAATAGAACCTGAAACCGTGTGCCTACAACAAGTTCGAGCCCGTTAATGGGTGAGAGCGTGCCTTTTGTAGAATGAACCGGCGAGTTACGTTATGATGCGAGGTTAAGTTGAAGAGACGGAGTCGTAGGGAAACCGAGTCTGAATAGGGCGAATTAGTATCATGACGTAGACCCGAAACCATGTGACCTACCCATGAGCAGGTTGAAGGTGCGGTAAGACGCACTGGAGGACCGAACCAGGGCACGTTGAAAAGTGCTTGGATGACTTGTGGGTAGCGGAGAAATTCCAAACGAACTTGGAGATAGCTGGTTCTCTCCGAAATAGCTTTAGGGCTAGCGTCGACATTAGAGATTCTTGGAGGTAGAGCACTGTTTGGGTGAGGGGTCCATCCCGGATTACCAATCTCAGATAAACTCCGAATGCCAATGAATTATGGTCGGCAGTCAGACTGCGAGTGCTAAGATCCGTAGTCGAAAGGGAAACAGCCCAGACCACCAGCTAAGGTCCCAAAATAATTGTTAAGTGGAAAAGGATGTGGGGTTGCACAGACAACTAGGATGTTAGCTTAGAAGCAGCTATTCATTCAAAGAGTGCGTAATAGCTCACTAGTCGAGTGACCCTGCGCCGAAAATGTACCGGGGCTAAAACAATTTACCGAAGCTGTGGATACCTTTATAGGTATGGTAGGAGAGCGTTCTATGTGTGAAGAAGGTGTACCGTGAGGAGCGCTGGAACGCATAGAAGTGAGAATGCCGGTATGAGTAGCGAAAGACAGGTGAGAATCCTGTCCACCGTAAGACTAAGGTTTCCAGGGGAAGGCTCGTCCGCCCTGGGTTAGTCGGGACCTAAGGAGAGACCGAAAGGTGTATCCGATGGACAACAGGTTGATATTCCTGTACTAGAGTATGTAGTGATGGAGGGACGCAGTAGGCTAACTAAAGCAGACGATTGGAAGTGTCTGTCTAAGCAGTGAGGTGTGAACTGAGTCAAATGCTTAGTTCTATAACATTGAGCTGTGATGGGGAGCGAAGTTTAGTAGCGAAGTTAGTGACGTCACACTGCCAAGAAAAGCTTCTAGCGTTTAAACATACTCTACCCGTACCGCAAACCGACACAGGTA
Source organism: Streptococcus mitis (assembly GCF_946190065.1). Taxonomy (GTDB): domain Bacteria; phylum Bacillota; class Bacilli; order Lactobacillales; family Streptococcaceae; genus Streptococcus; species Streptococcus mitis_DE. The sequence continues at coordinate 3,762 of NZ_CAMHZD010000032.1, forward strand.
GTCGAGGCGAGTAGCCTCAGGTGAGCGAGAGAACTCTCGTTAAGGAACTCGGCAAAATGACCCCGTAACTTCGGGAGAAGGGGTGCTGACTTTAAGTCAGCCGCAGTGAATAGGCCCAAGCAACTGTTTATCAAAAACACAGCTCTCTGCTAAATCGTAAGATGATGTATAGGGGGTGACGCCTGCCCGGTGCTGGAAGGTTAAGAGGAGTGCTTAGCGTAAGCGAAGGTATGAATTGAAGCCCCAGTAAACGGCGGCCGTAACTATAACGGTCCTAAGGTAGCGAAATTCCTTGTCGGGTAAGTTCCGACCCGCACGAAAGGCGTAATGATTTGGGCACTGTCTCAACGAGAGACTCGGTGAAATTTTAGTACCTGTGAAGATGCAGGTTACCCGCGACAGGACGGAAAGACCCCATGGAGCTTTACTGCAGTTTGATATTGAGTGTCTGTACCACATGTACAGGATAGGTAGGAGTCTATGAGATCGGGACGCCAGTTTCGAAGGAGACGTTGTTGGGATACTACCCTTGTGTTATGGCCACTCTAACCCGGATAGGTGATCCCTATCGGAGACAGTGTCTGACGGGCAGTTTGACTGGGGCGGTCGCCTCCTAAAAGGTAACGGAGGCGCCCAAAGGTTCCCTCAGAATGGTTGGAAATCATTCGCAGAGTGTAAAGGTATAAGGGAGCTTGACTGCGAGAGCTACAACTCGAGCAGGGACGAAAGTCGGGCTTAGTGATCCGGTGGTTCCGTATGGAAGGGCCATCGCTCAACGGATAAAAGCTACCCTGGGGATAACAGGCTTATCTCCCCCAAGAGTTCACATCGACGGGGAGGTTTGGCACCTCGATGTCGGCTCGTCGCATCCTGGGGCTGTAGTCGGTCCCAAGGGTTGGGCTGTTCGCCCATTAAAGCGGCACGCGAGCTGGGTTCAGAACGTCGTGAGACAGTTCGGTCCCTATCCGTCGCGGGCGTAGGAAATTTGAGAGGATCTGCTCCTAGTACGAGAGGACCAGAGTGGACTTACCGCTGGTGTACCAGTTGTCTTGCCAAAGGCATCGCTGGGTAGCTATGTAGGGAAGGGATAAACGCTGAAAGCATCTAAGTGTGAAACCCACCTCAAGATGAGATTTCCCATGATTTTATATCAGTAAGAGCCCTGAGAGATGATCAGGTAGATAGGTTAGAAGTGGAAGTGTGGCGACACATGTAGCGGACTAATACTAATAGCTCGAGGACTTATCCAAAGTAACTGAGAATATGAAAGCGAACGGTTTTCTTGGTTTGAATAGATATTCAATTTTGAGTAAGTATTACTCAGAGTTAAGTGACGATAGCCTAGGAGATACACCTGTACCCATGCCGAACACAGAAGTTAAGCCCTAGAACGCCGGAAGTAGTTGGGGGTTGCCCCCTGTGAGATATGGAAGTCGCTTAGCT
>NZ_CAMHZD010000033.1 GCF_946190065.1 Streptococcus mitis
AAGGACTTAGCCCTGTACAATACAGAACTAAATCCTTTGCTTAAATTAATTGTCTAACTTTTTGGGGTCAGTACAATGCCTACCCCTCCTTTTTATGCTATTCACTTCTAAATTGATTTGAGCTCTCTAAACTTATATGATAAAATAAGACTAGAAAAAGGAGAAGAACATGATCGATGTAGAAGAAATTCTGAGCAAGATGAACCCCAATCAGAAGATTAATTATGACCGTGTTATGCAGAAGATGGTGCAAGTATGGGAGAAAAATGAGCAACGGCCAACCATTCTCATGCATGTTTGCTGTGCCCCTTGCAGTACCTATACCTTAGAATACCTGACCAAGTATGCAGATGTGACCATCTATTTTGCCAATTCTAATATTCATCCCAAGGCAGAATACCATAAGCGTGCCTATGTGACTAAAAAGTTTGTCAGTGATTTCAATGAGCGAACTGGCAATAACGTTCAGTACCTAGAATCTCCCTACGAACCAAATGAATATCGTAAGTTAGTCAGAGGACTGGAAGAAGAGCCAGAAGGTGGCGACCGTTGCAAGGTTTGCTTTGACTACCGACTGGATAAGACGGCGCAAGTGGCTATGGATTTGGGCTTTGACTACTTTGGCTCAGCCTTGACCATCAGTCCTCATAAGAATTCTCAAACCATTAACAGCATCGGAATCGATGTGCAAAAAATTTACACAACCCACTATCTTCCAAGTGATTTCAAGAAAAATCAAGGCTACAAACGTTCAGTAGAGATGTGTGAAGAGTATGACATCTACCGTCAATGCTATTGTGGATGCGTCTATGCAGCTCAAGCTCAGAATATTGATTTGGTTCAGGTTAAGAAGGATGCCACGGCTTTCTTACTGGATAAGGATGTTGAAAAAGACTATTCCCATATCAAATTTACAGTTACAAAATTAGATATATAAGGATAAGCCTAGCTGTAAAGCTGGGTTTTTAAAATAAAAAAACCGGGGTCTTACCCCCAGTTTGACAACTTTACCGATTCTTTAGTTCTACATAGCGCTTGTACCAAATGTTTACATAGGCTTCTGAGAAAGGACCTCGTCCATTGTTAATCCAATCAACAAGAATTTTGACATGTTCTTTTAAAATATAGTCCAAGTCATCAGAATAATTCATTTTGCGTTTGTGACGCTCATACTCCTCAACGTCCAAGAGACGTTTCTCTCCATCTGTAAAAATTTTAACATCCAAATCGTAATCAATATACTTCAGTGCTTCTTCATCCAGATAGTAGGGGCTAGCCATATTGCAATAGTAGGAAATTCCATTATCGCGAATCATGGCAATGATATTAAACCAATATTTCTTGTGAAAGTAAACAATAGCCGGTTCTCGAGTGACCCAACGACGACCATCACTTTCGGTAACCAGTGTATGATCGTTGACACCAATAATGGCGTTTTCTGTTGTTTTTAGTACCATGGTGTCCCGCCAAGTTCGGTGGAGACTCCCATCATGCTTATAACTTTGAATTGTAATAAAGTCGCCTTCTTTTGGAAGCTTCATAACTAACCAACTTTCTACAATTTATAAGTTTATCGTTTACTATTGTACCATAAAATTACCTAAAATCTGTGAATTTTACATGAAAATATTAAAGATATTCTCTGAGAGCGCTTGCTATATCCGAAAAATCGTAGCCTTTTCGTGCTAAAACTTGGGTTAAACGCTGTTTAAGTTCGTATCCTTCATATTTTCGGGTATACTTAGCATATTGCTTATCGAGTTCCTTGAAGATGAGTTCCTGAGTCGTTTCTTGGTCAACTTGACTATCCAACTGGTCAAAGGAACTTTTAGCATCAGAGTAAGAGAATCCCTTGTTGGTCAAGTTCTGGATAATCTTATCTTGCAAGGCACGAGCTGGAAGTTTTCCTTCATATTTTTTCAATAGTTTATTAGCTACACGTTGAGCAACTTCCGAAAAATCAAATTCTTTCAAGGTCTCCTCTATAGTAGATTTTGAAATCCCCTTTTGTACTAGTTTCTGAGTCAGTACATAAGGTCCCTTGTCTCCTGAAAGTTGATTAGCATTGATGATAGCATAAGCGTACTGAGCATCATTAATCCACTTATCTTCTTTAAGATTAATAATGACTTGAGAAACGATGTTTTCATCAATATCGTATTTTTTCAGATATTCTCTGACCTCTTTTTCAGTACGTGCTTTAAAGGATAGGTGGTAGAGGGCTAGATTCTTACCGTAAGAAAATTGGGCAAAGTCCTGAATATCTTTCAATTCTTCTTCACTTATCACCTTATCTCTTGATAACATAAAACGAACAATTGTATCTTCAGTAATATAGCATTTGTAGTCATTATCAAGCTCCATCAGATAGAGTCTTTTTTTCTTTTCAAGTTTTGTGATTTTCATAGTTCTATTATAACTCAAAATGTGATAAGATAGGGATATGAATCTGAAAGTGAAACAAAAAATACCATTAAAAATCAAGCGCATGGGAATTAATGGTGAGGGAATCGGCTTTTACCAAAAAACGTTAGTCTTTGTACCTGGAGCTTTAAAAGGAGAAGATATCTATTGTCAGATTACTTCTATTAAACGTAACTTTGTTGAGGCAAAATTACTGAAGGTCAACAAGAAGTCTAAATTTCGAGTTGTGCCAGCTTGTACTATTTACAATGAGTGCGGAGGCTGCCAAATCATGCACCTGCATTATGATAAGCAGCTGGAGTTCAAGACGGACTTGCTTTATCAAGCGCTGAAAAAATTTGCTCCTACAGGATATGAAAACTATGAAATTCGTTCGACAATTGGTATGCAGGAACCAAAATATTACCGTGCTAAGTTACAATTTCAGACTCGAAAATTTAAGAATCAGGTCAAGGCGGGCTTATATGCACAAAATTCTCACTATTTAGTAGAGTTGAAAGATTGCCTGGTACAAGATAAGGAAACACAAGTGATTGCTAATCGTCTAGCGGAATTACTTACTTTTCACCAAATTCCAATCACGGATGAGAGAAAAGTTCTAGGTGTTAGAACTATAATGGTTCGACGAGCAAGAAAGACTGGACAGGTTCAGATTATTATTGTTACAAATCGTCAGCTTAATTTTACCCAACTAGTGAAAGACTTAGTTAAAGATTTTCCAGAAGTTGTGACAGTAGCTGTGAATACAAATACAGCTAAAACCAGTGAGATTTATGGTGAAAAGACAGAGATTATCTGGGGACAAGAGAGTATTCAAGAAGGTGTACTTGATTATGAATTTTCACTATCTCCTCGAGCTTTCTATCAACTAAATCCTGAACAAACAGAAGTTCTTTATAACGAGGCAGTAAAAGCGCTGGATGTTAGTAAAGAAGACCATTTGATTGACGCTTATTGTGGAGTTGGAACAATTGGTTTTGCCTTTGCAAAGAAAGTAAAAACACTCAGAGGTATGGATATTATTCCAGAAGCTATTGAAGATGCCAAGCGAAATGCTAAAAGAATGGGATTTGACAATACTCATTATGAAGCTGGAACGGCAGAAGAGATTATTCCTCTCTGGTATAAGGAAGGCTACCGAGCAGATGCTCTGATTGTGGATCCACCACGTACAGGTCTGGATGATAAGTTATTAGATACTATTCTTACTTATGTACCAGAAAAAATGGTCTATATTTCTTGCAATGTTTCGACCTTGGCTCGTGATTTAGTACGTTTAGTAGAAGTCTATGATCTCCATTATATCCAGTCGGTCGATATGTTCCCGCATACAGCTCGAACGGAAGCTGTTGTAAAATTAATAAAAAAAGTTTAAAAAAAGTGTTGACAAAGTTTGAAAAGCCAGTATAATAGTAAGAGTTGAAAATAACAGCTCAGGTCCGTTGGTCAAGGGGTTAAGACACCGCCTTTTCACGGCGGTAACACGGGTTCGAATCCCGTACGGACTAT
>NZ_CAMHZD010000034.1 GCF_946190065.1 Streptococcus mitis
ATCGGTGAGTGCTTCGTAAATGTGAAAAAGAATTTCATGAGAAAGATGACTACAGCTAATATTGCTACGCAAGTTCCTTTTACCAACATGGACTTGAAGTCTGAAAGCTCACGTGCTCGTTATTATGGCCAAAATCAGTTATCAAACAATATCATTACACTAGATCGAAAACGTGATCTGAATACGGGTTCAGGTGTTGTACTTGGTTCCTCTGGTTCTGGTAAATCTACTACGATTAAGGGTGGAGAAGTCATTCCGACTTTGCTGAAATACCCAGAAGATCGAGTAATCATTGTGGATCCCGAAGATGAATATTCTGATATTGGCCGTGCTTTCGGTGCTCAGATGGTGGATATTTCGATTGGTTCTAAAACACATATCAATCTTTTAGATTTACCAGACTTGGAGCGTTTGGACGATGAGGATGACGATCCGATTGGAGATAAGGCTAACTTACTGATGGGATTGTTTGAGTCGATTCTGTCAGAGGTAACAGATGCCCAGATTGGGATTATTGACCGAGTGACAGGTGTGACTTACGAACGCTATTTGACGGAGAATTTTACCCCAACATTAAAAGAGTGGCACCAGGTCTTGAAAGAACAACCCGAACCCGAAGCACAAGACTTAGCTTTAGCAGTAGAGACCTATACAACTGGTTCTCAGGATATTTTTGCTCACAATACCAACGTGGATCTCAATCATCGCTTTGTTATCTTTAATCTGAAGAAGTTGTCTCATAAGTTGAAGCCGTTCGCTTTGATGGTGATTCAGGATTATATCTGGAATCAAATTGTAGAGAATCAAGGGAAATGTACTACATGGGTTTACTTTGATGAGATGCAGATTCTATTTAAAAACAAGGCTCAAGCAGACTTCTTTACTACGTTGTATTCACGAATTCGGAAATATGGTGCGATTCCAACAGGAATCACCCAGAACGTAGAAACGCTAGCTGCTGTTGAAGAGGGTCGGAAATTGCTTTCAAATAGTGAGTTTATGATTTTACTCAAACAAAAACCTCAAGATTTGGCTATCCTAAAAGAGATTGTCAATCTGACTGATAAACAGATTCGCTACTTAGCACGGCCAAAAGCTAAAGGTACTGGCTTAATCGTAGCTGGGCCAGTTGTGGTACCTTTTGAAAATCCAATACCAAAGAATACTAAGTTGTATAACTTAGTCGCAACAGACGCTTAGGAGTCTCACTATGGATCAGGAGAAAAGCAGACCAAAAACAATCGGTCATAGGTTAGATCGAAAGCTAGAAAAAGTTCGTAAGAATTACAGAACGGTTCAACAAGATAGCGCAAAACAACTTACGAAGCTACAATCTCAGACTCACTCTAAACGTCAGTTGGTAAAGAAAAGTCGTAGCCAATTTCGAGCTTCTAAGAACAAGGTCAAGAAAATACAAAAAGAGTACAAGAATATCCAGAAACAAAGAAGAAATCTTGGAAAAGAAGGAAAGACACTTCGTCCAGAAGAAATTAAAAAGCAGGACTTTCTTAAGCAGGAATTAGATAAGGCGAAACTGGAGAAAAAAACTTCTAAAAGAACTTTTAAAGTCGCTCAAGAGGTTAATGGTGGTTCACGCAAGAAGAAGCTGTTCCGTGCTACGAAACAGGCTCTAGAACGATCAACCAGTCAACAGGCTAGCTCTGTTGCGCATCAGGATGATACACTATCAGATATAGCACGAGCTAAATATCGATATCAGGATATTCAGATTCAAGGGAAACGAATCAAAACGATTGGGAAATATAGTGGTAAACTTGGCCAAGGAATGGTTAAATCGAGCTATAGCCTTGGAAATAGAGTCTACAATAAGGCTAAGGGTAGGGGCTTCACTCGAACTCCAAGAGAATTTTCTTGGGAAGGAAAACTCTCTCGTCGTATTCAGGATTATAAGAAACGCTTGGCTGCTTCTAAAACAGGGAAAGTGGCTAAGAAAACGAGGAAGTTTTACCGTGTAGGTTCTAAACCTCTTCAAGCTATTATCAAAAATCCATTTAGCTTAAAGTCTTATCTGATTGCTTTTGGTCTGCTTTTGTTTCTGGCTATACTTGGTATCGGTAGTTCAGGAATTACCCGTCAAGATGAATTTGATATGAATGATACCTGGTTGTATCTTTCAAAACTAGATCGTGAAAAATCGAATGACAAGGTAGATTATTGGACAAAAATTGACGATCCGCTTTTATACTTGAATTATAAGTATGATGATATTTCAGATAAGCTTCGTATAGACGGGAATAAATATTTTTCACAACAGAATCGTGGAAAACTGTACTTAGACACTTTATGGAAGAATTTGAATGGGGATAAAGACAATCTTAAAACGATGGAAGAGCTTTATACCAAAAATAATCTCTATAAGCTTGATAAGGACGAACTAGAAGAGTATAAACAACTCTTAGAAATTGCTAGAGATAGCGGAAAATATATGTTGCTTCAAGAGCTAGATAATCCATTTTATACAGAAGAACAACCTGAATCACAAGCACCTCTTCAGATTATTGAGCGTTTTGGATATAAATCGAAGACGGAAGTTTTTAATGGCTCTGTTTTGCAGGCTTCAGGAGGTCAGTCTCTGTTAGCTGTTTTAGATGGGAAAGTTGAAGTTAAGGGGAGTGACATAGAAATCAGTGATCAGGACTCCAAGTTTCTGTATAAGAACGTAGATACGATTCGTTACAAAACAGGAGACCATGTTAAGTCTGGGGATATTATCGGAAAGGTGGCTGCTGAAGGAAATCAAACCGTTTATTATCAAAAGCTAGAACCTGATAGATCAAACAAGAAAGATAAAGATGGGAATATCAAGAAGAGCTGGACTTATGTCAATGTCGGCTTTTACTTCCAGCGTGTAGAGTACACACAAGCAACGTCGGTTGTGAGCAGTATTGAAACATCTGGAGAGAAAGGAAAACGTGCGAGAGCTTTTGCTGATGCAATCAAAAAAAATATACCAGAAGCAACAGATGAAGGGATTGCAGCTGTTTTGGGAGGATTTGATATTGAGAGTTCCATAACTTTTAAACGCTATGAAACAGACTATCTAACCAATAATCAGTTTGATAAAATTGCTAAAGAGCCAACTGCAGAAAATCTAGTTGGTAACTGGGATGCTTTCCAAGCTATGTATCCAAATCTACGTTTAAATAAAAAAGAGTACCTGGTCAATGGTTTACACTATATCGGAATTGGGATTGGTCAATTTACTGGCCCTCGTGCTCTTGCATTGTGGAATTTTGCAAAATCTGTGAATGGAGATATTTGGTCTGCAGAAGTTCAAACAAAATTTCTTCTGGAGGAAGATGATTCAACTAGACGTGTAGCATTCAGAAGAATTGTAACCTCAACTGGTTCCGTAGAAACTCTTGCGGAGGACTTCTTGAACGCTTGGTTAGGAGTCCCAGGAAATAAGCTTTTAGAACGGCAATCTGCAGCCCGTCAATGGTTGAATTTCTTAAAAAATAAAGGAGGAGGTTCGACAGGTGTTTCTAGCAAGCAAGTTCCATCAGAATATAAAGATAAGCTACCTTATGGTCTACCTACCGATCAAGCAATTCTAGAGGGTCAAGGTTATCCAGGTAATGCCTATGCACTAGGAAATTGTACTTGGTATGTCTATAACCGTTTTGCTCAGATTGGAATAGGAATTTATCCGTATTTAGGAAATGCCAATCAATGGGTTGATAGCGGTCAAGCTCAAGG
>NZ_CAMHZD010000035.1 GCF_946190065.1 Streptococcus mitis
ATCGGTGAGTGCTTCGTAAATGTGAAAAAGAATTTCATGAGAAAGATGACTACAGCTAATATTGCTACGCAAGTTCCATTTACTAACGTGGATTTAAAGTCTGACAGCTCACTTGCTCGCTACTATGGCCAAAATCAGTTATCAAACAATATCATTACACTGGATCGAAAACGTGATCTGAATACGGGTTCAGGTGTTGTACTTGGTTCTTCTGGTTCTGGTAAATCTACTACGATTAAAGGTGGAGAAGTCATTCCAACTTTGCTGAAATATCCAGAAGATCGAGTAATCATTGTAGATCCCGAAGATGAATATTCTGATATTGGCCGTGCTTTCGGTGCTCAGATGGTGGATATTTCGATTGGATCTAAAACACATATCAATCTCTTAGATCTACCGGATCTAGAGCGTTTAGACGATGAGGATGACGATCCGATTGGAGATAAAGCAAACTTGTTGATGGGATTATTTGAATCGATTCTATCTGAGGTAACAGATGCACAGATTGGGATTATTGACCGGGTAACAGGTGTGACTTATGAACGTTATTTGACAGATGATTTTACTCCAACGCTAAAAGAGTGGCATCAAGTATTGAAGGAACAACCAGAGCCAGAAGCTCAAGATTTAGCTTTGGCGGTAGAAACCTATACAAATGGTTCTCAAGATATTTTTGCTCACAATACAAACGTGGATCTTAATCATCGCTTTGTTATCTTTAATCTGAAGAAGTTGTCGCACAAATTGAAGCCGTTCGCTTTGATGGTTATTCAGGATTATATCTGGAATCAAATTGTAGAGAATCAAGGAAAATGTACTACATGGGTTTACTTTGATGAGATGCAGATTCTATTTAAGAATAAAGCTCAAGCTGACTTCTTTACTACGTTATATTCACGTATTCGGAAATACGGTGCGATTCCAACAGGAATTACCCAGAACGTAGAAACTTTAGCTGCTGTTGAAGAAGGTCGAAAATTGCTCTCCAACAGCGAGTTCATGATTTTACTAAAACAAAAACCCCAGGATTTGGCTATCTTAAAAGAGATTGTTAACTTGACTGACAAACAGATTCGCTACTTGGCTCGACCAAAAGCTAAAGGTACTGGCTTAATTGTAGCAGGGCCAGTTGTAGTGCCATTTGAAAATCCAATACCTAAGAATACTAAGTTATATAACTTAGTCGCAACAGACGCTTAGGAGTCTCACTATGGATCAGGAGAAAGGCAGACCAAAAACAATCGGTCATAAGATAGATCAGAAGCTGGAAACAGTCCGGAAGAATTACCGCACTGTCCAACAAGATAGTGCTATGCGAATGAAAGAGCTAAAGTCACAATCACGTTCTACGAATCGAATAGTTAAGAATAGTCATAAACAATTTAGAGCTTCAAGAGCTAAAGTCAAAAAAATCCAAAAAGAGTATAAGAATATCCAGAAACAGGGAAGAGAGCTTCGCAAAGAAGGGAAAGCCCTTCGTCCCGTAGATATCAAGAAGCAGGCTTTTCTTAAGCAGGAATTGGATAAAGCAAAGCTAGAGAAAAAAGTTTCTAAAAAAACTTATAAAGTTGCCCAAGAGGCTAACGGTGGATCACGGAAGAAGAAGTTTCTTCGTGTGGCCAAACAATCTGTAGAACGAGTTGCTAATCAACAGGCTAGTTCTACGGCTCATCAGGATGATACCCTTTCAGATATAGCACGAACTAAGAATCAGTATCAGGATATTCAGATTCAAGGAAAACGTATTAAAATAATTGGGAAATATAGTGGTAAGCTTGGTCAAGGAGTTGTTAAATCAAGCTATAGTCTAGGAAATAGGTTCTATAATAAGGCTAATGGAAGAGGCTTCACTCGAACCCCAAGAGAATTTTCTTGGGAAGGGAAGTTATCCCGACAGATACAGGTTTATAGAAATCGCTTAGCTGCTTCTAAGACAGGGAAGGCCACTAAGAAGGTTAGAAAGGTCTATCGTTTTGGATCTAAACCAATTAAAGCTATTATCAAAAATCCGTTTGGTTTAAAGGCTTATCTGATTGCTTTTGGTCTGCTTTTGTTTCTGGCAATACTTGGTATTGGTAGTTCAGGAATTACTCGTCAAGATGAGTTTGATATGAATAATACCTGGTTGTATCTTTCAAAATTGGATCGTGAAAAATCGAATGATAAGGTAGATTATTGGACAAAAATTGATGATCCGCTATTGTACTTGAACTATAAGTATGATGATATTTCAGATAAACTTCGTATAGACGGGAACAAGTATTTTTCGCAAAATAATCGTGGGAAACTTTACTTAGATACCTTATGGAAGAATTTGAATGGGGATAAAGATAATCTTAAAACCATGGAAGATCTTTATACTAAAAATGATCTCTATAAGTTGAGTAAGGATGAGTTAGAAGAGTATAAAGAGCTCTTAGAAATTGCTCGAGATAGCGGAAAATATATGTTGCTACAAGAGCTAGATAATCCATTTTATACAGAAGATCAGCCTAAATCGCAAGCACCGCTTCAGATTATTGAGCGCTTTGGTTATAAAACTACGAAGGAAATTTTTAATGGTTCTGTTTTGCAGGCCACAGGTGGACAAACTCTATTAGCTGTTTTAGATGGGAAAGTCGAAGTAAATGGTAATGATCTAGAAATCAGTGATGAGAATTCTAAGTTTCTGTATAAGAATGTAGATACGATTCGTTACAAAACAGGAGATCATGTCAAATCTGGAGATATCATTGGAAAGGTGGCATCTGAAGGAAATCAAACGGTTTATTATCAAAAACTTGAACCTGATCGCTCAAATAAGAAAGACAAAGATGGTAATGTTGAAAAGAGTTGGACTTATGTCAATGTCGGTTTTTACTTTCAGCGTGTAGAGTACACACAAGCAACGTCTGTTGTTAGCAATATTGAAACATCTGGAGAGAAGGGCAAACGTGCAAGAGCTTTTGCGGATGCAATCAAAAAGAATATACCAGAAGCAACTGATGAAGGGATTGCAGCCGTTTTGGGTGGATTTGATATTGAGAGTTCCATCACTTTTAAACGTTATGAGACAGACTTTCTAACCAATAATCAGTTCGATAAAGTTGCTAAAGAACCAACTGCAGAAAATCTAGTTGGTAATTGGGGAGCCTTTCAAGCTATGTACCCTACCTTGCCTCTAAATGAAAGAGGTTATCTAGTCAACGGTTTGCACTATATCGGGATTGGGATTGGTCAATTTACTGGCCCTCGTGCTCTTGCATTGTGGAATTTTGCAAAATCTGTGAATGGAGACATTTGGTCTGCAGAAGTCCAAACAAAATTTCTTCTGGAGGAAGATGATCCAACTAGACGTGCAGCATTCAGAAGAATTGTAACGTCTACTGGATCCGTAGAAGCTCTTGCGGAGGACTTCTTGAATGCTTGGTTAGGAGTTCCAGGAAATAAGCTCTTAGAAAGACAAAATGCAGCCCGTCAATGGTTGAATTTCTTAAAAAATAAAGGAGGAGGTTCAACAGGTGTTTCTAGCAAGCAAGTTCCAGCAGAATATAAAGATAAGCTACCTTATGGACTACCTACCGATCAAGCACTTTTAGAAGGACAAGGCTATTCAGGTAACGCTTATGAACTAGGGAATTGTACCTGGTATGTCTACAATCGCTTTGCTCAGATTGGAATAGGAATTTATCCGTATTTAGGAAATGCCAATCAATGGGTTGATAGCGGTCAAGCTCAAGG
>NZ_CAMHZD010000036.1 GCF_946190065.1 Streptococcus mitis
GCTATTTGAGTATAAATTTAGCGATGACTACGATGAGACACATGATGATTATCAGAGTGTTTACAAGGTATTTGCTGTTGTAGATTTTGAAACAAGTGACGGCCAAAAATTTAAAGCTGGTGATGAATTAACTAAGTTCACAAGTCAAGTGGTAGACAAGGCTAAGGGTAAATTAGATATTAGCTTTGATGATGCGTTCTTGAAGTCAATTTTAGATACATCAGAGTTTCAAGCGGAAGTATATCTACAAATGACACGCATTCAGTCAGGAACAGTAGAAAACACTTACTATCATACAGTTAACGGTGTGGAAATTGTTTCCAATACGGTTGTGACTCATACTCCAGAAGAGCCAAAAACTCCTGAAGAACATCCGCAACAACCAGAACGAAGCTTGCCATCTACAGGTGAGCAGGCTTCTGCAGAATTGTTGTTAGCTGGTCTGGCAATGGGGGGTACTGCTACAGGCTTGCTCTACAGCAAGCGCAAGAAAAAAGAGGCTTAGAATACTCTAGGAACCTTTGAAATAAGCTATTTTTATGGTATAATAACGGTAAATCGTGGAGGAGTAGGATTATGAAATTAGGGAGTGATTTTTCCTGGTTATGGGTTGCTATCATTAGGATTTTTACAGCTCCCTTTTATATCGTTCTTTGGTGTATTAATGTTGTGAAATCAGCGTTTGGAGTTGTCATACTTTGGATTGTATCTAAATGTTGTGTTGGATTAGTTCTGCTTTTGCCTTTTTGGCTTTTGATTGATATCTTACACTGGATTACTCCTTCGGTAGGAGATGCTTTTTTCCGATGGTATGGAATTCATGTTATGGGTTTTGTTCAACGTGCTTGGATTGATGGCGCAGTTCATGAATTTCCAATACCTGCAGGTGGAACTAATTTCCTTCCCTATCCACATATTGAGATTCCGATTATGATAGTACTTACTCTTCTAGTAGCTACTGTTCGGACGATTTATCGTGAAGAATTTGATGAATTATAAAAATAGTATTGTGTTTGGCACTGTAGAAATCTCTGCAGTGCCTTTTGTTATAAAAAAGAAATTAAAAGAGGTAAAACAAAATGGAAATTATTACAAAAATTATTACTGGTCTCGGCGTAGTTGGAACAATATCAGGTCTTTTCTGGATCTGGAGTGGCTCAGTTGACTTTGTTCAAGGAAGAAAGAATAAAGATAAACAAAGACAAGATGATGGTTCTGATTCTATGATTAATGGTGCATTCTTGGCTGTTGCTTCTGCAGGGATTGCGGCCGCAGTCGTTGCAGCACTATCTCAACTAAAATTTTAGGAGTAGCCTATGAATTTAGATATTAGAGAGCTAACTAGTTCTCTTTCCAGTTACAGCTCTGCGACAAACCAAGCTGTAAATATAATGGCTGATGCAGTCAGACCTATTGGGTATATCCTTTTAGGTCTTTTTTTCTGGTTTGAAATGGCATCATGGTCACAAATGGTCAAGTCCAGAGGAGGTTCGCTAACCCAAAAGATCTGGTTAGAGGCCTTGATGAAGTACTTATTTGCTCTCATCATGATTTCTGCCTCATCTCAAATTTGCGATGCCATTCTGGAATTACTTAATATTATTGTAAAGATAATTGCTCATGTAGTACCTTCACAACTTGATAAATATCAATATGCGCAAGGTGCTGTCAAAGGTTGGTTTGAAAAAATGATTTTTGGTCTAGTCGGTGGACTAACTGAATTTATAGCTAATATAATACTTGGAATTATTATCTTCCTAAGGTATTTAGACTTGTATATGCTTAAGGCTTTAGCTCCATTATTGGTAGCTTTTTTTATGATGGATTCTTTACGAACTGTCACGATTAACTTCCTGAAATATTTTGCAGCTTCAGCCTTTATCGGAGTTATTCTAATTGTAGTATCTGTTGTATATAATGGTTTAGTCACTACAGATATGTTAAAAGTTGCAGCAGGAACTAGCGGAAGTTGGGGGACAGCCTTTGCGTCAATTGCTAAAGGTGTAATATACATCTTTACACTTGTTGGAACTAGTCGAAAAGCCAAACAACTTTTAGGAGTATAATCCATGTATAGAGAAATTAGAATTGATAAATGTTATGTTTTATGAAAGGAAACTAATTGAAAAAAATTGGATCAGAATTTTTAAGAGAATTTGAAAATGAGGACAAGCCAATTCTATTTAGCCTAACTACTAGAATGCTTGTTCTATACGTGTGTTTGCTAATAGCTGTCTCAGGGACAATTGCTATTTACTTCTTTGGTCTACCTGATTGGTATATCTATCTTTGGGATGCTCTATTTGTCGTTCCTGGAGGAATGTACGGTACAGGCATGACCAAGCGAATGCGGATTAAAGAAAAAATCAATTTCTTTTTCCGAATCCAACAACGAACCTATGAGACAGAATTTGGAAAGGTAGGAATGTATACGAAAGATGAGTTTATTCAAAAGCAAAAGAGAAAAACTAGAAAACGCAGAAAAGAAAAAAATTGATCGTTTGCGTCGCCAGATGAAACCTACGACACAAAACACCATCAATTATACACTGCTCCATGAAGATGGATTGATGCATATTGCACGTGAGAAGTATTCTCGTAGCTTTATGCTGGGGGATGCTTCTTACTCGACAGCTCAACAAGATGAAAAAGAGAGCATCATCGATACAACGATGGATGCTCTTAATTCACTGGATGAGGGCAGTAACTACCAGCTCCTAGTCATTAACCGTCGAGTATCGGATAACTCCTTGCAGAATATCTTGTTTGAAGAAACAAACGATGGCTACGATGACTATCGTGAGGAGTTGAATGAGATGATTAAGGAACGATTTACAACACATGCTAACAACTTCGAGGTACATAAGTATGTGACCATTTCAACGAATGCGGATGACCGAAAACA
>NZ_CAMHZD010000037.1 GCF_946190065.1 Streptococcus mitis
GCTATTTGAGTATAAATTTAGCGATGACTACGATGAGACACATGATGATTATCAGAGTGTTTACAAGGTATTTGCTGCTGTAGATTTTGAAACAAGTGACGGTCAAAAATTTAAAGCTGGTGATGAATTAACTAAGTTCACCAGTCAAGTGGTAGACAAGGCTAAAGGTAAAGTAGATATTAGCTTTGATGATGCTTTCTTGAAGTCAATTTTAGAGACATCAGAGTTTCAAGCAGAGGTATATCTACAAATGACACGCATTCAGTCAGGAACTGTAGAAAACACTTACTATCATACAGTTAACGGTGTGGAAGTTGTTTCCAATACGGTTGTGACTCATACTCCAGAAGAGCCAAAAACTCCTGAAGAACATCCGCAAAAACCAGAACGAAGCCTGCCATCTACAGGTGAGCAGGCTTCTGCAGAATTGCTGTTAGCTGCTCTAGCAATGGGAAGTGTTGTTACAGGCTTGCTCTACAGCAAGCGCAAGAAAAAAGAGGATTAGAATACTCTAGGAACCTTTGAAATAAGCTATTTTTATGGTATAATAACGGTAAATCGTGGAGGAGTAGGATTATGAAATTTGGGAATGATCTTTCCTGGTTATGGGTAGCTATCATTAGAATTTTTACAGCTCCCTTTTATATCGTTCTTTGGTGTATTAATGTTGTAAAATCCACTATTGGTATGTTTATTCTGTGGGTTATAGCTAAAATATGTATAACAATCGTATTGATTGGGGGAATGGCAATCATTCATCATCTATTCAATTTCCCAAGCGAAAACATAATTGATAATATTTTTGGATGGTATACACCGCATATTTTAGGAATGTCCCATGATTCACTTATTACTGCTGGTCAAGTGGTTGATGCACCAAAAGGAGGAGGGTTATTTTTCCCATATCCGAATTTTGAAGTTCCAATTATTATTGGCCTCAGTATTCTAGTAGCTACTGTTCGGACGATTTATCGTGAAGAATTTGAAGAATTATAAAAATAGTATTGTGTTTGGTACTGTAGAAATCTCTGCAGTGCCTTTTGTTATAAAAAAATGAAATTAAAAGAGGTAAAACAAAATGGAAATCATTACAAAAATTATTACAGGTCTTGGTGTAGTTGGAACAATCACAGGTCTTATCTGGATCTGGAATGGTGCGGTCGATTATATTCAAGGAAGAAAGAACAAAGATAAGCAAAGGCAAGATGATGGGTCTGATTCTATGATTAATGGTGCATTTTTGGCCGTGGCTTCTGCAGGAATTGCTGCAGCAGTCGTCGTATCGCTATCCCAACTAAAATTTTAGGAGTAGCCTATGAATTTAGATATTAGAGAGCTAACAAGCTCTCTTTCTAGTTATAGCTCTGCTACAAATCAAGCTGTAAATATGATGGCTGATGCCGTTAGACCTATTGGGTATATCCTTTTAGGTCTTTTTTTCTGGTTTGAAATGGCATCGTGGTCACAAATGGTCAAGTCGAGGGGAGGTGCATTAACACAGAAGATTTGGTTAGAGGCTCTAATGAAATATTTATTTGCTTTCATTATGATCTCTGCTTCATCTCAGATTTGTGATGCCATTCTGGAATTACTTAATATTGTTGTGAAAGTGATTGCTCATGTAACACCTACCGTTAAAACAACCATTGATTCTAATATTTCTGGTGGGAAAGGAATGTTTGAAAAAGCTATCATTACCTTAGTCGGAAAAGCTGTAAGTGGTGTGGCTAACATTATTCTAGGAATTATTGTTTTCCTACGTTACTTGGATTTGTATATGCTTAAAGCCATAGCTCCATTGTTAGTAGCGTTCTTTATGATGGATTCCTTACGCTCTGTTACGATTAACTTCTTGAAATACTTTGCAGCCTCTGCCCTTATCGGTGTCATCCTAATTATTGTTTCTGTTGTATATGATTCGATTGTTGCAGCAGATATCCTAAAGGTTACAGCTGGTTCCAGTGATTCCTGGGAAACAGCCTTTGCTTCAATTGCTAAGGGGGTTATCTATATCTTTGTAATGGTTGGATCTAGTCGAAAAGCTAAGCAACTATTAGGAGTGTAATCCATGTTTAGAATAATTAGAATTGATCGATCTTATTTGGTATGAAAGGAAAATAATTGAAAAAAATTGGATCAGAATTTTTAAGAGAATTTGAAAATGAGGACAAGCCAATTCTATTTGGTTTAACTACTAGAATGATTGTTCTATATGTGTGTTTAGTAATAGCTGTCTCAGGGACAATTACTATTTATTTCTTTGGTTTACCTGATTGGTACATTTATCTTTGGGATGCTCTATTTGTTGTTCCTGGGGCAATGTACGGTACAGGAATGACTAAGCGAATGCGGATTAAAGAAAAAATCAATTTCTTTTTCCGAATCCAACAACGAATCTATGAGACAGAATTTGGAAAGGTAGGAATGTATACGAAAGATGAGTTTATTCAAAAGCAAAAGAGAAAAACTAGAAAAAGCAGAAAAGAAAAAAATTGATCGTTTGCGTCGTCAGATGAAACCTACGACGCAAAATACGATCAATTACACACATCTACATGAAGATGGATTAATGCACATTGCACGTGAGAAGTATTCTCGTAGCTTTATGTTGGGAGATGCTTCTTACTCTACAGCTCAACAAGATGAAAAAGAGAGTATCATCGATACAACGATGGATGCTCTTAATTCACTGGATGAGGGTAGTAACTACCAGCTCTTAGTCATTAACCGTCGAGTATCGGATAACTCCTTGCAGAATATCTTGTTTGAAGAAACAAATGATGGCTACGATGACTATCGTGAGGAGTTGAATGAGATGATTAAGGAGCGATTTACAACACATGCTAACAACTTCGAGGTACATAAGTATGTGACCATTTCAACGAATGCGGATGACCGAAAACA
>NZ_CAMHZD010000038.1 GCF_946190065.1 Streptococcus mitis
TCCTGTAGATTTATCACTTACAGCATCAAATGTACGAGTTGCTTCTTTGTAGAATCCTTCTTTATCTGTTGTGTAAAGTGCATCTGTTGGAGCTACTACTTCATATCCTTTAGCTTCTAATTTAGCTTTAATTGAGTCTACATTAGATTTGCTAATTTCTTTTCCTGTATCTCCAGTTTCAACTACTGATTCATTAACTGAGTTACCTTTTTCATCTACGAAGTGAACTACTGCCACTTGTGATCCGTCTTTAACATACGTAATTGTAGTGTTTTGAGTTGGATCTGTTGGTACTGGTGGTAAATCGTATCCACCATTTGGATTTTTCGTTAATGGTGTTCCATCTGGTCCTACTGGAGTTGTTCCAGGGATTTCAGGAATTGTTGTAGTTGGTGTAGTTGGAGTTCCTGGTCTTGTTGGATCTTCTGGAGTCGCATTTGGATATGGTTTTGGTGTCTTATCGAAGTTCGCTGGAGGTGTTACACCTGCTGGAACTACTGGCACATATGAACCAAGTTTGCGGTAGATAATTGTTTCTTCTGTATCTTTATCTGTCGCTTGAACTCCTGTTACCTCAGTAGATTTAGCAGCTGAAGCAACATATCCTGCTTTCGCCTCTGTTGTTTCAGGTTCGAATGTATTATTCTCATCTTTAAGCGTCCAAGTACCAAAGTTAGAAATTGCTCCCGTTACAGTATCAATCTCAGCTGTACGAGTAAATGTAATTGTTTGTACTTTATCCTCAGCTGCTTTAGTTCCATCTTCGTATACATAGTGAACTGTACGTGTTACTTCTTCAATTAATCCTAATTCTTTGTACGTACGTCCTTTAGGGTCGTTTGGTACTACATCGTTAGGTTTTGGAGTAACATCTGGTGTTGATGGATCTTTTGGTGCGTTTGGATCTACCGTTTGTTTTGTAGGATTGTACACTACTGTTTCAACGATGTCTTCATCTGTTGCTGTTACACCTGTTTTTTCAGCTACTTTTTCTACTGTTGGTGTGTAGTTAGGTACTGCTGGCGATACTTTCTCTGTGAATTTATCGCCGTTTACTGGAGTCCATGGTGCATCTTCTTTCGTTGATGCTGTTACACCATCCGCTGCTAAGTACGTTACTTCACCTGTTACAGCGTTAATTTTCGCTTTACGTGTGAATGTTAATGTTTCTTTAACTGGCTCTGCAGCTTTAGAACCGTCATTCTTCACGTAGTTGATTGTACGAGTAACTTGTTCTACTAATCCTAATTCTCCATAAGTACGTCCTTTAGGATCGTTTGGTACTTTATCCTCTGGTTTTGGTGTCACTGGTGTTTCAGGATCACGTGGTGTCGTTGGATTTGTTGGAGTTGGATTTGTTGGATCCACTGGATTGTTGTTTGGATCTAGTGGTTTAGTTGGATCAACTGGAAGTTCTTTACCTTTCACAATGACATAGTATTGTTGACTAGGTACTTTCTCATCAGCTGCTCCTGTAGATTTATCACTTACAGCATCAAATGTACGAGTTGCTTCTTTGTAGAATCCTTCTTTATCTGTTGTGTAAAGTGCATCTGTTGGAGCTACTACTTCATATCCTTTAGCTTCTAATTTAGCTTTAATTGAGTCTACATTAGATTTGCTAATTTCTTTTCC
>NZ_CAMHZD010000039.1 GCF_946190065.1 Streptococcus mitis
GAGGCCACTGAAAAAATAGGTCTCTTACTTTTAATGAAATGAAAACCGAGGAATCTCTCGTTAATTTGAGCGAGTTCCTCGGTTATTTTGTATTTATTAAGGCCATAATTCGTTTCATATTGACCACGAAGATGGTTGTTGCTGCCTGTAACTCCATGCTGAAAAGACCCGATGCTCTCGCGACATCAAAGCCATGTCTCTGTTTTAGTTCGGCATTCTTTGCTTCGATTTTATAGCGATGTCTGGCCATTTCTTTAAAATAAGGTGTTTCCTGAAATTTCTTCTGGAAAAGATGGTCGTCACTCTTAATGGCTATTGAATAAGTTTTAGACTTTGCCCCCTCCTTATAACATCCTTCCTTGGAAAGGCAACTCTTGCACTTCTCAATGTCAAAGTAATGAGTGACAACTTGATTCTTATTTTGATATTTTTTCCCTGTCCTTGCTTTGCGAACAGCCATGTGTCCTTCTGGACAGACAAATAGCCCTGCATCTTTATTAAATTCAAACGCATCCTCTTCTTTACGGTAACCTTTTGAAACAGAAGGATTCAGTTTTGAAACCAAATGAATCTTTTCTTTGCGCGCTAGTTGAATGTTGTCCTTTCCTGAATAAGCCGCATCACCAATAATAGTCTCGATGTCCAGACTATTTTCCTTTGTTTTGGCATATAATTCAGGTAAATATTTCCCATCGTTTTGTTCGCCAGAAGTGACCACACAAGCAGTAATAATCCGTTCATCCGTCATAGCGATATGACTTTTATATCCATAGAAAGAGCTGTCGGCTGTCTTATGTCCGAGCCTAGCCTCCTCCTTAACAGAAGCTTCCAAATGTTCTAAGTCGTCCTCGACAGCCTCTCTTAGGTAATTGAACTTTTGAGAAACAGCCGGTAGGGCTAAGAGTTCCTCGTGTTTTTCAACCACAGCCATTAACTCCTCTGTATAGGTCAACTCTGCTTTGAGGTTATCTTCTTGAGGTTTCTTTGGAAATTCTATTTTGATATCTTCTGAATGTTGATAAATTGTTTTACGTAAAGCTTTTGAACGCTCTCTAAGAATTTCTTGGGGTTTCTTATGATTATAATGAGCTTTGGTGTGAGTGGCATCCACAATGAGAATCTTACTCTTAATCAAGTTGTGTTCGAGTGCAATTTGAACAGACTTCTGAATCAATACATCAAGCAGTTTGTCATCTTTAATTCTTAGCTTTCTAAATTTTGTCAGAGAGGATGGCTCGATAACAGAATCTTCAGGAGCTAGACCAAGAAAAAATTTAAAGGCCATATCTGACAAGGAACGTCCTACCACATCTACATCTGATAACTTATAAATATCTTTTAACAAGAGATATTTGAACATCATAATCGGTGAATAAGCTTTACGCCCAAAATCGGGACGATAATTCTTTTCTAGTTCATCATAAATAAAGCTAAAATCACAGAGTTCAGTTAGCTGACGTAAAAAGTGGGTTTTAGGAACTACGATATCATACAAACTAGAATAAGGACTGACATCCATAGTTAACTGATTATCAAGCATTATTTCACCTCATCTCTAGTATAACAAAAAAGCCATCAAGTTGATGACTTTTTCAGTAGACTCGA
>NZ_CAMHZD010000040.1 GCF_946190065.1 Streptococcus mitis
AATGTGAACTGCACCCCAAAAGTTAGACATAAAAATCTAACTTTTGGGGTGTTTTTATTATGAAATTAACTTATGAAGATAAAGTTCAAATATATGAATTAAGAAAGAAAGGAGAGAGCTTTAGACAACTTTCAAATCAATTTAGGATAAACATTTCTAATCTTCAGTACATGATTAAATTGATTGATCGTTACGGAATAGAGTTCGTCAAAAAAGGAAAGAATTGTTACTATTCTCCTGAACTAAAACAAGAGATCATTGATAAAGTTCTTCTTGAGGGGCATTCACAAATTAGGGCGTCTCTGGATTATGCTCTTCTAAGTAGTGGATTACTTTCGAATTGGCTGGCACAATATAAGAAAAACGGGTATACTATTGTTGAGAAAACAAGAGGGAGACCACCTAAAATGGGACGTAAGCCAAAGAAGAGATTTGAAGATATGACAGAATTAGAACGTCTTCAAGCAGAAAATGAGTACTTGAGAGCGGAGAATGCCATTCTAAAAAAGTTGAGAGAACTCCGATTGAGAGACGAAAAGGAGCAAGAAGAAAAACGGAAATTGTTCAAGGACTGGTAACAGAGTTTTCTTTAGATATCCTTCTAAAGATTATTAAACTTGCCCGTTCAACTTATTATTACCACTTAAAACAGCTGGATCAAAGCGATAAAGATTATGATATTAAAGCTGAAATTCAGTCAATTTATACTGAGCACAAAGGAAATTACGGCTATCGTCGCATGACTCTAGAATTACGAAATCGTGGCTTCGTAGTGAACCATAAGAAGGTGCAGCGTCTGATGAAAGTACTTGGTTTAACGGCTCGAATTCGCCGTAAACGGAAGTATTCTTCATACCAAGGAGAGGTTGGCAAGAAAGCAGATAATCTTATTCAACGTCAATTTGAAGCAACCAAACCAATGCAAAAGTGCTACACAGATGTGACAGAATTTGCCATTCCAGCAAGCAGCCAAAAGCTTTATTTATCACCAGTTTTAGATGGCTTTAACAGCGAAATTATCTCCTACAATCTTTCTACTTCGCCGAACTTAGTACAAATGAAAGCTATGCTAGAACAAGCCTTTACAGAGAACCATTACGAAAATACAATTCTCCATAGTGATCAAGGATGGCAATACCAACACGATTTTTATCATCATTTTTTAAAGAATAAGGGAATCCAACCATCTATGTCACGTAAGGGAAATAGTCCAGATAACGGTATGATGGAATCTTTCTTTGGCATTCTTAAGTCTGAAATGTTTTATGGTTATGAGAATACGTTTCAGTCACTTGAACACTTGGAACAAGCTATTGTAGACTATATTGATTACTACAACAACAAACGAATTAAGGTAAAACTAAAAGGACTTAGCCCTGTACAATACAGAACTAAATCCTTTGCTTAAATTAATTGTCTAACTTTTTGGGGTCAGTACAAT
>NZ_CAMHZD010000041.1 GCF_946190065.1 Streptococcus mitis
GGCTCTTTGTCAACTGTAGTGGGTTGAAGAAAAGCTAAGCTCTAGAAAGGACAGATTTAGTCCTTTCTTTTTTGATATTTAGAGCTATAAAAATCCGTTTTTTGAAGTTTTCGAAGTTCCGAAAACCAAAGGCATTTCGTTTGATAAGTTTGATAAGATTATTGGTTGCTTCCAGTTTAGCGTTTGAATAGGGGAATTGAAGGGCGTTGACGATTTTCTCTTTGTCCTTGAAAAAGGTTTTAAAGACAGTCTGAAAAAGAGGATGAACCTGCTTTAGATTGTCCTTAATGAGTCCGAAAAATTTGTCAGCTTCCTTATTCTGAAAGTGAAAAAGTAAGAGTTGATAGAGATTATAGTGGTGTTTTAAGTCTTCTGAATAGCTCAAAAGCTTGTCTAGAATCTCTTTATTTGTTAAGTGCATACGAAAAGTAGGGCGATAAAAACGTTTCTCACTGAGTTTCCGACTATCTTGTTGGATAAGTTTCCAGTAACGCTTGATAGCCTTGTATTCATGGGATTTTCGATGATACTGATTCATGATTTGGACACGCACACGACTCATGGCACGGCTAAGATGTTGTACAATGTGAAAGCGATCTAGAACGATTTTAGCACACGGAAAAAGCTGTTTAGCCAAGTCATAATAGGGACTAAACATATCCATAGTAATAATTTTCACTCGACATCGGACAGCTCTATCGTATCGAAGAAAGTGATTTCGGATGACAGCCTGTGTTCTACCTTCAAGAACAGCGATGATACTGAGATTATCAAAATCTTGTGCAATGAAACTCATCTTTCCTTTTGTAAAGGTATATTCGTCCCAAGACATAATCTCAGGAAGGCGAGAAAAATCAGGCTTAAAGTGAAAGTCATTGAGCTTGCGAATGACAGTTGAAGTTGAAATAGACAACTGATGAGCAATATCAGTCATGGAAGTTTTTTCAATCAGCTTTTGAGCAATCTTTTGGTTGATGATACGAGGTATTTGGTGATTTTTCTTGACGAGAGAGGTTTCAGCGACCATCATTTTAGAGCACTGATAGCACTTAAAACGGCGTTTTCTAAGGAGGATTCTAGTAGGCATACCAGTCGTTTCAAGGTAAGGAATCTTAGACGGTTTTTGAAAGTCATATTTCTTCATTAGGCTTCCGCAATCAGGACAAGATGGGGCCTCATAGTCTAGTTTAGCGATGATTTCCTTGTGTGTACCCTTATTAATGATATCTATAATTTGGATATTAGGGTCTTTAATATCGAGTAGTTTTGTGATAGAATGTAATTGTTCCATATGATTCTTTCTAATGATAGTTTGGTCGCTTTTCATTATAGATCTTATGGGACTTTTTTTCTACACAAAAATAGGCTCCATAATATCTATAGGGGATTTACCCACTACAAATATTATAGAGCC
>NZ_CAMHZD010000042.1 GCF_946190065.1 Streptococcus mitis
TGAACTGCACCCCAAAAGTTAGACAGAAAAAATCTAACTTTTGGGGTGTTTTATTATGAAATTAACTTATGAAGATAAAGTTCAAATATATGAATTGAGAAAGCAAGGTCAAAGCTTCAATCAACTTTCAAAAAGATTTGGTGTGGATGTTTCTGGTCTAAAGTACATGGTGAAATTAATTGAACGTTACGGAATAGAAATCGTCAAAAAGGGGAAGAATCGTTACTATTCCCCTGAATTAAAGCAAGAAATGATTGATAAAGTCCTACTTGAAAGTCGTTCACGAATAAGTGTGGCTTTAGACTATGATTTACCCAATCCTTCGCTGTTGAAAAATTGGATAGCACAATACAAGAAAAACGGGTATACTATTGTTGAGAAAACAAGAGGGAGAGTACCTAAAATGGGACGTAAACGTAAGAAAACTTGGGAAGAAATGACAGAACTAGAGCGACTCCAAGAGGAGAATGAACGCTTACGTACCGAGGTGGCTTACCTAAAAAAGTTAAAAGAGCTAGAAGACAGGGACGAAGCCTTAAAGCGAGAAAGGCAGAGACAATTAGAGAAATGGCTTCAGGAGGATTTCGACTAGATTTACTTCTTGAAACAGCTCATTTAGCTCGCTCGACTTATTACTACCAGTTGAAGCAACTGGAGGGACTTGACAAAGATAAAGAGTTTAAAGACGAAATTCAGTGGATTTATAATGAACATAAAGGCAATTATGGTTATCGACGAATGACTCTTGAACTAAAGAATCGAGGTTATTCGGTCAATCATAAGAAGGTCCAACGTCTGATGAAGGTCCTTGGTTTAAGCGCTCGAATTCGTCGGAAACGAAAGTATTCTTCTTACCAAGGAGAGATTGGCAAGAAAGCGGACAATCTTATTCAACGTCAATTTGAAGCAACCAAACCAATGGAAAAGTGCTATACGGATGTAACAGAGTTTGCCATTCCAAAGAGTACGCAGAAATTGTATTTATCGCCTGTTTTAGATGGCTTTAACAGCGAAATTATTGCTTTTAATCTTTCTTGTTCTCCTAATTTAGAACAAGTAAAAACGATGTTGGAACAGGCCTTCACAGAGAAACACTACGAGAATACGATTCTCCATAGTGACCAAGGTTGGCAATACCAACACGATTCTTATCATCGGTTCCTAGAGAGTAAGGGAATTCAAGCCTCTATGTCACGTAAGGGAAATAGTCCAGATAACGGCATGATGGAATCCTTCTTTGGTATTCTTAAGTCTGAGATGTTTTATGGTTATGAGAAGTCGTTTAAATCACTTGAGCAATTGGAACAAGCCATTGTAGACTATATTGATTACTACAACAATAAACGAATTAAGGTAAAACTAAAAGGACTCAGTCCTGTGCAATACAGAACTAAATCCTTCG
>NZ_CAMHZD010000043.1 GCF_946190065.1 Streptococcus mitis
TTCATAAGTTAATTTCATAATAAAAACACCCCAAAAGTTAGATTTTTATGTCTAACTTTTGGGGTGCAGTTCACATTTGCATCAATTTTTTTATTATTTTCATTAGACGTATACTCCTGCAAGGATTCTAGCAAAAATTCAATTGTATGTCAATATGACAGCTTTAAAATAATATAATAACGAACTATCATTTGATTCACTAGTAAAATCTCCTAGCAGGCTTCCCTGCTAGGAGATTTTCTTATGAGAGGTACTTGTTTAAACTTTGAAAATCGGACTTATCGTCTGATGTTTATCAAACAATCTACTAATTAAGCTTCTTCGTCTTCTTTACGACGTCGACCTGCAAGACCAAGGCCAAGTAAAGCACTTGCGGCTGCTGCTACCATAGCTACAGTAGAATCTGCTGTACCTGTATTTGGCAATTCTTTAGCTGCTTTACGCGCATTTGCTTGTGCTGATGCTGTTTGACCAGCATTAGCTGCTGCTTGAGCAGTAGCTGGAGCTACAGCTGGTGTTTGGGCAGCTTGGTCATTAGCTGGAGTTGCATGATCAGTTGATGGAGAAACTTTCGCCATGAAGTCTTCGATACGTTTAACCATTGCATCCACTTCTGCTTGACTTGCATCTGCATTGGCAAATACTTTCTTAGCATCTGCTAATAAGTCATTCGCTTCTTTTGCAGTTTCTGCATCAAGCTTAGCTGATTCTTTAATGATTAATTCATCTAATTGACGAATAGCACCTTCTAACTTCGCTTTATCCACTTTTGCATCAGTGTTAGTAGCTCCGTTATTGCCAGAAGTTCCGTTTCCGTTACCACTGTTATTGCCTCCACCATTTGATGGTACATATGGACGTTGTTTAAAGATATCGTCTGCTGTCTTAGTTAAGTCTGCTGCTGGAATAACGGCTGTGTTTCCTGATGGTGTTGTCACTGTAGCGTTTCCTTTATCGTCTACTACTACAGTCGCACCTGGATTCACGGCTTTAACTTTGTCTTCGATGGCTTTCTTCTCAGCATCTGTAAGTTTTTCTGGGTTCGCTACCACAGTCTTATCTGCTGGTTTAACCACATCGTTACCTGCATTTGGCTTAGCTGCGTCGTCTGCTGTCTTAGTTAAGTCTGCTGCTGGAATAACGGCTGTGTTTCCTGATGGTGTTGTAACTGTCGCGTTTCCTTTATCGTCTACTACTACAGTCGCACCTGGATTCACGGCTTTAACTTTGTCTTCGATGGCTTTCTTCTCAGCATCTGTAAGTTTTTCTGGGTTCGCTACCACAGTCTTATCTGC
>NZ_CAMHZD010000044.1 GCF_946190065.1 Streptococcus mitis
GCTTCAACAAGTGCAAGTCAATCAGCAAGCACGTCAGCTAGTCAATCGGCTTCAACAAGTGCAAGTCAATCAGCAAGCACCTCAGCTAGCCAATCGGCTTCAACAAGTGCAAGCCAATCAGCCAGCACCTCAGCTAGTCAGTCAGCATCAACAAGTGCAAGCCAATCAGCAAGCACCTCAGCTAGTCAGTCAGCATCAACAAGTGCAAGCCAATCAGCAAGCACGTCAGCTAGTCAATCGGCTTCAACAAGTGCTTCAGCTTCAGCAAGCACATCAGCTTCTGAGTCAGCGTCAACAAGTGCTTCAGCTTCAGCAAGCACAAGCGCCTCTGAATCGGCCTCAACAAGTGCGTCAGCCTCAGCCAGCACCTCAGCTAGTCAATCGGCCTCAACAAGTGCGTCAGCCTCAGCCAGCACATCGGCATCTGAGTCAGCCTCAACAAGTGCGTCAGCCTCAGCCAGCACATCGGCATCTGAGTCAGCCTCAACAAGTGCTTCAGCTTCAGCATCGACAAGCGCCTCTGAATCGGCATCAACAAGTGCGTCTGCATCAGCAAGCACATCAGCTTCTGAATCAGCGTCAACAAGTGCTTCAGCTTCAGCATCGACAAGCGCTTCTGAATCGGCCTCAACAAGTGCGTCTGCATCAGCAAGCACAAGCGCATCAGAATCGGCATCAACAAGTGCATCTGAGTCAGCAAGCACATCGGCATCTGAGTCAGCGTCAACAAGTGCTTCAGCTTCAGCAAGCACATCAGCCTCTGAATCAGCGTCAACAAGTGCGTCGGCCTCAGCAAGCACATCAGCTTCTGAATCAGCGTCAACAAGTGCGAGCCAATCAGCAAGTACATCAGCTAGCCAATCAGCCAGCACAAGCGCATCTGAGTCAGCGTCAACAAGCGCCTCTGAATCAGCCAGCACATCGGCTTCAGAATCGGCCTCAACAAGTGCTTCAGAATCAGCAAGTACATCAGCCTCTGAATCGGCCTCAACAAGTGCTTCAGAGTCAGCAAGCACATCGGCTTCTGAATCGGCCTCAACAAGTGCTTCAGAATCAGCAAGCACAAGCGCCTCTGAGTCAGCGTCAACAAGTGCTTCAGCTTCAGCAAGCACATCAGCTTCTGAATCAGCGTCAACAAGTGCTTCAGCTTCAGCATCGAC
>NZ_CAMHZD010000045.1 GCF_946190065.1 Streptococcus mitis
CGATTTACAACACATGCTAACAACTTCGAGGTACATAAGTATGTGACCATTTCAACGAATGCGGATGACCGAAAACAGGCTCAGTTGATCCTACAAGATATTGGAGTTTCCCTAGGGACTCAGTTCCAGGAGGCTGATATTACATTTAGGGATATGAATGGTTTGGATCGCCTAAAAGTCTTTTCTGAGCTACTACGAGGTAATCCATATGTCAATTTTGATTATAAAGAAATTGCTTTGACAGGTTTATCTACTAAATCATTTATTGCGCCAAACAGGATTGAATTTCAAGAAAAACGCATGATTATAGATGATAGTTGGGTCAAGGTACTCTATGCCCACCGCTATCCAAACTGGATGTCTGATCGGCTTATTCGGGATTTAACAACACTAGGATTTGAACTAGCTATTACTATTCATGCAGAACCTTATGAGAACGTTGAAATCTTAGAGAAGATTGACGATGCAGAAACAGATGCTGAAATTGGGAAACTACGTTCTAAACGCAAGGCCGCTCAATCTGGTATCTTTGATGATGCAGTAGTTGCTGGTCGTGACCAAGAAATCTCAGAAGCTACCAAGAAGTGGCGAGATGAGATTACTGAGTATGATCAGAAAATCTTTTCTGGTTTGATTGCAGTGTATTTTAAGGCAGATAGCCAGGAAGAACTACAACGTAATGAGCAAAAGATTAAGCGTGCTGGTCGGAAGCTAGGGGTAGAATTTGAAGATCTCTATTATTACCAGGAAGAGGCTCTAAATACGATTTTACCTATCGGTGAGTGCTTCGTAAATGTGAAAAAGAATTTCATGAGAAAGATGACTACAGCTAATATTGCTACGCAAGTTCC
>NZ_CAMHZD010000046.1 GCF_946190065.1 Streptococcus mitis
TCTTCGATGGCTTTCTTCTCATCATCTGTAAGTTTGTCTGGGTTAGCTACTACAGTTTTGTCCGCTGGTTTAACGATGTCATCACCTGCATTTGGTTTAGATGCGTCTGCTGCTGATTTTGTTAAGTCAGAAGCTGGAATTACTGCTGTCTTACCTGCTGGCGTTGTGACTGTGGCGTTGCCTTTATCATCTACTACTACAGTTGAACCTGGGTTGACTGCTTTAACTTTATCTTCGATGGCTTTCTTCTCATCATCTGTAAGTTTGTCTGGGTTAGCTACTACAGTTTTGTCCGCTGGTTTAACGATATCATTGCCTGCGTTTGGTTTAGCTGCATCTGCTGCTGACTTAGTCAAGTCTGACGCCGGGATAACCGCTGTCTTACCTTCTAGAGTTGTGACTGTAGCATTTCCTTTATCGTCCACTACTACAGTAGCTCCTGGGTTGACTGCTTTAACTTTATCTTCGATGGCTTTCTTCTCAGCATCTGTAAGTTTGTCTGGGTTAGCAACTACAGTTTTGTCCGCTGGTTTAACGATGTCATCGCCTGCGTTTGGTTTAGCTGCATCTGCTGCTGACTTAGTTAAGTCTGCTGCTGGAATAACGGCTGTGTTTCCTGATGGCGTTGTCACTGTAGCGTTTCCTTTATCGTCTA
>NZ_CAMHZD010000047.1 GCF_946190065.1 Streptococcus mitis
GATGCTGACTGACTAGCTGAGGTGCTTGCTGATTGACTTGCACTTGTCGATGCTGACTGACTAGCTGACGTGCTTGCTGATTGGCTTGCACTTGTCGATGCTGACTGACTAGCTGATGTGCTTGCTGATTGACTTGCACTTGTTGAAGCCGATTGACTAGCTGACGTGCTTGCTGATTGGCTTGCACTTGTTGATGCTGACTCAGAAGCTGATGTGCTTGCTGAAGCTGAAGCACTTGTTGAAGCCGATTCAGATGCTGATGTGCTTGCTGAAGCTGAAGCACTTGTTGAAGCCGATTGGCTAGCTGACGTGCTGGCTGATTGACTTGCACTTGTTGAAGCCGATTGACTAGCTGACGTGCTTGCTGATTGACTTGCACTTGTTGACGCTGATTCAGAAGCTGATGTGCTTGCTGAAGCTGAAGCACTTGTTGAAGCCGATTGACTTGCGCTCGTGCTTGCTGATTGGCTTGCACTTGTTGATGCTGACTGACTAGCTGAGGTGCTGGCTGATTGACTTGCACTTGTTGAAGCCGATTGACTAGCTGACGTGCTTGCTGATTGGCTCGCACTTGTCGATGCTGAAGCTGAAGCACTTGTTGACGCTGATTCAGAAGCTGATGTGCTTGCTGAAGCTGAAGCACTTGT
>NZ_CAMHZD010000048.1 GCF_946190065.1 Streptococcus mitis
AACGACAAAAAGAAGAAGCAGATAAAAAAATCAAGAATTACATAAATCAAGAAAAAGATTTGGAAGCACAGCTTTTTGTTGCACTATCAGAAGAGAGTGGCTTATCCTATCAGGAAATGAAGGAACTAATCCTTCCAGTACAATCAAGTAACTAAGGAGTGAATCATGTATAAAATTATCAATCAACTGACTAATCAAGAGGAAACATTTGATCAACGAGATGAGTTGTTATCAAGGCTAGAAATCATCAACGAGAGAATGAAGAGTAATAGAATAACCGGAACCTATCGGCTTTATTCTCTCAATGCTGAAGGTGAAATCCTACAAGAACTTAGTCTTGAAATACCTTTTGTTGGAATTATTGATCAGTTACTGGAAAATTTTGGTACGAATGTTGGGAAGAAAAAAAGAGGTTTTCTTCATTTTTTAGCAAAACATAAAGAAAAGAAGTCCTCACAAGGCATCCCAGAACCTCAACCTCAACCTCAACCTGAATTCCAACCAGAACCAGATCCTAAGCTAGAAGATTTAACGGTAAAGAAAGAGGCGAATATGGCCCGTCAAAGAATTGCTGAGCTAGTTTCTCAGAAGCCTCAAGATGAGGTTGGAGAAGATAAAGTTACCTATTCTTCTAG
>NZ_CAMHZD010000049.1 GCF_946190065.1 Streptococcus mitis
GATGTCTTAACTTTTTCGTAGATGTGTTCTGTATCACCATTTGGTAATTTCTTAGTCTCTACGAAGCGGTATTCTGGAATGTCTTTCTTATCAACTGTTCCTGGCTCACTTGGATATTTAGGAATTTCATTTCCTTCTTTATCCTTGAATGATGTCTTAACTTTTTCGTAGATGTGTTCTGTATCACCATTTGGTAATTTCTTAGTCTCTACGAAGCGGTATTCTGGAATGTCTTTCTTATCAACTGTTCCTGGCTCACTTGGATATTTAGGAATTTCATTTCCTTCTTTATCCTTGAATGATGTCTTAACTTTTTCGTAGATGTGTTCTGTATCACCATTTGGTAATTTCTTAGTCTCTACGAAGCGGTATTCTGGAATGTCTTTCTTATCGACTGTTCCTGGTTCACTTGGATATTTAGGAATTTCGTTTCCTTCTTTATCCTTGAATGATGTCTTAACTTTTTCATAGATGTGCTCTGTATCACCATTTGGTAATTTCTTAGTCTCTACGAAGCGGTATTCTGGGATATCTTTCTTATCTACAGAGCCAGTTACTTTTTCACTAATTTCGTTACCGTCTTTGTCTTTAAAGAAAGTT
>NZ_CAMHZD010000050.1 GCF_946190065.1 Streptococcus mitis
TATAAGCCTTTTATGACTGATTCTATGTATCAGGAAACTGTTCAAGAAGAACAAAAACCAGTCAACCAGACCTATAAGGGGTATGTGGTTGATCAAGCTTTTGAATCAGGCTCTATCTACATTGATAAACAACATAAAATTGCATTAGCTCAGGTTCAATATACTAGTACTACCTTAACAGAGAAAGATAATAGAGCTTCTAAGGGGCTTACTGGTAGTACTAAGGCGACAATTCGATTGACCTATGTAGAAAAAGCAGGGAAACTATTAATCAATAAAATAGAGCCTATCGTATTGACTGAAGCGAGAGGGCAAAGTATAGGAACTTATTCAGATACTAGCAGTTCAAGCTCGACTCCAGTTTCATCTACATCAACGGCAACACCTACATCTTCTGAACCAACAACCGCAACTAGTAGTAACCAATAAGGAGAATTGAATGAATAAAAAAATAGAACAACTTGAAGGTAAGCTTGAGAAAGTGAGGAAAGATAAGAAAAAAGCGCAACGACAAAAAGAAGAAGCAGATAAAAAAATCAAGAATTACATAAATCAAGAAAAAGATTTGGAAGCACAGCTTTTT
>NZ_CAMHZD010000051.1 GCF_946190065.1 Streptococcus mitis
AATTGCTGATTTCAAGTTCTTTGGATAGATACCCAGTAGTGGGATGGCTGGGTCATATGGTATTTCTATTTTTAATTTTTTGGGACTCTCCATACTGTTTTCCATAGTGGCTGCACCAGTTTGCATTCCCACCAGCAGTGTATGAGGGTGCCTTTTTCTCTGCAACCTCTCCAACATTTGTTGCTATTAGTTTTAGATATTTTTGTCATTCTAACGGGTGTAAGGTGATATCTTAGTGTAGTTTTGATTTGCATTTCCCTGATGATTAGTGATGATGAACATCTTTTCATGTGTCTATTGGCCATATTTATATCTTCTTTTGAGAAATGTCTGTTCATGTCCTCTGCCCATTTTTTGATTGGGTTGTTTGTTTTTGGTTGTTAAGCAGTGTGAGTTCTTTGTATATTATGGAGATTAACCCTTTGTTGGATAAGTGGCTTGTAAATATTTTTTCCCAATTAGTGGGCTGTTTTTTTGTTTCAATCCTGTTTCCCCTTGCCTTGAAGAAGCTCTTTAGTCTGATGAAGTCAGATCGGAAGAGCGTCGTGTTGGGAAAGAGTGTAATCACTGGTGTAGTTATCG
>NZ_CAMHZD010000052.1 GCF_946190065.1 Streptococcus mitis
TTGCCTTCTTCATCTACATAACTTGTTACGACTTGACGGTATACATGCGTTGTATTGCCTTTGTCGTCTTTCTTCGTTTCTTTGTAAATGTACTCTGGAATGTCTTTCTTATCTTTCGTTCCTTTGTCTGAAGGGTTAATTTCTTTGCCTTCTTCATCTACATAACTTGTTACAACTTTACGGTATACATACTCAACTGTTGTAACTCCTGTATTGACTTTTCCTGTTTCAGAAGCTGATGTTTCAGATTTTTTCACGAATTCATAAACATCACCATTGGCAGTTGTGATTGTTTCTGGTTTTAAGTCTGGTGTGTTGGTGTTGTACTCTTTACCTGTTGGACTTTGAGTTTCAGCTTTGACACTTGTCTTACCTTCAATCGCATTTCCTTCAGTATCTGTATAGTTTACTGTTACGTCACCTTTTTGTAACTCATACTCATAAGTAACTGTTTGTTTTTCTGTAGTTACTTTACCTGTTTCTGTAGCTGAACCTTCTTTTAGTCCATTATTTGTTTTAACTAATTCATAGACTAAGCCGTC
>NZ_CAMHZD010000053.1 GCF_946190065.1 Streptococcus mitis
CGGATTCCTCTTCTGCCTGTATGCCTTTTGAGGAATGTCTACTGAGGTCCTTTGACTATTTTTCAATGGGGTTATTGTTTTTTTTTGCTATTGAGCTGTATGAGTTTCTTATATATTTTGGATATTAACTCCCTTATCAGGGATAAGGATATCCTTATCATTATACGGTTTGCAAATATTTTCTCCCATTCTGTGGGTAGTCTTTTCACCGTCTTTCTTCATGGTGTCCTTTGAAGCACAAAAGTTTGAAATTTTGATGAAGTCCAATTTGTCTAGTTTTTTCTGTAGTTACTTGTGCTTTTGATGTCACATCTAAGCAGTCTTTTCCTAGTTCAAGGTCACAAAGATTCACTTCCATGTTTTAAGAATTTGATCATTTTAGCCCTTACATTTAGTTCTGTGATCCAGCTGGAGTTAATTTTTGTATATC
>NZ_CAMHZD010000054.1 GCF_946190065.1 Streptococcus mitis
TGATTACTTATTCAATCTCTTCACCAGTAATCTGTTCAGATTTTCTATTTCTTCATGATTCAGTTTTGGAAGGTTGTATGTTTCTAGGTATTTATCCATTTCTTCTGGGTTGTCCAATTTGTTGGCATATAGTTTTTCATAGTATTATCTCATAATTTTTTGCATTTCTGTGGTATCTGTTGTAATTTCTCCTCTTTCATTTCTGATTCTGTTCATTTGAATGTTCTCTCTTTTTTTTCTTCATGCGTCTAGCTAACAGTTTGTCAATTTTGTTTATCTTCTTAAAGAACCAACTTTTAGTTTCATTGATCCTTTCTACTGTTTTTCTTTGAAGTCTCTATTTCATTTATTTCTACTCTTATTTTTATTATTTTCAAGATCGGAAGAGCTTCGTGTAGGGAAATAGTTTAATCACAG
>NZ_CAMHZD010000055.1 GCF_946190065.1 Streptococcus mitis
GCTGAAAATGTCGCTACTTTATCTTTGTTTTTAAAAAATATTTTTATGGGGTTGGCGCTGTGGTATAGTGGCTAAGTTCGGTTCTCTCTGCTTTGGCAGCATGGGTTCACAGGTTTGGATCCCGGGCACGGACCTACACCACTCGTCAGCATGCTATGGCAATGACCCACCTATAAAATAGAGGAAGATTGGCACAGATGCTAGCTCAGCAACAATCTTCCTCAAGCAAAAAAAAGGGGGAAGATTGGCAACAGATGTTAGCTCAGGGCTAATCTTCCTTACCAAAAAATTAAATGTTAGGTGAAGATCCTACTGAACTGTTCATTAGACGATTAAAATTCAGGAATAGGAGTAGGTTTGATGGGAGTTAATTTTGCATTTAAGTGATCAGTGGAGAATTGACTGGTATTGTTGCA
>NZ_CAMHZD010000056.1 GCF_946190065.1 Streptococcus mitis
CTTTGCACCAACTGTCTCATTTAATCCTCACATCCAAAAGGCAGGTTACCGTTATTCTCCCCATTTTCAAGGTGAGGAGGCGGAAGCAGAAAGATGGCCATCTGCCTGGAATTCACACAAGGCTTCTCTAGGTAATGACATGACCTTTGGACAAGATTTCAAGGTTTAACACATTCCAGTGGAGATGCAGATCCCAGTATCACAGAACGTGAAAAACACTGAGTCCTGCCAAATGTATTAAAACACTAACTATGGATCCTCACAATCTCTTGGCCTGTTTTCTCAGAGGAGGGAAAACCCAGCGTGAAAAACCGTTGATGAGATGTCTGCAGAGGAGGACTACGTCTGGTCTTTAAAGCCGGGACCTATCCCAGTAGATTCTGAGTCAGTGGGTCCAGAGTAGGC
>NZ_CAMHZD010000057.1 GCF_946190065.1 Streptococcus mitis
TTTACACAACAGATAAAGAAGGATTCTACAAAGAAGCAACTCGTACATTTGATGCTGTAAGTGATAAATCTACAGGAACAGTTGGAGAGAAAGTACCTAGCCAACAATACTATGTCATTGTGAAAGGTAAAGACCTTCCAGTAGACCCAACTAAACCACTAGATCCAAACAACAATCCAGTGGATCCAACAAATCCAACTCCAGAAAATCCAACGAAACCGCGTGATCCTGAAACACCAGTAACGCCAAAACCAGAGGATAAAGTACCAAACGATCCTAAAGGACGTACTTATGGAGAATTAGGATTAGTTGAACAAGTTACACGTACAATCAACTACGTGAAGAATGACGGTTCTAAAGCTGCAGAGCCAGTTAAAGAAACATTAACATTCACACGTAA
>NZ_CAMHZD010000058.1 GCF_946190065.1 Streptococcus mitis
TACAGACATAAAGTAAGGCCGTATCTAGACGGAATCTAGGGCAACGTTCAAGGGTCAGGGGTCAAGTTCGAAACTTCCCAAATCCACAAAAGAGAAAGAAAAATATCTTTCCTGTAGAGAGGAAATCATCAGATTTGTCTAATTTGTCTCCGAAAAACATTATATCCATGAAGGGCGTTTCCAGGACCACCTCGAATTTGGAGTTTCTGATCTCAGGATGTCAAACCAACCCAGATGACCACGGGTTCTCAGTGCTTCGTTTGACCTAGGCTAGGATAGCAAAGAGTCCTACAAGTGACCGGTGCAAATTCAAAGACAGCAACCAAGAATCACGAAAGCACTCACTCCTCGGCCTAGAGAACATCTGGTGAT
>NZ_CAMHZD010000059.1 GCF_946190065.1 Streptococcus mitis
AGATAAACAAAAGTTAAGGGAGTTCATCACCACAAAACCTCCTCTTCAAGAATTGCTCAGGAAGAAACTCATTCCTTAAAAATCGAAAAAAGGAAAGGGGTTACAAAATCCAGAACAAAGGAGATAAGCAGAAGGACAATAACACAAAGCAACAGCTCTCCATCAGGACAAAATGCAAAAGAACCAGAAAACAAGTGATAAAATGGCAGCATTAAGCCCTCATATATCAGCAATCATTCCAAATGTAAATGGATTGAATTCTCCAATCAAAAGACGTAGAGTGGTTGGATGCATTAAAAAACAAGACCCAACAATATGCTGCCTCCAGGAAACACAATTCAGCTCTAAAAACAAACACAGGCTTAGAGTC
>NZ_CAMHZD010000060.1 GCF_946190065.1 Streptococcus mitis
GATCTCCGCCAAGCGGTTCTGGCGTAGTTGGCAGGTGATTTTGGCATGACAGGCAGGTTGATCCAGCAAGCCTGGCAGGTGATTCCAAAGTGTTCACCAACTGGTTGTGGCGTAGACGGCAGGTGATTTTTGCGTCTCCGGCAGGTGGTTCTGGTACGTCTGAGAGGTGGTTCCGCCATGGCTGGCAGGTGATCCCGGACCGTCCCCCAGGTGGTTCTGGCATAGCCAGCTGTTGATATTGGCCTGTCCGGCAGGTGGTTCCAGCGAGTCGAACAGGTGGCTCCGGCGTTCTCGGCAGGTGGTTCCGTTCTGTCCGGTAGGTGTTTCCGGCGTGTCTGGCACGTGCTTCCGGCACGTCTGAGA
>NZ_CAMHZD010000061.1 GCF_946190065.1 Streptococcus mitis
TTTGCTCAGATTGGAATAGGAATTTATCCGTATTTAGGAAATGCCAATCAATGGGTTGATAGCGGTCAAGCTCAAGGATATGACATTTCAACGACTCCTAAACCAGGTTCTGCAGTTGTATTCATGAATGGTGTAGCTGGAGCATCACCAATTTATGGTCACGTGGGATTCTGTGAGTATGTTAATAGTGATGGTAGCTTCTTAATGTCAGAAATGAACTTTGGTGGTTTATACTTATCGACTTGGCGAACCTTGACACCACAATCAGGCATATACTTTGTTACCCCTAAATAAGAAAGGAAAAGAATGTATAATCAAAAGTTAATCAAAATGGTAAAGGGATTCCTTATGGGAGT
>NZ_CAMHZD010000062.1 GCF_946190065.1 Streptococcus mitis
TTATAGGTCTGGTTGACTGGTTTTTGTTCTTCTTGAACAGTTTCCTGATACATAGAATCAGTCATAAAAGGCTTATAGCGCGGGCGATTCTCTTCTAAATCCTTCTTGGTATAGTAAGCAATTAGAAAGTCCTCGACCTGCTGTTCAGTAAGAGATAGTTGTTCCTGTTGTTTCTCTTCTGGTTTCTGCTTTGCCTCTTCCTGAACTTGACTATTCTGTCTCAAATTCTGCTGTACTCGGGCAATAGAATAGCCCAGGACAATACATAAAATAGCAGCAACTCCCATAAGGAATCCCTTTACCATTTTGATTAACTTTTGATTATACATTCTTTTCCTTTCTTATTTAGGGGTAAC
>NZ_CAMHZD010000063.1 GCF_946190065.1 Streptococcus mitis
TTATAGGTCTGGTTGACTGGTTTTTGTTCTTCTTGAACAGTTTCCTGATACATAGAATCAGTCATAAAAGGCTTATATCGTGGACGATTCTCTTCTAAATCCTTTTTTGTATAGTAAGCAATTAAAAAGTCCTCGACCTGCTGTTCAGTAAGAGATAGTTGTTCCTGTTGTTTCTCTTCTGTTTTTTGCTTCGCCTCTTCCTGAACTTGACTATTATGTCTCAAATTATGTTGTACTTGAGCAATAGAATAGCCCAGGACAATACATAAAATAGCAGCGACTCCCATAAGGAATCCCTTTACCATTTTGATTAACTTTTGATTATACATTCTTTTCCTTTCTTATTTAGGGGTAAC
>NZ_CAMHZD010000064.1 GCF_946190065.1 Streptococcus mitis
TGGTTGATCACTTTCGAAGGTTGTACCTTCTGGAATCTTCTTACCATTCTCTTCTGTTAATGGAATTTCAACCTTAGTTCCTGGTTTGCCATGGCCATCTTCATACTTCGGTGTGTAGATATCTTTATCTTGTTCACCTACTGTAACTGTTACTGGTACTTCTTCTGTTGATCCATCTGGATATCTTACTAGAACTTTACCTGTAATCTTATCTCCTGGTTTTGCTCCTTCTGGGATTGTTACAGTGACTTTTCCATCTTTATCTACTGTGATAACGTCTGGTTGATCGCTTTCGAAGGTTGTTCCTGATGGAATTTTCTTACCGTTCTCTTCTGTTAATGGTATTTCTACTTTA
>NZ_CAMHZD010000065.1 GCF_946190065.1 Streptococcus mitis
TGGTTGATCGCTTTCGAAGGTTGTTCCTGATGGAATTTTCTTACCGTTCTCTTCTGTTAATGGTATTTCTACTTTAGATCCTGGTTTCCCTGTTTCATCTTCGTATTTCGGTGTGTACTCATCTTTATCTCGATTAGTTACCGTTACATTTACAGGTACTTCGTCTTTCGATCCATCTGGGTATGTTACTGTAACCTTACCTGTAATCTTATCTCCTGGTTTTGCCCCTTCTGGGATTGTTACTGTGACTTTTCCATCGTTATCTACAGTAATTACTCCTGGTTGATCGCTTTCGAAGGTTGTTCCTGATGGAATTTTCTTACCGTTCTCTTCTGTTAATGGTATTTCTAC
>NZ_CAMHZD010000066.1 GCF_946190065.1 Streptococcus mitis
CCTGGGTTGACTGCTTTAACCTTATCTTCGATTGCTTTCTTCTCTTCTGGAGTGAGAGCATCTGGATTCGCTACTACTGTCTTATCTGCTGGTTTAACGATGTCATTACCTGCGTTTGGTTTAGCTGCATCTGTTGCTGACTTAGTCAAGTCTGACGCTGGGATAACCGCTGTCTTACCTTCTGGAGTTGTGACTGTCGCATTGCCTTTATCGTCTACGACTACAGTCGCTCCTGGGTTGACTGCTTTAACCTTATCTTCGATTGCTTTCTTCTCTTCTGGAGTGAGAGCATCTGGATTCGCTACTACTGTCTTATCTGCTGGTTTAACGATGTCAT
>NZ_CAMHZD010000067.1 GCF_946190065.1 Streptococcus mitis
CAAATTGCAAAGGAAGAAGTAAAACTGTCACTCTTTGCAGATGACATGATATTGTATAGAGAAAACCCTAAAGACCCCACCAAAACACTGTTACAACTAATAAGCAAATTCAGTAAAGTTGCAGGATACAAAATCAATGTACAAAAATCCGTTGCGTTTCTATACACTAACAACAAAGTAGCAGAAAGAGAAACTAAAAATACAATCCCATTTACAATTGTAAGAAAAAGAATAAAATACCTAGGAATAAATATAACCAAAGAAGTGAAACACCTGTACAGTGAAAACTATAAAACACTGTTGAAAGAAATCAAGATCGGAAGAGCACAC
>NZ_CAMHZD010000068.1 GCF_946190065.1 Streptococcus mitis
CAATGACTTACCAGCAGGAACAAACTATAGCTGGTCCGAACAACCAGACACAAGTAAACCAGGAAGTAAGACAGGCAAAGTATTAATCACTTACCCAGATAAGAGTACGGAAGAAGTGACGGTAACGGTAAACGTAACGCCGCAAAATGATGAATACAGCCCAACTGGAATCCCTCAAGAAGTGGACAATGGACACGTACCAGATCCAGAAACAAGTGTAAACAAAACCGGTTTACCAAGTGGCACAACCGTCACATGGAAAGACACGCCAGTTGTGAACACACCAGGCAGTCATCCAACAGTAGCCTTAGTCACTTATCCAGA
>NZ_CAMHZD010000069.1 GCF_946190065.1 Streptococcus mitis
GTCCAGTAGGTGTGTAGTCGTGTCTCATTGTGGTTTTAATTTAAATTTCCCTATAACTAGTGATGTTTAATGTATTTTTATTTACTTTTTATCCATTTGTTTACCTTCCTTTGTGAAGTATTTGTTCAAATATTTTGCTCACTTTTAACTGGATTGTCAGTCTTCTTGAATTGTACGAGTTCTTTATATATTCTGGATATTAACCCCTTATCAAATATATGATTTACAAATATTTCTGCCATTCCATTGGGTGCCTTTTCATTCTGTTGATAGTATCCTTTGATGTGCAAAAGTTTTTAATTTTTTGGGAGG
>NZ_CAMHZD010000070.1 GCF_946190065.1 Streptococcus mitis
ATGAGTGTTGTTTTCTTTGCATCCCCTAAGTTTGCTATGTTTTCATTTTCTTTCCATCTCAAAGTATTTTCTAATTTTCCTTGTGATGACTTCTTTGACTCTTTAATTTTATTTATTTGTTTGCTGAGTAAGATTCACCCTGAGCTAACGTCTGTGCCAATCTTCCTCTACTTTATGTGGGATGCCACCATAACATGGCTTGATGAGCAGTGCTAGGTCTGCACCCAGGATCCGAACCTGCAAACCCTGGGCCGCTGACATGGAGCGCACGAACTTAACCACTACGCCACTGGGCCGGCCCCAAACTTC
>NZ_CAMHZD010000071.1 GCF_946190065.1 Streptococcus mitis
CCAAAAAAAAACAAAAAACAAAAAAAAAAAAATACCAAATAATAATTATGACAAAAAAAAAAATTATTTTATTTTTTGCTGCATAAAACATTTATTTGCTTTTTTACATTTAAATCATTAATCTGTATGAATTTCCACTTTTATGTCAGGATTTCATCACTCGATTATTCATACTAGTACATCTCTATTGTAGCATTTATCACACTTCATTTTAATTATTGTTCTACTTCTCTTTCTTGTCTCCTACAATGTTAGTTCTTTTCAGGCCTTATCTGTCATACGTAGCTCCTAGCAAAGTTTTTG
>NZ_CAMHZD010000072.1 GCF_946190065.1 Streptococcus mitis
TAGGCTGTAAGAGCACTGTGCAGAGCGAGTTGTTTCTTAGCTTCCCAAAGAGCTGGAAGCAAGATGCTGTGGGGCCCAACTCGCCCTTTGGAAAGAAGCCTGCACGTTGTGCCTTTCAGCTCTAGGGCAAAGTAGCACACCCAGAGCAGAAGTCCTACTTCAGCCAGATCAGGCCTGCAAAGAAACTGCGTTTCACAGGCCTTTGGAAGAGATGTTCCCGGTAGGCTGTAAGAGCACTGTGCAGAGCGAGTTGTTTCTTAGCTTCCCAAAGAGCTGGAAGCAAGATGCTGTGGGGCCC
>NZ_CAMHZD010000073.1 GCF_946190065.1 Streptococcus mitis
TACCGCCGTGAAAAGGCGGTGTCTTAACCCCTTGACCAACGGACCTGAGTTGTTATTTTCAACTCTTACTATTATACAGGCTTTTCAAACTTTGTCAACTACTTTTTCTGTTTTTTTCTTTTTTTTGGCATAGCTTCTTACCGAGTACGGATATCAAATTCCTTAAACACAATACGTAAGTCCCTTAATACTCTTTGACGCCCTCGGAAGCGTTCATTTCTTAAGACGCGTTCTAACTCTTCTTGTTTGTCTTTACTTTGTTTGTTTCTATAATCTCTTAGTGTCTCATGAAAGA
>NZ_CAMHZD010000074.1 GCF_946190065.1 Streptococcus mitis
TGCCTGTCTTACTTCCTGGTTTACTTGTGTCTGGTTGTTCGGACCAGCTATAGTTTGTTCCTGCTGGTAAGTCATTGATATTAATACTTTTCTCTGGATCTGGTACTTCGTTATGACGTACAGTTTGGTTTGGCTCTTTCGCAGTTGGATTAAACGTATCTTTTTGTTCTTTTACCCTTACTGGTACTTCGACTTCATCTTCCGTTCCATCTGGATAAGTGACTAAGGCTACTGTTGGATGACTGCCTGGTGTGTTCACAACTGGCGTGTCTTTCCATGTGACGGT
>NZ_CAMHZD010000075.1 GCF_946190065.1 Streptococcus mitis
TCAACAGGGGACCAACAAGTGATAGTCCATCCAGATAACAGAAGAGGGAATGAGGATGAAGATCTGAACCGCCTGCTAGTCGAAGGTCTCCAAAACAGACCAACAAGTTAGGAGTGTGCCCTCATGCGCACACGTGCACACACACACACACATTGACACACACAAATGAGCGCATATAAAAAATAATGAACACTGAGTAAGGGCTTTAATCTAGTTAACAGTATTGCACCAATGGCAATGTCTTGGTCTTGATATGGTACTACAGATGCCACCACTGGAAG
>NZ_CAMHZD010000076.1 GCF_946190065.1 Streptococcus mitis
GGGCACATCAGTAGAAAAGCAATTGCAGCCGTTTGCTCTCATGAAATGAGTACGTCAAAGAAGTAAGTATTAATTTGAAAGGATACACATTTTCTATTAGCAGTACAATTTAGGAATGTAACAAGTATCTCATACTAGTGTTTAATGTGGCAGTTGCAATTTTTAAAGATTTAAATGGTTAAGGTATAGTTTCTTGGGAATAAGTTACTATAACTCATAAATAACAATTATTTTATTACCATTATTTACTACATGCTTACTATGAATCAAACAGAATTGAG
>NZ_CAMHZD010000077.1 GCF_946190065.1 Streptococcus mitis
GGGTAGGAAGGCTTCTTCCATGAGCCTTCTCTCTCTCAACAAGACGGATCCTTGGCTGTGAAAGGCACTTAGATTGTGTCATAGGAAGGCCATGGGCCTTAACAGGCCACATCCATTTTCATTTACCTTCTGAAAGAAGATTAAGGAGAAAATTCAATTTTGCCTAATGCCTCCCCCAAATGGCTAATTTATATGCTAATTAGCAAGATAAGAATCGATGAAACTGGTAATCAATATGATATCCAAGGCACCAGTAATGAAATTCATTTTGAAATGCACTG
>NZ_CAMHZD010000078.1 GCF_946190065.1 Streptococcus mitis
GTTCTTCTGTACTATCCAATATGGTAGCCATTAGTCATATGTGGGTATTGAACACTGATATGTGGCCAGTGTAACTGAGGAACAATTTTTTATTTAATTTTTACTAATTTAAATTTAAATAGCCACCTGTAGCTAGTGGCTACCATATTGGACAGTGCAGCTCTGGAGCCCACTTAGCATGCCCTGATTCTGTCTCACACGCTCATTCCTTGCTTCATTCTTGTGACTCTTGACTGTCTCTGTTTTCTGCCTACTCCTTCCAGTTTGACGTACTCATTAGC
>NZ_CAMHZD010000079.1 GCF_946190065.1 Streptococcus mitis
TACTATGTCACAGGTTTCAGCTTTTCGTACTGAAGGAAAGGATGGAGCTGTTTTTAACCTATCTTCATAGAGTAAAGTAGTAGCATATTCTGTCTCATAAACACACAAACACACAACGTGCTATTCAATTAACTCATGTTTATCACATGTTTTTTGAGGATCAGATCAATAACTAGAACTATACATAGTCATTCAGTTGTACAGGCCTTACGGTTCCTGTCAATGATATTTCTGACTGATTGGTGGCTGAGACAAGAGCCAGCAGTTTCCGCCTCCCAGGC
>NZ_CAMHZD010000080.1 GCF_946190065.1 Streptococcus mitis
TATTTTTTATATGCACTATGTTTTTTGTGAAGAAGAATATAAAAAAAAGATGACATTATATTAGACAATTAAATTTTAAGGCCAAAAATATTAGTTTTGCAATTTTTAGGCCACAGTAACTATTGCAGATTATCTAAAGGACGAGAAAAGCATTTTACCATGTGCTCTTCAGTCTGTAGTATTGTACTCTATTTGTCTTAAAAAATCATCATAAGCATTGTCACCCACAATAACTGCTGAGTGGGTAAAAGGAGGTCTTTTATTGCTGGAAAATTTACTC
>NZ_CAMHZD010000081.1 GCF_946190065.1 Streptococcus mitis
GGCCAACACATTTGAAAATTCACATTAATGGAAAAATTCCTAGAAAAACATAATTTAGAAAATTGGTAGAAGAAGTGGTAAACCTGAATAACTCTATAACAGTTAGGAAAGTTAAATGCAAATAAAAATTTCCAAACACAGAAATCTCCAGGCCCTGAGAGCATTACCCCTGAATTCTTCCAACATTCAAGTTACAATTAACACTAGTCTTACCCAAAACCTTCCTGAGAATAAACAGAGAAAACAACAGCAGCAATATTTCCCAACCTGTTCGGTGAGG
>NZ_CAMHZD010000082.1 GCF_946190065.1 Streptococcus mitis
GCTTTGTAGTATGTTTTGAAGTCAGGGATTGTGATGCCTCCCGTTTTGTTCTTTTTTCTCAGGATTTCTCTGGCTATTCGGGGTCTTTTGTTGTTGCATATAAATTTTAGGATTCTTTGTTCTACTTCTGTGAAAAATGTTGTTGGAACTTTGATAGGGATTGCATTGAATCTGTAGATTGCCTTAGGAAGTATGGTCGTTTTGGCTATGTTATTTCGTCCACTCCAAGAGCATGGAACATCTTTCCACTTCTTTGTGTTGTCTTCAATTTCTTTCAACA
>NZ_CAMHZD010000083.1 GCF_946190065.1 Streptococcus mitis
GCTAACACCTTGATTTTGGACTTCTAGCTCCCAGCATGGTGAGAGAGTACCTTTCTGTTGTTTTAAGCCACCCAGTGTGTGGTACTTTGTCACAGCAGCCCTGGGAATCCAATACAGAGCCCATCCTGTAATCATGTGTTTTGGGTCTTCATTTTCCCATTCTTTATTTGGCTCATATGTCCTTTCCAACCAGGTTGGGTCTTCTCAGGGGCCATCTTTAAGAAACCTTCTATGAGGGCCCTGTGCCATGTCTTACTCTTTGTGTCTCCAATGCCTCGG
>NZ_CAMHZD010000084.1 GCF_946190065.1 Streptococcus mitis
ACTCATAAAATTTGAGCATACGAGAAATTTCTGTTCAGGTTCTGATGGTTTAGGAAACAAAAAGCTTGCTTCTGTCTTTTTAATGGATCTGGGTTTAAATTATTATGGTTTCGTCCATGCTTTGAGATCTTTTTCCAGTTGAGGATGCTTTCTGAAAAAGAATTTCTCCTCAAAGTTTTAGATGGAGACATTAAATTCACATCCCAGTAAATGGAATGTTAAACTGGAAGGATGAGACCTGCCTTCCATCTTGATGAACTGATCAATTCTTCCCTCTTT
>NZ_CAMHZD010000085.1 GCF_946190065.1 Streptococcus mitis
TTCTCACATCTCTGTACTGTAGGTGTTATTATCATCTTTGTTTTACACTTGAGGAAACTGAGGCTTTGAAAGGTAGATTAAGCAGCTGTCCAAAGTCACACAG
The DNA here is from genome assembly GCF_946190065.1 of Streptococcus mitis. Classification (GTDB taxonomy): domain Bacteria; phylum Bacillota; class Bacilli; order Lactobacillales; family Streptococcaceae; genus Streptococcus; species Streptococcus mitis_DE. Next base: position 104 of record NZ_CAMHZD010000085.1, read on the forward strand.
CAGTAACTAGTGGGGTTAATACTGGCACTTCAGTTGCTGTACTCCAGAGCTCACTGCTCTTAACCGTGACATCTCTAATTTTAGAACAGCTACCATGAATCTAAAGGATTCAAAGACCTGAATCTGAGTGAGGGGACATACTGAAGGATGGAGTAAAGGTCAATGTCTGAGAAGGA
>NZ_CAMHZD010000086.1 GCF_946190065.1 Streptococcus mitis
GATCTGTTCCAGCCTGCACGGCATGTGGTTCTGGTACGTCTCAGAGGTGGTTGCGCATGCCCAACAGGTGATTCCGGACTGTCCGCCACATGGTTCTGGCACGTCTGAGAGGTGGTTCCGGCATGCCCGGCAGGTCATCCCAGAGAGTCCTCCAAGTGGTTCTGGCATAACACGCAGGTGATTTTACGTGTCTGGCAGGTTGTTCCGTTGTGCTTGGCAGGTGGTTCAGGCTTGGCGTGCAGGTGGTTCCAGACTGTCCAGGACGTGTTTCCACCTTC
>NZ_CAMHZD010000087.1 GCF_946190065.1 Streptococcus mitis
ATCCAAAGGATACACAGGGAGTTCTTAAAATTCTGTCAGAAAATTAAAATAAGAACATAGTGACATTTATATCTATTAATACAGCAAAAATTAAATAATAATAAAAGTAATTCACTCATTCAAAGTGTATTGAGTTCCTACTGTAAGCTAAGTGCTGAGAAAACAGTTGTAATTAAAACAGACTAAAATTCTGTCTTCACGGAGCTCATATTCCAATGAGGGGCACATGGGCAATAAATAAACTAAATACGGTCGTCCCTCACTATCCATGGGAGATT
>NZ_CAMHZD010000088.1 GCF_946190065.1 Streptococcus mitis
CACCGTCTGGAAGCCATGATCCTCCCCCTTACGTATCACCAGAAGGTTAATACTAGTAGCCTAACACTACGTCACAATGCCTACATGGTTCACCTTGCTTCACCTCCTCATGCAGGCACTTTATCATCTCACACCATCACAAGAAGGGTGAGTACAGTGCAACAAGGTATTTTGAGAAAGGGAGACCACATTCACATAATTTTTAGTACAGTAAGTGTTATCTTTGCTTTATTATTGCTTATTTTTGTTAACCTCTTACTGTGCCCAACTTATAAATT
>NZ_CAMHZD010000089.1 GCF_946190065.1 Streptococcus mitis
CCTTTTAGGTCTAAAACCAGTTGATTTAAAGTCTTTGTATAGCAAGTCTGGTGCCTGGGCTTCCTCAGGGATAATTTATGTCAATTTATTTTTTCCTTTGAATGAGTCATATTTTCCTGTTTCTTTGCATGCCTTGCAATATTTTTTGACAGTTGGACATTTAAATATTATAATGTGGTAACTCTGAAAATCAGATTCTTTTTCCCTGGGTTTGCTTTTTTATTTGCTTCTCAAAGGTTGTAGTAGTCCATTTGTCTTGTAACGTGATCAGCCCAGG
>NZ_CAMHZD010000090.1 GCF_946190065.1 Streptococcus mitis
ATAAAATACTCTTAATTACCAGCAATATCTAATGTTCAAGTTTAGCTTTTTAGTCATAAAGATAAAGCCATTTAAGTTTCAGAGGTAGTGAGTATATCATAACCAAAAGCATATAATTTAAGTCATGCAGATAACATAGTTCAAATGCAAGATATACTTGCTAAGACTTTTCCTGGTTAAAGTAGCTTCCATAGTCTGGACATATCACTAAACTCCTAGTCCTAGCAGAGCGAGACTAGAAAAAGTAAAGTCTTTCTACTTTACCAGAATATAAGCT
>NZ_CAMHZD010000091.1 GCF_946190065.1 Streptococcus mitis
CCTTGGCAAAATCCTCCTTCCCAGAATTATTCTGAGCTTAAACCCTTTTTTTTTTGGCCTACTGCTAGCAGAGTCATTAAAATGTGCAGTGTATTTTAATAGCACTCCATTCCTCATTATGGTGTCAACCCAGAGACTACATGTTTAAGGTCACAGTGGCAATTTTTCCATAAACTCTCTTTTCAATTCCATCTGACCTTAGGGAAAGTCTCTCCTTAGGCAGAGATTAGACTCCTCAGTCACCATTTCTCTGAGAATTATTCTCTGAATTTGAGCG
>NZ_CAMHZD010000092.1 GCF_946190065.1 Streptococcus mitis
ATTGTGGTACAACTCCCTGCCTGAGTTCTCCCCTTCCTAATGAAGTTCTTTCTAGAACTGAAAGCCAACATACTTACATTTCTATCCCTAAAAGAGTCTACACTTTACACATAAAAAGTCAAAGGAAACCCTGCCTTGATCCTCGCACAAAGTGACAGCTTTAACACTGCTGTAATTCTTTTCATTAAGGGAACTTAAAAGTTTTCTGTTAGCCAGAGTTGTATGACAGTACAATTTCAAGGGGAAACTCTCCAGATCAAGCCCTCTTTCATGCTC
>NZ_CAMHZD010000093.1 GCF_946190065.1 Streptococcus mitis
GGTCTTCACATGTATACAGTGAATTCTTTCTGTACTTCATTCTCACTACTCATAACTCCACCAAAAAGGAGCTGACACCAACGAGAAAAGCAAGCGTGCACGGAGCTTTTCTGCTGGACTCAAAACGTTTCCTCTGGTGAAAGGACAAGACATACACCTTAAGGAGATTTAGAGCTGCACGCTGTGGTAAATGACACCATTTCCAGACACCATTAAACCGGGTTATTGATTGACTGATTTGAAAGCTCTGTCCCTCTGAGCCTCACTGGTCTGCG
>NZ_CAMHZD010000094.1 GCF_946190065.1 Streptococcus mitis
GGCAACCACCCCAGCTTCCCACTTTCAGGTTACAGGTTATCTGTGGAGTTGGCTAAGTCTCCAGCTTGAAGAGTGTGTATGTTTCCTAGTCTGGCCAATCGGAAAATCACACGCTGTAGTAATTAGTTCAGTGTAGCCAGATAATCAGAGTCAATAAAATGAAATGGGACTTTTAGTGGGATTGCTGGGAGAAAAGCACTCTTTTTGTTTTTCTTGTCTTTGTAATGACAGAATGGGGTCCTAGATCTGCTGTGCCGTATTGCTACCCAAAAGAG
>NZ_CAMHZD010000095.1 GCF_946190065.1 Streptococcus mitis
ATTGCAAGATGTTCCTAAATTTCTACCCAAACCAAATCCCAAGACGTTTTGTTATCGAAATTGTTTTTTTATTTGAACTTGATAAACTGATTCTAAAATTTAAATGGAAAAATAAAGGGCCAGGATACATATGAACAACAAGGTTAGAAGATTCATTCTACAGGATATATCAGACTAATCAAGAAGGTAGGGTATGGGAAAATACAGAGAAATAGATCAAGAAATCAAAATAGGGAGTCGAGAAATAGACCCACATATATATGGATACATAACT
>NZ_CAMHZD010000096.1 GCF_946190065.1 Streptococcus mitis
TTCTTTTTCACTTCTGAATTGACTTGGAACACCTGACACATGTTGGTTTCTATAAATACCTTTAAAACTAAATTTTTACAATATCCAACCATATGCAATTCAATTTAATAGGAAAAAATATACATTGAGTATCTACCAAGAGCCCATATGCTTGGAACTGGAGATAAAACAATGGACAAAGTAGACAAAATCTTGTCCTTATAGGGCTCTCAAATCAGCAGGAAGGTAATAATTTTTATACCAATAATCTAAATGAACAGATGTATCATGCTTT
>NZ_CAMHZD010000097.1 GCF_946190065.1 Streptococcus mitis
GTTGCCGGGAAGCATGGCTAAGTCAAGTACCGAAATCCAAGGAAGCAGTGCATTTCAAGGGTCACTTTCGCTTCCCTTTATGATGTCTCAGTTCAACATTTATTCTTAATCGTCTAGCTTTATATTGTGTGATTTTGTTAGAATCTTAAATCCTATAGCAAGTTGGTGCGACCTTGTCAGGGACTGTGCCCTCCTCTGTTGCCACCTGTGCCCTCGCTGTGTCTCTTCTGTGTGGCTCACCTTCATGGGCATGTTCAGCACTGACATTTCAGC
>NZ_CAMHZD010000098.1 GCF_946190065.1 Streptococcus mitis
GTACTGAAACTTCATAAAAGAATGAATTGGAAATCTGCATTTCATAGCCTATGAAATCCTCCAACTTCTTATACACACAAACAGCCTTTAAGTAATTCAGTAAACCAAAGAAGTTGCTCATATGAGGCTGGGCGATGTAAGATTGCAGCTCAAATTCTCCTGATTTTGCAACTGAATCTAGAACTTTCATAACTATTCAGCATTGGGTAGTTGATGGTTATCCAATAGTCATCCAATAAACTTGGAATTAATGGAGCAAGCTTAAAATTTAAT
>NZ_CAMHZD010000099.1 GCF_946190065.1 Streptococcus mitis
GGTTCATCAGGTTACCAGTTTCTGATGGAGCTAGGGTATGCCATTTGCCCCATATGACCAGAAATTCAGTTCTGGAAGTATCCACGGTAGATAGGAGTATTGGGAAGAGAGTCTAGCAAGTCTCAGTGATAAAATCATGGTTCAAACTTCTAAAGTTCTTGTAGAAAGACCATCCTCTGCAAACAAGAACTGCTTTCTGTTTGAAAGCACAGCTCTTGAAAGACTATTGGGCTCAAGTGATAACTGAGGATTGTGCCATGGAACATTCAGTG
>NZ_CAMHZD010000100.1 GCF_946190065.1 Streptococcus mitis
GTTTCGTGGCCTAATATATGATCTATCCTGTAGAATGTTCCATGTATGCCCAGGAAGAATATGTATTCTGCTGCTTTTGGTGGAAGGTTCTGTAAATGTCTGTTAAGTCCTCCTGGTCTAACATGTCTTTTAAGTCCAAAATTCTTTATTGATTTTCTGTCTGGATTATCTATCTGATACCGACCCTGATATCAGTTTCCCCACATTAAACCCAGAATATATGGGGTTAAAACCAAAACACTCATTCCCTGCTTGTTCTCTGGCTTCCTGGC
>NZ_CAMHZD010000101.1 GCF_946190065.1 Streptococcus mitis
GGATGGGAAAACAGGGACTGATCTCATCTCCAGGCCTTGAGAGGATAGGACAGACAGATGCTAGGCAGGTAGAGGGTCCGGACCAGTCTTTGAAAACTTATATGTGTCCAGCAATGAGTAGATTGCATAAACAAAATGCCTCATGCATTCCATTTTTCAAAGGTATGTGGATACTGTTATGGTTCTTAAAATGCAAATTCCTTGACAATCACTTTTGAATTTGTGATAGCTTTGGTCATTCTGCGTGTTCTCAATCAAAGGAAGCTAAAAGC
>NZ_CAMHZD010000102.1 GCF_946190065.1 Streptococcus mitis
TGTGTGTATATATATATGTATATACGTATCACATTTTCTTCATCCATTCATCATCCATCGATGGACATTTAGGTTGTTTCCATGTCTTGGCTATTGTAAATAATGCTGTAATGAACGTAGGGGTACAGATACCTTTTTGAGTTAGTATTTTCATTTCCTTCGAATAAGTACCCAGAAGTGGAATTGCTGGATTGTATGGTAGTTCTACTTTAATTTTTTGAGGAACTTCCATACTCTTTTCGGTAGTGGCTGCACCAATGTACATTCCCAAC
>NZ_CAMHZD010000103.1 GCF_946190065.1 Streptococcus mitis
GCTGACCACAGGCATGGACTGAGGGAGAGTAGTCAATGCCATAGGAGATGGCATCATATGAGTCTGAGCCACCTGTTTGTGCAACTTACTTGCACCTTTTGGACCTGCTGAAGTTCGGTCTCTTACGTATCATTTTTATTGATGATAGATTGCTGTTGCTAATACCCAAACTTATGGCTAGATGGGTCATACAACACACAGCTTACGAAGCTCAAGATGAATGGTCACCTAATGTTCCAAAGTCAGAGTTTCAATCTTTACCAAGGCCCAGT
>NZ_CAMHZD010000104.1 GCF_946190065.1 Streptococcus mitis
GAGACAAGTGGAACAACTCATTTCACCGTGATGTTGATGTCCATCTTTCAAAATTTTTAAGACTTCTGATCTTTTTTCTCTTTCACCTAGAGTCATTATTGAGAAGTTCAAGGCCATTTTCATTTCTGTGTGTCTCATTTCTATGTGATCTTTTATTCTGTCTTCTGAAGACTTAAAGGATTTTCACATTATCCTTAATACTCTAATCGTATAATGGTGCTTTTGCAGTGGGACTTTTGAAATTAATGTCCTTGGAGTGGGTCACCTGG
>NZ_CAMHZD010000105.1 GCF_946190065.1 Streptococcus mitis
TGCTGTAGTAATCCAGATGAGGATTAATCTATTTCTCATGGGATTAGTAATTACTCATTGGTTGAGTAATCCAACCTCCAAGGAAGTTGACAGGATTGTGGAAGAAATAAGGCCTAATTTGGGAAATAATAGGAAATCATGACCTGGAGCTCAACTAACTCACCAGGCTTCACATTCCTAATATCCTTGGTCACCATCTAAATTATAAATGGCTATCATTTCAGCTACTCTTCTTTTCATATTTCTCTGTGTTTGCTCTCCCTTGACC
>NZ_CAMHZD010000106.1 GCF_946190065.1 Streptococcus mitis
CCGCCTCAACCAGTGCAAGCCACTCCGCCAGCACCTCAGCTAGTCAGTCCGCCTCAACAAGTGCGAGCCAATCCGCCAGCACCTCAGCTACTGAATCGGCCTCAACAAGTGCGAGCCAATCAGCCAGCACCTCAGCTAGTCAGTCAGCATCGACAAGTGCCAGACAATCAGCCAGCACAAGTGCAAGTCAGTCGGCGTCAACCAGGGCCAGGCAATCAGCCAGCACAAGTGCAAGTCAGTCAGCGGGTACGAGGGCCAGCCAATCAAA
>NZ_CAMHZD010000107.1 GCF_946190065.1 Streptococcus mitis
GGGCAGAGCTTGGTAAAGAAAGGAAAGAGCAATGAAGAAGCAACACCAAGAAGAAAGCCAGGTTTTGATCAACTCAAAATAGAATGACTTGACTGACATCCAGGAAGAGACATCATGGGTTGGCTAGAAGAAATAAAATTAAATTAAATGAAAAATAACAAACATTTGGGGGAAAATAGATAGGCTTTTTCTGGAAAATGACATCAAAGGAGATCCAAAATATCTATTAGTTATTCTTGAAAAAAGAACTCATCAAATGAAACTTGTC
>NZ_CAMHZD010000108.1 GCF_946190065.1 Streptococcus mitis
GGATAATGTTGACTTCGTAGAATGAGTTAGGAAGCCTCCCTTCTTCTTCAACTTTTTGGAAGAGTTTGAGAAGGATGGGTATTAATTCTTCTTTGAATGTTTGGTAGAATTCACCAGGGAAGCCATTTGGTCCTGGACTTATATTTTTTGGGAGGTTTTTGATTACTGTTTCTATTTCTTTACTTGTGATTGGCCTATTCAGATTCTCCATTTCTTCCTGGTTCAGTTTGAGGAGGTTGTAAGAGTCCAGGAATTTGTCCATTTCTT
>NZ_CAMHZD010000109.1 GCF_946190065.1 Streptococcus mitis
GTCAAGGCTGCATGGGATGCAATCTTGGCAAGAACTGTATTAGAACAAGCCCTAGTTAGGAGTCAAAATGAATAAAAAGTAATTCCAGAAATTATTGGGTAGAAATTTCTCAGACTTTTCTCTTTGTCTCCTATCCAATTCTTGAAAACTCTGACATTATTCTGGAGCCTCTAATTACTCAGACTTTAAAAATAAACCAACGTGATAAAAAGCATCTACAAAGAACTACAACCGGCATTGTATTTGATGGTGAAAGACTGAATGCTT
>NZ_CAMHZD010000110.1 GCF_946190065.1 Streptococcus mitis
TTTAACGGAGATTTCAAGTTTAACAGCTGGTCCTCAGTCTACATTTGGCTATGTGTGTGTGTTTTTTTTTTTTCAGATTGATATAATCAGTTAATATAAACTGATTTCAGAGACACAAAGATGATATTGGTCTATTGTGGCGATTTAAGTAGGGTGCCCTTACGGCTGGCAGTCCCAGCGGCAAAGGCGTTCCTTTTTACTCTCAAAGCATCCCAGTTCAGATGATAAGTTACACTGTCCCTCTCTATCTAAAAAGCTGCCACTTCT
>NZ_CAMHZD010000111.1 GCF_946190065.1 Streptococcus mitis
TGATAACACCCTTTACTATAGTTTAAGTAAGAGCTATCTGTAAACCAATTAAATAACGGCACGCAGTTGTGGTTTATTCCCCTTGTGATGTTGCAAGCAAGTTAGCAAGGTTAAAATAGTGAATAATCTTTGCCTACCAAGATAACCTAAGAAAGTTTATAATCATTTACATGACAATGCTTCCCATGCAATTTAGCATACCAAACAAGCCTAATTAGTATGACTTCCTTTATAGGAAGACAGAAAAAATTTCTTTGAGGTGAAGT
>NZ_CAMHZD010000112.1 GCF_946190065.1 Streptococcus mitis
GTGCTATTTGTTAAAAAGACATTACTTTCCCTATTGAATTGTTTTGCTGCCTTTCTCAAATATCAATTGATGTTATATGTGTGGATCTCTTTATGAACTTTTTATTCTGTTCCATTGATTTATATTTGTCCATCCTTAGGACAATCCCAGACTGTCTTGATTACTGAAGTATTATAATAATTCTTGACATCAGGTAGAGTATAAGTTTTCCAACATTGTTCTTGTTTTCAAAATTGTTTTTGTGATTCTAAATCCTTTGAATTCCC
>NZ_CAMHZD010000113.1 GCF_946190065.1 Streptococcus mitis
GTCTACTCATTGGTGAATGGAAACTACATTACTCTTTTGATGAATTATTTCCATTGTGGATTAAATTACACACTTGGGACTGTGCTACTTATACCACAAGAATTGTATTTAATCCTCATTAGATCCAAGGAAAGAAGTCATTGATAAAAAAAGGCGTTGATATCTCCCTTTCACAAGTGGACTTTCTTGCTTTTTGGCTGCAAAGCATTCATGTTCTCTCCCTGAAAACACCCTGATTTTGAGGAATTAGCCTCATCTCCGACAGT
>NZ_CAMHZD010000114.1 GCF_946190065.1 Streptococcus mitis
CATTCAGGCCAGGCCAAATTGCCTGGTCCCCTCCAAACGTGGAGAAGCAGACCTGTATCTGCTTAAGAGTCTTCTAGGTGCTCCGATTGTGGTGGTTAAATTCCGTTTCCACTAAAAGGAATGAAGGTTCCTTGGAGAAGTGGCTAATTCCAGGTCTGGATTAGGAAAATAATGAGATGAGCCTGGAATATCTTGTTATACCAGATAGCAAGGATGCTATCAAAGACTACCAGGCTCCTGTCGAAAGGACTCAGAACCACTTAATG
>NZ_CAMHZD010000115.1 GCF_946190065.1 Streptococcus mitis
CCCCCCCCCCCCCCCCCCCCCCCCCCCCCCCCCCCCCCCTTTTTTTACCCCCCCCCCCCCCCCACCCCCGATACCTGGAAGTGACTGGAGTTCAGACGTGTGCTCTTCCGATCTCTCTGTCTCAATTATGTTAAGAAGTCCACGTTTGTTAGGAGAGCAGTATTTAAGTTTATTTTCTGAATTTTTACCAGGGATAGATCGGAAGAGCGTCGTGTAGGGAAAGAGTTTAAGCACTGGTGTAGATCTCGGTGGTCGCCGTATCATT
>NZ_CAMHZD010000116.1 GCF_946190065.1 Streptococcus mitis
CAGACTTCCTCACACACCGCTCCCACGGGGTCCCACACAGGCCTAACAATTCCCTAGCTTGTCAAGAAACCAGAAGGGCCGTTATAGAGACAGCGCCTTCCCCCATTAAAGGGAAAACAAATCCTGTTAAGACCAGCTTCCCCTCCTTGACCTAAGGTAATGTGATAGTAAAGGTTGTCTTAGTTGCCATAGCAATTTTTAAACATTTTTATAAAAGGCTACACTCCATGCCTTAAATATCTAACCATTTACCCAGCCAGGGCCC
>NZ_CAMHZD010000117.1 GCF_946190065.1 Streptococcus mitis
TCTGAGGAATAGCATTGCAAACATCTTGTATTGCTGAGACAGCTGATATTTTTTCCCTTTTTCTTAGATACCAGCAACTTGGAATCTTACCTACAAACAGAACTTCATTTATGCACTGAACAATCTCAGAAAGAAGAGAAGACCCCTGTGCCACCAATCAGTTCTGTCCTCTTGGCATTTTCTATTCTTGGGGAGCTGCATACCAAGCTTAAATCATTTGGTAAGGCATGCTACTGTGTTTCCTTTACATGAAGTCTTAGAAGG
>NZ_CAMHZD010000118.1 GCF_946190065.1 Streptococcus mitis
GAATTCTCTTTTGCTAAAGCCTTTGTGATTCCATTTGTGATTGGCACAGTCCACTTTTTTGGATCATGCCCTTTTTATTGCTTGCACGCTTGGTTTTTTGGTACATTTTTTGACTTTCCAACTCTGTAGAAGAACTGACCAATTCATATGCCTGGCTTACATAGGAATTTATAGTTTCTTACTTACATTCTTGGTATTCTTTCTTACTCTTTCATAATTGTCAAGTTCTTTGTGCTTCAGTTTACTCATCATTCACTGTGTTG
>NZ_CAMHZD010000119.1 GCF_946190065.1 Streptococcus mitis
ATTGTATTTATTTTTGAGGTTTTTGGTGGAACATTATTTTTCTTTCTTAGTTGCATAGGAATTAATGGTGTATCTCATTAACAATATCATATATTTGATGAAATTAAAGCTTTCAATCATGAGATTCGAGTTTGGGCTTTGGATCAGAAGAAGGTGGAGACGATGTGTTGGCCTGATGTGGTTTCAGTCTATGATTCACCCGTCCAGTCGCAAATGGTTCACCAGACAGCATTGACGTATGAGTCCAGTGACCCAGCTTAAGT
>NZ_CAMHZD010000120.1 GCF_946190065.1 Streptococcus mitis
TATGGATAGCAGTTTCACTCTTGCTATGTTAACTTGTCTGCATAATCCACTCCCTCAGCCCTTGGCCAAGCTGTCTTTACAGAATTATTATCAGTAGGACCCCACACAGCAGGGTGAGGCCAACCTGCAGTATTGATCTCAGTTATGCTCTGTAGGGGTCCTGGACTTAGCCAGTTAAAATACATCCCATTAGCCACAAAGATCTGTCTTAGAAAGCCAGGTGGCTTCCTCCATAAGTTTCTCTATGAACCTTTTTTTAAAAC
>NZ_CAMHZD010000121.1 GCF_946190065.1 Streptococcus mitis
TATACCCATGAGTCTCAGACAACCCCATTCCCACCATACCCAGAGTCCCTGACTTCCAGGAATGGGGTTGCCTGCTTTTTGTTTCCATCGGTAACAAAGGATGAAGAGACCTAAATCCTCAGAATATGATGTGTGTTGCCTGTGACCTACAATGATGGTTGAGAAGGAGACAGAATTACAACTGCAGCTCTTTTCAGGATCCTCCAAGAGCCCATTGCCATCAATAGATTTTGACATTTTTAGATATTATTGAAGATCTTGT
>NZ_CAMHZD010000122.1 GCF_946190065.1 Streptococcus mitis
TAAAAAGCACTAGCACTATAGACGGGCCCTGGTTTTTTATAGCCTATCTTAGCAGTTTGAATTATTAGAAATAAGTTAACCTCGTTGGTCTTCTGTACCACTCAACAGGAAGCATATACATAAATAATAGTTCAGAAAAAGCTTCCTCTTTTCTGAAAGGAGATAACTATCATTTACACCAAAATCAAACAGTGGCACCCTCCTCTGGTGAGTGTTCAAGGAGCTGAACACCACAAAAGGCAAGAATTTGATGGTGGGATTT
>NZ_CAMHZD010000123.1 GCF_946190065.1 Streptococcus mitis
GCTGTGCAGATTTTCAGATCCAGGGAGCAAACCTACAAGTCATCAAGTCATTCTGTGGCAGCGTCCTACATACAAAATAGAGGAAGATTGGCACAGACATTAGCTCAGAGCTAATCTTCCTCAAGCAAAGAAAAGGAAGATGGCCAACAGATGTTAGCTCAAGGCCAATCTTCCTCAACAAAAAAAGAAAGAAAGATGAAGACTAGGATGTGACATTTGGATTTCACCACGTGGACATCACTGGGGATTTCTGGCAAGTGTT
>NZ_CAMHZD010000124.1 GCF_946190065.1 Streptococcus mitis
TTGGCCAATAGGCTTATAACTTGGGTTGAGTCACTGCATAATTCAGTTGGATCATATGAGTCTAAAAAGGAAAGAAAGGGACAATACCCTGAAGTAGCTATGAGAACTAGACAGCATGTATTGGAAAGTACTAAATTCTGAGAGTCCTTGCTTAAGGACACCAGATCATAAGATTGGATAGAGGGGAGTTTATCTGCTGAGATATACAGAGTTTAAATATCTGGAAAAGATCCCAGAGATGGATGAGCTTGTGACTAGAATG
>NZ_CAMHZD010000125.1 GCF_946190065.1 Streptococcus mitis
GATCTGACGCTTTATTTTGAATATTGGTAAATAAAATGAAATACTCAAGCATTTATCCTGCTTTTCTTCCAAAAACTGTATCAACAGTAACCAAATAGTAGATGAGGGGAAGTTTCTCTGTATAGAAATAATTCAACAAATAAATGAAGAAAGAATGATAAAATTGGAATATCACCATGTATTCCTAAAGAATTAAGGATGTAGGCCCTGAGAATCAGTGGCTATTTCCAAGAGGAAAAGAGAGAAATTAGATGGTAAACAT
>NZ_CAMHZD010000126.1 GCF_946190065.1 Streptococcus mitis
CTGAGCCAATTAATCACAAGTTAGAGATCGAGAAAGGAAGTTTAATTAGATTAGCCAGCTAATCAGAAGACTGGGTGACTAATGTTTCAAAACCGATCTTCAAAAATTACAGAATCTTGAGGCAGTTATATAGGGAAAATGTGCAGTAAAGAGGGGATGGAGGGATGCTGATCTCTGGGCGTGACGGGCTCTAGGCATCACATTGTTCCATTCTGTCAGCTGTGATGATACCTTGTAGATGTGTTGCCTGCCTGTGGTCAGC
>NZ_CAMHZD010000127.1 GCF_946190065.1 Streptococcus mitis
CATTTTTTTAAAAAAAACTATTTCTGACATTCAAATTCAACTACCAGCATTTTAGAATGCACTCTTTATGAATTTGAGTCACTCCTCTCATCCCACATGCAATCTAGTACAATTCAAATTGAGTTCCTTCATTCACCTTTGCAAAATATATGCATAATTCATTGTGCTGGGGGCTGGAAAATATGGACAAATATGAACATTCTTGCATACAGAAAGGATATATGAAATAAAAAAATATATAAGACAAGTGCTCAAATAACT
>NZ_CAMHZD010000128.1 GCF_946190065.1 Streptococcus mitis
CTGACTTGTGTGTATGATCAAAGGTAGTTCAGAAGTTTTTGGAAAATGATGAAAATAGACAGAAAGACTTGTTAGAAATATATGAGGAACAAATAAAATTCCAAAGGCACACGGCAAAGGATGTATCAATTGAGTAATCTGTGACTGAAGGCAAAAAGCCTGTGCCGTGAAAGACAGGAAGTATGTCTGCGTGGTATACCTCCAGGCTATCTCAAAGGACCAGCTGAGGTCTAACTCTGCTACTTGATTTGCTCTCTGGAG
>NZ_CAMHZD010000129.1 GCF_946190065.1 Streptococcus mitis
ATGTGCTACTTTATAGTAATTATATGCTACTTTTATAACCAGACCTGTTGCATCTTCTTCTCTGAAAATCTTAAAACTCAAGTATTTAAAAATCATCTTAGCCGATATTTTGATCACTGATTTTTACTAAACAACACAATTGTAAAGATTAGATTATGAATCTATATAGTATAGAAAATATAGTATTTTAAAACTTGCAAAGCCTTTCCATGTGCCTAATCAAATTTAGTGCTTAGAATAACTCCAGGGAAAGACAAGTT
>NZ_CAMHZD010000130.1 GCF_946190065.1 Streptococcus mitis
TGTAGGCATTTCTTAACACTGCAGTATGCTGTTAAAGAGATAACTGACCTCCAGTTTAGACTCATGTACGTATGTTAGTTTTATTGCCCTGTTAGGTTTTTCCTTGTTCGTTTTTGTTCAGTAGAGAGAATTGAGACCCTGAAAAGCATTTTTGGTACTCTATCAGATCATCATATATTTTAGAAATATAACTAAAATAAACAGTTTATATATAACTAATATATGTAGTGTTATTAAATCATCTCATCAGTCTTCCTCAT
>NZ_CAMHZD010000131.1 GCF_946190065.1 Streptococcus mitis
TGCATGGGAGATTTGTCTGTTCTCTCCCATTTATTTATCTTTTTAATCATTTGTTTGTATCAGTATGGACTCATGTACTTAGTTTATACTTTGGGTTATAATCTACTACTTTATTTTCCCGTTCAAAAGGTTCCTGCTTTGACCACATGGAGCTCTTTCACTTGACCCTTGTGTCCTTTGACATGGCTCTATCATTGTAGTTTTTTGTTTTTGTTTTTGCTTCTGAGCACTTCCTTACTTTCTGGTACCACGAGATGCT
>NZ_CAMHZD010000132.1 GCF_946190065.1 Streptococcus mitis
TGCAATGAGGTTTTGTTTTCTTCTTCGGGCTGGACAACCCTCAAAGATAATAATGTGGACAAGGACTTCTCCAGCCGGCCCCTATCTGAACCCTCCGAGAACCAACGCTCTCTGTAAACAGACTAGGCTCTTTGGAAAAGAGGGACTTGACTGATTAATATTTGCTCTACTGATTAGTAATTGCTCTCTCAATTAGTTGACAATAAAATTTCTTCCTAAATCTCAATAGAGTAAAAAATGAGAAATCATTTTCAATCA
>NZ_CAMHZD010000133.1 GCF_946190065.1 Streptococcus mitis
GGTTAGGAAGTCCAACAGAGGTTATCATCCCTGCTTTACACCACTGGACACCGAGGCCCAGGGGTGGAAGTGACAGTCCCAGGGTCACACAGAGCACCTGGTTAGAACCTAGGCCTTCAGATGTCTCCTCCGGTGTTTTACTTGCTGGCTCCTCCTCTTCTGACTCCTGAGGCAGGACTTGCCGTGGCCTCTACTTGTAGTGAGCCAGTGCCCCTCAAAAGTTGCTCCACCTTGGGCCCCAAAATATTTTTTTCCTCC
>NZ_CAMHZD010000134.1 GCF_946190065.1 Streptococcus mitis
TATAAAAACAACACAAAACTTGATGTCAGATGAAACAGAGATTGACAACCCAGGTTTCCACTTAAGAGCTGTTTGAACTTGGAGAAGTGACACGGTTTCTCTGAGTCACAGTTTCCTTTATAGTGGGTAATTTTTTTTAAAGATTAGCCCTGAGCTAACATTTGTCACCAATCTTTTTTCTTCTTCCTCTTCCTCTTCTTCTTCTCCTCAATTCCCTCACCTACATAGTTGTATATTATGGTTGTGGATCCTTCTGGT
>NZ_CAMHZD010000135.1 GCF_946190065.1 Streptococcus mitis
AAACGTGAGTTACATTACCATCTTTATCAGTTGTAGTCTTAACAAACTCATATCCTGGGATATCTTTCTTAGGTTGGCTACCTTCTTCACTTGGTGAAACTGGCTTACCACTTTCATCTACAAATGATGTAGTTGTTTTAACTTTTTCGTAGACGTGTTCTGTGTCCCCGTTTTCTAGAGTCTTAGTTTCTACGAAACGGTAGCCTGGGATATCTTTCTTAGGTTGTTCACCTTCTTCTGTTGGATTGCCTGGAATT
>NZ_CAMHZD010000136.1 GCF_946190065.1 Streptococcus mitis
GCTGATGCAGCGTGAAATTGGGGTGCCATTACATAAGGGTGGCAAAAACTATGTTTGGAACCCAGGTGATTCTCTAGAGTGCCTCTCAGTATTCCCTTGATCAATGCTACTTCTCAATAGAAAACTTCAGCAACCAAATAAAAATAGAACCACCAAGGACCCAAATTCTTCAGGAATAAAAGTTCAGATCACTCCCTAGGAAAGAGCAGAGGCTAGCCAAGGTACTGGGAGAAGATTAAGAGAACAAGGAATGGATT
>NZ_CAMHZD010000137.1 GCF_946190065.1 Streptococcus mitis
GTCTTTCCTCTTCCTGCCCACCTTGCTCAGTCCCGTCCAACCTCCTTACCCGTCCAAGGCTTAGCTCTCCTCTCTGCTCCAGAGTGGAGCCCTTCCTAACTATTCGCAAAATACGGTGATCTCCCCATTTTTGGATTTCCCTGAGTATTTTTTGTGCAGTTATCATGCTAGTGCTTGCTTTTTTCAGCTAGACTCCTCGAGTATCCTACCAGTTGTAACTATTTGCTAATAGATTATTTTTTTCAGAATCAATATTT
>NZ_CAMHZD010000138.1 GCF_946190065.1 Streptococcus mitis
CTATTCAAAAACAAGGGAATAAATTTCAAGATATTGGCTATCTCTGGTAGGATAGTGGGAGAGAACACAAGTAGTTTCAGTGGGTTCATAAGTTGGATTGTGTTTACAGATGTTCATTTTATTGTGCTTCATAACTTATATATGTTAGATACATTTGATTCATAAGGAAAAAGAATATAGCATAATAAACAGCTTTAAAAAGGTACTTTTCAAGTGAATTTACCATATATCATGTAATGCTGGGGATGTTCTGTTTT
>NZ_CAMHZD010000139.1 GCF_946190065.1 Streptococcus mitis
GCTATGTCATTGCGGTTTGGATTTGCATTTGCCTCAGACTTAATGAGAGTGAACAAGTTTTCATTCACCTGTTGGCCCTCTTTAGATCTTCTTGGGAGAAATCACTCTGTCCATCTTTTGCCCAGGTTTTCATTGGCTTGTTTTTTTTCTTGTGGAGATGTGTGAGTTGATTGTATCTTTGGGCTTTTCACCCATCGTCCGATGTGTGATTTGCAAACATCCACTCCCAGGTGTTGTGCTGTCTTTGCATTGAGTCG
>NZ_CAMHZD010000140.1 GCF_946190065.1 Streptococcus mitis
GATGCACTGTGTTGGTACAAGACTCACTTGAGCACTGAATTAGTGAGAGGTGAAGGATGAATAATGGGCTCAGTGTGTGGAGTTTAAATATTCGACAGAACAGACTCTGTATAGTATTGTAAAATGTCTTGTAGCTTCATTTCTGAGTTTGAAATGTTACAGTGCTTGCTTATTGTCACAGCATGATCTTCAGCACAGTTGGGTAGTGCTTTTTTAAAGTAATGCAAATGCGTGAATGTCAGAAATACCTTCAAAT
>NZ_CAMHZD010000141.1 GCF_946190065.1 Streptococcus mitis
ATTCATAAACCTATCACTCAGAGATGCTCACTTTACAATTTCATTTATCATTTACTATTTATGTAATTCTAGGCTTGATTCTATGAGTATGTGTGAAAATGGGATTATAGTATGTATATTGTTTTAAAATGTATCTTGGTCACTTAACAATATGTTGGCTATAAAATGCTTCCTAAGTCAATAACATAGAGATCTAGCACAGTCATTTTTAATGGCTGTATAGTATTCCATTTTGAAACTGTATCATAATTTAATT
>NZ_CAMHZD010000142.1 GCF_946190065.1 Streptococcus mitis
ATATGGTGCATCTCCCACAGTGTTCTCCGACTCCTCCTGAGTTTGGGGAATCAGGGAGAAGTGAAGGAAGACACTGTGGAATCAATCGAATATGATTTATTCATAGGCAGGAATGAGATGGCTTTGCTTTCTCTTTTTCTTACTTGGGCAACATAATTAAGTCCAATTAATGGGACCTAATTTTAGGGTGAGTCTGTTTCCCGTTGTCTTTACCCAAAGATGGCCACCAAAGTGCAGACGAGCTCTATCTTACTGT
>NZ_CAMHZD010000143.1 GCF_946190065.1 Streptococcus mitis
CCTAGCAATTGGCCAGATAATAGCAATCGGGTATGCTGGCAGAGCTTGTACCGAGCTCCACAGATAAAGGATTTAAATATCTCCCACTTGTCATTTTTTAAAGGTTTACGTTGGTAGCACTCCACAAAGAACATTCTCATTAATTTGAGATGGACTGAAATTAGCTCATAATTTCCCTATTTCCAAGATATTATCTGGTAACAATTCCTCTGCCATCTAGTGTAATTACTGAAATGCCGGAGGACCAGAGATGAAT
>NZ_CAMHZD010000144.1 GCF_946190065.1 Streptococcus mitis
ATGACCTATTATATGATCTTTCTGGAAAATGTTCTGTTTGCACTTGAGCATAGTGGGTACTCTGCTGTTAGATGAAATGTTCTGTATACATCTGTTATTTCCATTTGGTCTACAGTATGGTTCAAATCCAACATTTCCTTGTTGATTTTCTCTGTGAGTGATCTATCCACTGTTGAAAGTGTTGAAGTCCCCTACTATTTTTGTATTGTTGATTTCTGCCATAAGGTCTGTCAGCATTTGCTTAATATATTTAAGT
>NZ_CAMHZD010000145.1 GCF_946190065.1 Streptococcus mitis
GCATGAGAACTAAAAAAGATAATATCTTGCAGATCTAGAGGAAAGGGCAAAAAAGTGCTCCTGGCCTCACCACCCTTCCTTGTTCACCATCAAAACCCTTCACCAACAGAATCCGACATGATTTCCAAACCCTGACGTCAGTTAGCAACTTGATGTTCCCAGGCAGCACAGCTCTCCCATGTCAACCGAAATTCCACCCAAAGCTATTTCCTCTTCCAAGGTAGTAAAGCTGTAACCACAAAATCTCTACAGCTGT
>NZ_CAMHZD010000146.1 GCF_946190065.1 Streptococcus mitis
ATGGAAATTGGAGGAGAGAAAAAGGGGAGCAGTGGCTTTCTTTTTGAGATAGGAGGGTGGTGGGTGGCCCTAGAGCCTAGAAGCAGAATACTGAAGTTGTGGCAGACCATGACTTCAGAAAATCAGACTGCCTGGGATTAGATCCTGCTTTTGCTACCTCCTAGTCATGTAACCTTGGGAAGGTTACTTAAGGTGTCTCTGTCTCAGTGTCCTCATCTGTAAAATAGAGCTAGTATAGTGCCTACCTCATGGGTT
>NZ_CAMHZD010000147.1 GCF_946190065.1 Streptococcus mitis
TCTTTCTGTGTGGACAGCCCGATATCCTAACCCCATTTATTGTAGGGCCCGCTCTTGCCCCCACTGATTTGTGCTGACTCCTCTGTTGTTGCCAGGTTTCCACTTGCTCATCTGCTTCTGGTTCTCTCTTCTGTTCCATAGTCTGTTTGTCTTGGATCCAAACCACGCTGTTTTATTACTGCACGTTCCTTTATAGTAAGTATTGACATCTGGGAGGGCAAGTGTTCTATCTATCTCCTTCAAAATTGCTTGGCA
>NZ_CAMHZD010000148.1 GCF_946190065.1 Streptococcus mitis
ACTGTGATGACTCCTGGTTGATCACTTTCGAAGGTTGTACCAGCTGGAATCTTCTTACCATTCGCTTCTGTTAATGGTATTTCAACTTTAGATCCTGGTTTTCCATTTCCATCTTCGTATTTCGGTGTATAGATATCTTTATCTTGTTCACCTACTGTAACTGTTACTGGTACTTCTTCTGTTGATCCATCTGGATAACGTACTAGAACTTTACCTGTAATCTTATCTCCTGGTTTTGCTCCTTCTGGAATTGT
>NZ_CAMHZD010000149.1 GCF_946190065.1 Streptococcus mitis
GGTTCCGGCGAGCTCGGCAGGTGGTAGCAGAGTGTCCGGATCATGGTTCTGGCACGTCTGAGAGATGGTTCCGGCATGCCCGGCAGCTGATTCGGGAGTGTCCGGCATGTGGTTCTGGCACCTCTGAGAGGTGGTTCCGGCATGCCCGGCAGGTGATACCGGAGTGTCCGGCATTTGGTTCTGGCACCTCTGAGACTTGGTTCCGGAATGCCTGGCATGTGATTCCAGAGTGTCTGCCGAGTGGTTCTGGCGTA
>NZ_CAMHZD010000150.1 GCF_946190065.1 Streptococcus mitis
GCCAAGTCAAACTTAACATAATTATAAATT
Organism: Streptococcus mitis; assembly: GCF_946190065.1. Taxonomy (GTDB): domain Bacteria; phylum Bacillota; class Bacilli; order Lactobacillales; family Streptococcaceae; genus Streptococcus; species Streptococcus mitis_DE. The sequence continues at coordinate 31 of NZ_CAMHZD010000150.1, forward strand.
ATCATGAACTCTGAATCCACGAAGTCCAAGTTCATGAGGGTTTTACCATAGCAACATATTGGTAAAACAAAATGCTCACCAAGGCCAACACCCGAAGAGAGATTTATGAATCTTCTAACAACTGCCTGTGCTCGATTTACCACTTGACTTACCAGAAAGAGCAGTCTTAGGAAATAAGACAAACTGGGGTAGAATCTCAATTCTACAGCTTCCCAACTGCGGAG
>NZ_CAMHZD010000151.1 GCF_946190065.1 Streptococcus mitis
TGCCACTGTAGGAGTAAAGTCGTGAATAGAAATTTCCTGTCTGTGCAAAAGGCACTGCTGAGTAAAACTACTTAGGATGCGTCATGACAGGAACTGTTCTTAATGAGAAAAAATTTCCAATCCTAAATCTTAGTTAAAAAAGTAATATTCACAATTACAAACCCTAATGCACACACATACTATAAATATAGCAACTTTTGCTGAACTGATGTCCATAAAAGGCACCCAAAACAGTTTGGGAAGCCCCTCAGCTC
>NZ_CAMHZD010000152.1 GCF_946190065.1 Streptococcus mitis
TTTCATATCAGTGGAATCATATAATGTATGGTATTTTATGACTGGTTTCTCTAGCTTAACACAATGTTGTCGAGGTTCATCCACGTTGTAGCATGTGTCAATACTTCATTCCTTTTAATGACCAAAAAATATTCCATTGTATGAATCTATCACAGTTTTTTAATTCATTCTTCACTTGATGGACATTTGGGTTGTTTCCACCTTTTCGCTATCATGAGTAATTCTTCTATAAACATCCATGTACTGGTTGTGTG
>NZ_CAMHZD010000153.1 GCF_946190065.1 Streptococcus mitis
CGGCCCCGCCCCCCGCCGCCCTCGCCCCCCGCGCTGCCGCTCTTTCTTTCAACGTTTTCGCTGGAGTTGGGGGTTCTGTTGCTCCTGGCGCTGCTGGTTGGTCTTCCTCAGGTGGCGCTGGAGTTGGGGTTTCTGTTGCTCCTGACGCTGGAGTTTCTTCAGCTGGTTGCGCTGGAGTTGGTGTTTCTGTTGCTCCTGGCGCTGCTGGATGATCTTCTACCGGTTGCGCTGGAGTTGGGGTTTCTGTTGCTCC
>NZ_CAMHZD010000154.1 GCF_946190065.1 Streptococcus mitis
CCCCCCCCCCCCCCCCCCCCCCCCCTTTTTTTTAACACCCCCCCCCCCGCCACCCCCGATACCTGGAAGTGACTGGAGTTCAGACGTGTGCTCTTCCGATCTCACCGTCCTTTATATTTGTTCCCACATCTAGTAATTAAGTAACCAAACTTTCTTCATAAGAGAGAGTCAACTTTTTATTCTTCATTCTTTCTTGAATTTCTAGATCGGAAGAGCGTCGTGTAGGGAAAGAGTGTAAGCACTGGTGTAGATA
>NZ_CAMHZD010000155.1 GCF_946190065.1 Streptococcus mitis
CCCCCCCCCCCCCCCCCCCCCCCATTTTTTTTTTTACACCCACACCACGCAAACCGCGATACCTGGAAGTGACTGGAGTTCAGACGTGTGCTCTTCCGATCTCTTTTTGCTGGTATCACCTTCCTAAACTACTGGATGGGAATTCTGCCTCAACAAGGGGAAACTATTCTTTCACAGATGGAGATCGGAAGAGCGTCGTGTAGGGAAAGAGTGTTAGCAAGGGTGTAGATCTAGGTGGTCGGCGTATCATTAA
>NZ_CAMHZD010000156.1 GCF_946190065.1 Streptococcus mitis
TGCTAGAGTTCAGAGAAGCAACATATCCAGGAGGGCAGAAGGACATTTTGGAGACCATTTATCCCAACTCTCCATTTATTTTCATATTTAGGAAAAATTTATGTTTATAAATAAAGAAACCAATGCCCAGACAAGCTTAGAGACTTGCATGAAGTGACAGCAAATTAGTTACAATGTTTTCAAACAAATGCTTCACCATGCTATCTGCCTCTAAAATAACTCTAAGGAAAGAATGTTTTTTTTCCCTAAAGAT
>NZ_CAMHZD010000157.1 GCF_946190065.1 Streptococcus mitis
GGTAGGATCTGAACCCAAGTCCTAAGCACTGTCCTGAGCTTCCCTAGACATCAGCAGCTTGAGGCTGATGAAGACATTTGGCCAACTTGCTGTTGCCAAGGGAACAAATAGTTTGTGAGGAAGACAACAATGCTGTAAAAGTTTCCAGAAGTATATTTTATAGTTATCATTCATTGTTTTAATGTTGTGGTCTAAACATAACTGGTAAATAAATTGATAGATTAGCTATAGGTAATATTCAAAGTATTATGTT
>NZ_CAMHZD010000158.1 GCF_946190065.1 Streptococcus mitis
TGAAATTTAGAAAATTTTTAGTCATTATTCCTTCAAACAATTTTTCTGTACCCTTTCCCCTCCTTTGGGAACTCCAACTATACATATAATAGGTCTCTTGAAGTTGCTTCAAATCATTAGTAATCTCCATTCTTTTTCAGTTCTCTTTTCTCCATGTACTTCATTTTGGGTAGTTTTATTCCTATGTCTTCATATTCAGGACTTTTTTTCTTCTGTAATGTCTTTGTTGATGTTAGTGCCATCAAGGCAATTC
>NZ_CAMHZD010000159.1 GCF_946190065.1 Streptococcus mitis
GGGGAAACCAGATAGAAGTATATTGAAGTTCTCAGAATGAGATATAATGAGAGTTGAGTTGGGGAAGTGGATTTGGGAAAAGAAAAAAATAGATACACATAAGAGAAATTTCATGGAAAAGAATTGTTAGTACTTGGCAATGGATTGGAAATGGAGGAGCTAAATAGGGAACCTAGAGAATGGTGGTATAATGAATGGATAGTAAAATTTTCAGATGATGCTAATGTAAGAGAGTTGATGATGAATACAAATC
>NZ_CAMHZD010000160.1 GCF_946190065.1 Streptococcus mitis
ACTTGTTGAAGCACTTTGGCTTGCAGACGTGCTTGCTGATTGGCTCGCACTTGTGGAGGCCGACTGACTTGCACTTGTGCTGGCTGATTGGCTTGCACTTGTTGAAGCCGACTGCCTTGCACTTGTGCTGGCTGATTGACTTGCACTTGTTGAAGCAGAGTGGCTAGCTGAGGTGCTGGCTGATTGTCTTTGACGTGGTGTAGCTGACGGTCTTCCCCTTGTGCTTAAATATAGACTTGCAGTGGGGGGGGG
>NZ_CAMHZD010000161.1 GCF_946190065.1 Streptococcus mitis
CCCCTGGTTATTTTCTCCAGAACACTTACTAATTCCTAACACACTGTTCCATTTACTTGTTTACTTTTTAATTGTCTCTCTCTGCCCACAGGTGTGGAGGCTCCATGTGTGCTGATATTTTTGGCTGTTTTATTTTCTCATCTATTTCCAGTATCCAGAGTAGCGCCTGGCATATAGTGTGTGCTTAATAAATGTTTGTTAAAAGAATAGTAGACATTAAGAAAATTTGTTATGTAAATTGACAAAGATCAT
>NZ_CAMHZD010000162.1 GCF_946190065.1 Streptococcus mitis
TGGAACTCCAGTTGATTTGAGTGACAGAAGTTGATCTGACTTGTATGGTGGGTTTAAAAGAGCTACTGCTGGTGCTTTCTCTGGCCTGAATGGTAACCTGAAAGCCGTCATAAGTTGGAAATAATATAAAAATGGGGAGGTATTTTGGTATTGCATTTCAATGAAATGAGCAACAAACCATTTAAAGACAATCTTTCTAAATGGTACTAGAACCAATACTAAGACACACGTATTTTAAAACAGAGTGACTTC
>NZ_CAMHZD010000163.1 GCF_946190065.1 Streptococcus mitis
GAGAAAATAAGAAATTATATTTCTAATAATACAGTGAACCATTATCAGATCTGAATATAATGACAATATTCAAATTTCCTAAATCTTTAAGACAGTTAACATTCTGATAGAATAGAGTATCTTCATATGCTTTGATTATCCCAACACCACAGTAGTTCCAGGACAGTAGTTGGTTTTAGGGAAGGGCCAGCACCAGGAAATGATAAGGGGCTCTGAAATAAGGTTTGCGTGATTTCTGAATGCAATCTTACC
>NZ_CAMHZD010000164.1 GCF_946190065.1 Streptococcus mitis
ACGCTGATTGTCTTGCGCACCTGCTGCCGGATTGCCTGGCACTTGTCGATGCTGAGTGTCTAGCTGAGGTGCTTGCTGATGGTGAAGCACTTGTTGAAGCCGATTGACTTGCGCTCGTGCTTGCTGATTGGCTTGCACTTGTTGATGCTGACTGTCTAGCTGAGGTGCTTGCTGATTGGCTTGCACTTGTTGACGCTGACTCACAAGCTGAGGTGCTTGCTGATTCGCTGGCACTTGTTGAAGCAGAGTGA
>NZ_CAMHZD010000165.1 GCF_946190065.1 Streptococcus mitis
CCATCAGTCACTTAGACGCCATCTAGGTTATCAGATCCATTGTCACAGTATTGCAGTGCTAGTGTTCAAGTAACCCTTATTTACTTAACAACGTCCCCAAAGCACAAGAGCAGTGATGCTGGCAGTTCAGATATGACCAAAGAAAGCCATACAGCACTTCCTTTAAGTGAAAAGGTGAAAGGTCTTGACTTAAGAAGGAAAGAAAAAAAATAGTATGCTGAGGTTGCTAAGATCTATGGTAATTTTTATTG
>NZ_CAMHZD010000166.1 GCF_946190065.1 Streptococcus mitis
ACCCCAAAGTAGCTCCTATTGATGGCATCTCAGGAGCAACACCACAGGCGCTTCCTGGAATGTTTCAGGCAGACGACCCCTACTTTCCTACAAGGATAGTGACGGCAAAACTTTGGTAAGAAGGTATGAGAGCCAAAGGGTTCCTAACCAATGCTGTAAGATTCTCTTCAAGAATTTCTTCTCTTCTCCTGAATCTGCTCCTGCCATGAAAAGACATTCGCTATGACTGCTTATAGGTTTAGACACAAGTT
>NZ_CAMHZD010000167.1 GCF_946190065.1 Streptococcus mitis
GATTTAAAAAAATATGTATTCTTTATGTAGCACATGCACACACACATACACCAATATATCTCCTCTTTGTACTCTTGTTTAGGTTTTTAACAAACATATTAAAACATATGTGTGTGTATCTCTCGATCAAGAGTAGATTATGACTATTCTTCTAGATAGGATAAAACCTTTAGCGTACTTTTTCTTCACTCCTCTTTCCCTTCCCAGACTCAAATTTAATTGAAATAACATGAAATTTTAATTCTAGATT
>NZ_CAMHZD010000168.1 GCF_946190065.1 Streptococcus mitis
GTCACAGTCCCCCTGGTGTGTCTGTTGTCATGTGTAACACTCCACATGACATCTCTGCCTTGATGTATAACACAGCCAGTGTCATTTCTGACTTCATGTGTAACACTAAACTTAATGTCTCTGAATTCGTGTGTAACTCACTGCTGTAGCATCTCTGACTTCATGAATTTGTGCATAACCCTCTCCCTGTAATATCTGACTTTGCATAAGATACTCCTGCTGGTGTCTCTGACTTTGTGTGAGTCACACT
>NZ_CAMHZD010000169.1 GCF_946190065.1 Streptococcus mitis
GGTGTGGAGGGAGGAATGAATTCCTGGAGTAACAGAGGCCAACTGACAGAACCAAATTTCCAAGATGGATAGCAAAGACAGTGTCCCTTAAAATGTTTTGTCCTAAATATCATGGTGTCCTTAGGAATGAAATAGTTGGGAAGCCTGAAAAAGTCTTACTTCTACATAAGAGGTAAAACTTCAGAACTGGAAAATACAAATCTTAATTGAGTCATCATAATGGTGAGTCACAGCATCTCTTCCACTTTCC
>NZ_CAMHZD010000170.1 GCF_946190065.1 Streptococcus mitis
GTTGTTGACAGTATTCAAAGTCTCATTGAGTTTCTGAATAGGGACAGAAAATGAAAATTAAATGTTGTTAGTATTAATAAAAATATGTTGAAAATTCAACTTTAAAAGAGTAGATTTTACATCTACTAGAGCAAGTAGATGTATGTGGTTTGCTTTACTATAAATGAATCGTGATAATTCTGGTTTTGAGGATAAGGATATCTTCTGTGTAATGTCTTATATTATTATGAAAGAGATGTATGGCCATATT
>NZ_CAMHZD010000171.1 GCF_946190065.1 Streptococcus mitis
GGTGGGAATATGAGAACTTCAAAGGCAATAAAAGGCATATCTATTATCTTAGTTTGGGTGCCCTAGAAACAGCACCTGAGACAAGGACTTAGGTTTATGTACTTATCATCGTGGGAAGTAGGAGTTAGGGAGTGGGGAGAGACAGGAAGAAGGAAAAGCCAATGTAAGTGCATATTATTGAGGAGGTGGAGGGTATTTGTTATCAATTGTAGTCCGTTGTTAGCTGTAAGTTACGACAAATGTAGTGGTC
>NZ_CAMHZD010000172.1 GCF_946190065.1 Streptococcus mitis
CCAAGAAACAGATACTTTTCACCAGCAAAAGGATTTTATCAAATGCATTGAGGAACTAGGCAAAGAACTCTAGTAAACTACCTCACAGGTGAAAGTGGAAGTATGTGGCTTAGAGTAAGAGACAGTCTCTTCCCACTGATTAAGCCTCACTGAGTTCTGCCCATGTGTGTTGTTATGGAAAGGAGGTGATGGAGTCAATAATATGCATTTCAGTACCTCATCCTTTAGTCCTTTGCTATGAGCCACATCC
>NZ_CAMHZD010000173.1 GCF_946190065.1 Streptococcus mitis
GGGCCTACAAAGAAGTCAGCAGCCACCTGTGCTGCAGGAGAAGAGGAGAAACTGAACCCTCGATGGGGAGATGGTGGGCTCTGTGTCCGCTGCCTGATGCCCGGCCCGCCAGCCCTCCCCACAGCCGGGGCTGATGGACCCACCGACAGGCTGAGCCCAGGCCATGGAAGAAGAGCTGGCCTCTCACAGACGGTTGGCTTCCCTGTTTGTCCACGCTCAGCCTACAACTTCCCTCCCTGCCGGGGGCCC
>NZ_CAMHZD010000174.1 GCF_946190065.1 Streptococcus mitis
TTACAAGTGAGAGGACAGAGCACTGTTCATTTAACCATTTTAGTCTTAATTTATGTTCCTGAATATTTGGACAAATAGTGGCCTCCATTTGTATTCCTGCCCTGGACTCTGCAAATGTTAGAGCCACACATTTCGAGAGAAATGGGACACACCTCTTTACACACATGGAAGACAGATACTAGCATTCATTTCCCTTTAGCTAACTTCGAAACATCTTCGGCTTTTGTTTACGGGAATTTCTTTGGGCCC
>NZ_CAMHZD010000175.1 GCF_946190065.1 Streptococcus mitis
GTCGTCTAGAACCAAATCCGCAATATCTCCAAGGCATGCCTGTGATCAAGTCTGAGGAGGAGAAAGAAAACAAACGAAGAAAAGTGAGCAGAACCTGGGGGACTTCTGGGACCATCAAATACTCATATTAAGATTCTCAGAAGGCAACAGAGAAGGGGGCAGAGAGATTATTTAAAAAAAAAGGTCCCCAAACTCCCCAAATTTGATAAAAGACATAAATCTTCAAACCCAAGAAGTACACTAACCTCC
>NZ_CAMHZD010000176.1 GCF_946190065.1 Streptococcus mitis
CACCAGTGCTTACACTCTTTCCCTACACGACGCTCTTCCGATCTCCCAGTTTCAGGAGAGAGAGGAACTTGACCACTAGCAAACAAAAGGTTGCCAACGATTTTCCTTGAACATATGGTCCGATAGCCTTTGGAGCTTTGTCTGTATGAATAGATCGGAAGAGCACACGTCTGAACTCCAGTCACTTCCAGGTATCGGGGATGGCGGGTTGTGGGTGGAAAAAAAAAGGGGGGGGGGGGGGGGGGGGG
>NZ_CAMHZD010000177.1 GCF_946190065.1 Streptococcus mitis
GTTGCCACATTTCAGTGGAATTCACACTTCCCACAGGCTGCTCTTGCCAAGGAGTGAGTGTGGCTGAGGTTCAAGGGAGGTTTGTTCCTGGGAGAAGCTGGACTATTATGACAGCAGGTAGGATCCCCAACGGCCTTGCCGATCTTTCCTTTGATCTTCGTCTAAGACATTTCCACCCGACCTTGCTTCCTTCCTTCTCTCTGTCCTTCACTCAGGGTCACATTTGAATCGTGATCTGATGGCTCTCC
>NZ_CAMHZD010000178.1 GCF_946190065.1 Streptococcus mitis
GCTGTTCTTTTAAATATTCTCTCACTTTATTGTTTTATTCTGTTTTCTGGGAGAGTTTCTCAATGTCATTTTCCATGTCTAAATAATTTGCTGTTCTCACGTATCCACACTGCTATTTATCCCATGACTTAAGTCTTTAACAATCGTCCTTTTACACCTATTTCCTCATGAGGTTTTCCTTATGCTTTCTCATTGTCACTTCGTGCTACTAACATCTTCCCTTGTATCTTTAAGTGTATTTGTCATGC
>NZ_CAMHZD010000179.1 GCF_946190065.1 Streptococcus mitis
ATCATGTTGGCAAGTTACATTCAAATAGTTCAGAACAAATAATTATTGGTATTATTCTTGTAGCTTTTGTGTAAGCTTGAAATTATTCCAAATATACAAAACTTAACATTTACTTTTTTAAAATTTTTAAATTTTTTCAGTGTACCATGCTAAGAAAAGAAATGTGACTGAGAAAAATAATGCCTGTTATGATGATTTTCTTTCACTTAGTAATATGTATTTAAGGTGACTCCATATTTTTAGCTCT
>NZ_CAMHZD010000180.1 GCF_946190065.1 Streptococcus mitis
GGGAGAAAAAGGAAAAAAAAAATCTTTAAAAAAAAAGAATTGCCAAAAAAATGATGGGGACATGTCAAAAGGACAAAGGAGTCACTGTAGAGGCCCCCACTGGCAGTTCAACAGTCACCCACACCCTCCACCAATTTTTCTGTCAATTCATCAGTGGGCTGCATGTTCCTGTGACAGGAACCACACCCTTTCTTCAAAGGTCTGAATCTCTACCCTGTGGTTGGGGAAGGGAGTACATCCTTTAAGT
>NZ_CAMHZD010000181.1 GCF_946190065.1 Streptococcus mitis
GGGGAGAAACCCTTTCACTGTCTCTTCCAGCATTAAAGGCCACTCGCATAATTTGGCTCGTGGTTCTCTTCCTTCACCTTCAATTCCAACACAGATGCCTTGAGTCCTTCTCACAGCCATTATTCCGGCTTCTGACGCCATGATCACGTCTTCTCCAACTCTTCCGCCTCCCTTTCCCCATGAGGACCCTGTGATTACAGTGGGCGCACACAGATAACCCAAGATCATCTCCCCATCTCAAGAACCT
>NZ_CAMHZD010000182.1 GCF_946190065.1 Streptococcus mitis
CACAGTGATTGCCACACAGCAAGTTTGCCAATCACTCTGCCAGAATAATCAGGAAACGTTAAATAAAAGAGCTGTAAACAGGCTCATGACAAATAAAAGTGCAGCAAATAATGACAAAGGTCGAATAGGGAGACTTCAATCTGGCATTAATGAGTTGAGGCTCTGTACTTGCAGCAAGTGTAAAAAGGATCTGTTTCCCGGCGTGGCGGCCTAACCCTGAGAAAACACGCAGGTCTCAATGGGAAT
>NZ_CAMHZD010000183.1 GCF_946190065.1 Streptococcus mitis
ACTTTCTACTAAGAGACTATGAGTATACATTCGTTCATTTGATTCTCACAAAAGTTCAATATGGCTTTGGTATAATTAGCTCCCTTTTTTCAAACTGGAAGCTGAAGCAAGGAGAGGTTAAGAAACATTTCCAAGGTCCAAATTCTCTATAAGTGCAATTTGAAATCATTTTAAATGATGTTTCAGTATAATTGAAATAATAACAATACAAACACTTTACGTTACATACTTTTTGGGCTAAAGAGT
>NZ_CAMHZD010000184.1 GCF_946190065.1 Streptococcus mitis
CATGGTATATCTTTTCCATCACTTAACTTTTAACTTGTCTGTGTCTTTATATTTCAAGTGGACTTTTCTTAGATAGCCTATAGTTGGATCTTACTTTTGTTATGCATTTTGACAACCTCTGCCCTTTTAAAAAAACAAAAAAGATTGGCACCTGAGCCAACATCTGTTGCCAATCTTTTTTTTTTCTTTTTCTCTTCTCCCCAAAGCCCCCCAGTACATAGTTGTATATTCTAGTTGTAGGTCCTT
>NZ_CAMHZD010000185.1 GCF_946190065.1 Streptococcus mitis
GCCTGCCTGCACTGGTGATGGCAATCTTTACTCAATCTCTGGATTCAAATGCTAATCTCTTCTGGAAACTCCCTCACAGACACATCCAGAAATAATGTTTTATTAGCTATCTGGGCATCCCTTAGCTCATTCAAGTTGACACATAAAACTAACCATCACAGACAGTATTTTAATTTCTAGAATTTATTGTGAGATAGGATTTGTTTGAATTGTTGCCAAATTTATCCTATGCTTATGATTTTTCGT
>NZ_CAMHZD010000186.1 GCF_946190065.1 Streptococcus mitis
CCCCCCCCCCCCCCATTATTTTTTTAATCATACGGCGACCACCTATATAAACACCAGTGATTACACTCTTTCCCAACACGACGCTCTTCCGATCTCAGACTGCTTACCCGAAGACTAAAAAAATATGCCTGAATCCGTAGTTGAGTTCTTCAGATCGGAAGAGCACACGTCTGAACTCCAGTCACTTCCAGGTATCGTGTGGTCTCGCCTCGGGGGTTGATTAAAATAATGGAGTGGGGGGGGGGG
>NZ_CAMHZD010000187.1 GCF_946190065.1 Streptococcus mitis
TTTAGGCTTATATTGTGTTGTTCACAGACATTTTATGTGCTTCCTGTTTAATTTTTGTGTTGTAGTTCTATTTTTTGTGACTTCAGTTTGTGCTTATCCTCCACTGTAACATTTTCGTGGTGAATGGCATTCCTCTGACAATCCACAGATGATCATTGTCATACTCTGATGAGTTATGTGGTGTGCCAAGGACAGGGAAACAATGGCCATCAAAACAGAGATAGTACTGCCACCATGAGGCTTACA
>NZ_CAMHZD010000188.1 GCF_946190065.1 Streptococcus mitis
GTTCTGAAGGGCAGGAAGGCACATCTCGGAATGTCTGAATTCACTACCCAAAAATGCCTTACAAATATAAGATTTGGGGAAGACACATTTTATCTAGATCATAGCTGAATGTGTGTATTAAAAGGACTTCTCATAAAAAATACCAAGCAGTTTGAGTGAATTAATGGAAAACTGGAAATTAGAGCTAGAAACACAATTCATGACAAATTTAGAAGTAAGCCAGAATATTTAATTTTGACTGTGGGT
>NZ_CAMHZD010000189.1 GCF_946190065.1 Streptococcus mitis
GGGAAATGGTAGTCACAGAAGAAGACAAGAGAAAGAAAGGGACAGAAAAAATATTTGAAGAAATAATGGTCAAAAGCTTTTATATTTGATAAATAGCATTAATCTACACATCCAAGAATCTCAATGAATCCCAAGCAGAATAAATACAAAGAGATTACCACCTAAACACATCATAGTCACACTTGAAAGACAAAGACAAAGTCTTAAAAGCAGGAAGAGAAAAATGACTCAGGGAAACAACACCGC
>NZ_CAMHZD010000190.1 GCF_946190065.1 Streptococcus mitis
CCCCAGCTCCTGAGAACAAATCCTCCATTCCTGTCCAGTCGGTCTCCTTGACCCAGGTTCACCCATGACCTTTGTCTCCCCTATACACTTGCACACAAAATTCCCACTGTCTGAAAGTCTCTCCCCTTCCTCTTGCCTGTCCTTCAGGTCTCATCTTCTCATGGAAGATTTCCTGACCACTGTTCTCTGCCTTAGGCTCTCTACTTCTCTGCCTTTCTTTGCATGTGCTAGTGCCTTTGTCAGATG
>NZ_CAMHZD010000191.1 GCF_946190065.1 Streptococcus mitis
ACCAGATACCTGTAAGTGACTGGAGTTCAGACGTGTGCTCTTCCGATCTCATGTCGCTGCATCTTTAATGAGAGTGTAGGGTGTTTTAAGTAAACAACTGAAAGATATAGATACTGGCACATTTCTAGGTGTCTATAGAGAAAGAGATGGTCATATTTAGCAACTGTCAATTAATCAAGATCGGAAGAGCGTCGTGTTGGGAAAGAGGGTAAGGACTGGTGTAGATATCGGTGGTCGCCGTATCAA
>NZ_CAMHZD010000192.1 GCF_946190065.1 Streptococcus mitis
CCCCCCCCGCCGACCTGTTTTATTTTTATCTCTCAGCTGCGGATAAAGCCGCTACCTGGAAGTGACTGGAGTTCTGACGTGTGCTCTTCCGATATAAGCATGAAATTATCACGACTAAAATCAAGGAATCTGGTGAAATACTGAAATTATCAGATCGGAAGAGCGTCGTGGTGGGAAAGAGGTTTAGCACAGGTGTAGAACTCGGTGGTCGCCGTATCATTTAAAAAAATGGTGGGGGGGGGGGGG
>NZ_CAMHZD010000193.1 GCF_946190065.1 Streptococcus mitis
AGGTGTGAACCTTGGGTGACTTCTATCTTTGAGGTAAAAAGAAGAGCCATTGAAACCCAATGAGTGTGTAAGGTCAGCTAGGTACAGATTTTGTGTTCTGAGCCTAAATAGCCTATAAGGCAGTTGCATGCCTCTCAAATAGCTCAGACTTGGTTGAACCAGTCAGATCGCAAAAGGCCAGTTGTCAAAAATATTTTTTTTAACATATATGGTGTATAAGCTTTTGTAAGTCAATAAGAGAAAAGC
>NZ_CAMHZD010000194.1 GCF_946190065.1 Streptococcus mitis
TCCGGGGTCATTGGCACGGGGTTCTGGCGTGTCTGAGAGGTGGTTCCTGCATGCCCGGCAAGTGATTCCGGAGTGTTCGCCAAGTGGTTCTGGCATAGTCGGCAGGTGATTTTGGCATGTCCGGCAGGTGGTTCAGGCGAGTTGAGCAGGTGGTTCCAACGTGCTTGGCAGGTGCTTCCGGCGTCTCCGGCACGTGTTTCTGGCACATCTGACAGGTGGTTCCAGCATGCCCGAAAGGTGATTCC
>NZ_CAMHZD010000195.1 GCF_946190065.1 Streptococcus mitis
GTAAGAGGTTTTCATGTCTTCAATACCAGAGAACATATTGGATGTTGATATCCTACAAAGTCAAACACTAAAAACTTCTTATCTGCTTCTGGGTTCTGCTTCTGGGTTAGAATAATCAAACCAAACTGGGAGCCAGTAAGCCTGCTGCCCCTACAAAGAATGATAGCAAACAATATAAATTGCCTGGGGGACATAAGGAAACAGAAGAAACTATCCAAGAAGTGCACCAGGTGGGTATTGCATGC
>NZ_CAMHZD010000196.1 GCF_946190065.1 Streptococcus mitis
GTGGAGGGGTGAGCTTGGAGCAGGAATGAGCATAGCTGCTTTATTTAGTTTTAGGTGTTAGACTTCTGCTCCTCCTTTGAACAAAGGGATTGGGGCTAAAATAAGTTTGAAAACAATGCACTAAGATCTGTTATTTATTAGAGATCTAGATTCGACTTGGGATAAGTAAGTTCTAGGTGAATAGAACAGATGTTACTGACCCTCTAACGAGCATATACAGGTCAAATTTGTGGATTCACAGAGTC
>NZ_CAMHZD010000197.1 GCF_946190065.1 Streptococcus mitis
GGGTGTGGACATGGCACCGCTTGGCAAGCCATGCTGTGGTAGACATCCCACATATAAAAAAGTAGAGGAAGATGGGCATGGATGTTAGCTCAGGGCCAGTCTTCCTCAGCAAAAAGAGGAGGATTGGCAGCAGTTAGCTAAGGGCTAATCTCCCACAAAAAAAAAAAATAATAGAAGCAATGAGAGGAGACATTTTTAATAACCTCAGAATGTAGAAGGTCTTCCTCAATATGACACAAGACTCA
>NZ_CAMHZD010000198.1 GCF_946190065.1 Streptococcus mitis
GCTTATTCTCTTAGGGGATAATATCCTTTTTTTTCTCTTTAGTTAACTTTTAAAAAATATAGCAATGAGTTTCGCATAACCAATTCCAAGGTGAAACAGAATACATGAGTTTCTCAACTCAAGCTTTTTTTCTTTGAACTGAAAGAGAAAACTTACTAGTCTCTAAATATGTCAATAATTTAGCTATTCAAATAATATATAAACTAGTGGTTTCTCTTTAACTGGAAATAGGAAAGTCTTAAGG
>NZ_CAMHZD010000199.1 GCF_946190065.1 Streptococcus mitis
CTAGCTAGAGTCAGTTCACCACTCATTTCAAATGTTTTTGTTTGTTTTTGTTGAGGAAGATTGGCCCTGAGCTAACATCTGTGCCCATCTTCCTCTATTTTATATGTGGGATGCCTGCCACAGCATGGCTTGATAATTAATGTGTAGATCTGCGCCCAGGATCTGAACCAGCGAACCCTGGGCTGCCAAAGTGGAGCACACAAACTTAACCACTACGCCACTGGGCCAGCTCCCATTTCAAATG
>NZ_CAMHZD010000200.1 GCF_946190065.1 Streptococcus mitis
TTGACAACCATATTTTACATATCTGTTATGTACGTGTCAAAAAAATGGAATCATTAAGCGTGTTTTCATTATATTCCTCACAGAGTCATGGATGGGTTGACCATTTTTTATGTAATTAATACATGTTAGTTCATTAGTGATCACTTGTATAAAAATATTCCTTTAGGCTCTGTTTTTTAAAAATTAATTGAGGCTATATTTTTATTAATATTATCATAATGTTTTATCATTCCATCTTGAAGCC
>NZ_CAMHZD010000201.1 GCF_946190065.1 Streptococcus mitis
GTCACAGTGCCTTATGGATTCGCCATTTTGTGGGCGGCGAGTCTGACCACTCCTCTATTTATGTAGTCACACCTATGAAGAAACTCTTCTCTCTTAACGCTGCACTGCTGGTGCTGGCGGCGACGCTGGCTGCCTTCTGGCCGGTTGAACCTGCGCCGCAGAAGACAGTTCCACCGCGAGACCTGACATCGGAATCGACAGCTTCCGACAGGGTCGCCCAGGTGCTGGTGGCCGCCCACAGGGT
>NZ_CAMHZD010000202.1 GCF_946190065.1 Streptococcus mitis
ACCGAGATCTACACCAGTGCTTACACTCTTTCCCTACACGACGCTCTTCCGATCTTTTGCGTTCACGATAAGCTTCCACAAAATCACCCATTAAGGCTTGGAAAGTCTTAGCTAGTTCCCATGTATCTCCATGATAACGTTCTTGATAGTCAGATCGGAAGAGCACACGTCTGAACTCCAGTCACTTCCAGGTATCGGGGGTGGGGGGGGGGGGGGGGTAAAAGAGGGGGGGGGGGGGGGGGG
>NZ_CAMHZD010000203.1 GCF_946190065.1 Streptococcus mitis
CTGGAGGTCTGAAGAATGTCCAAATAAAAGTTTGCATAGAAGACATAAGGCCGCTGAATCAGAAGGCTCTGAAGCTACCATAGTTGCTTTAGTTGGACAAAAAAGAAAAATCTTAATCTCTGACTCTAGCTGTGTATCTCTTTTTACAAAATGTACTAATCTCTCCTTAGAGCTGGACCTGTTTCAGTGGACTCCAGTTTTGGACCTGTTCCCTGGGCATTAATTACCAAAGAGCTTAGAACT
>NZ_CAMHZD010000204.1 GCF_946190065.1 Streptococcus mitis
GTAAAAATAGATGGAGGGAGAGGTGATTATAGACTTCAAAATTTGGTTTGTCACAAAATCCTTGTTGATATCTTCATTCAGAAAAAAAACCTGTTAAAAACACATTTTTGAGAAAATCAAGGAAATTATATTAAGGAATACTTGTTAATGTTATCATGTGTGATAATGGCATTGTGGCTATGTTTTTAAAGCCTATCTCTTAGAGATGAACTCTGAAGCATTTTCTGGCAAAATGTTATGATG
>NZ_CAMHZD010000205.1 GCF_946190065.1 Streptococcus mitis
AGTCTATGTGTGTCCTTAAAGCTGAAGTGAGTCTTTGGTAGGCAGCATATAGCTGGGTCTTGTTTTTTATCTGTTCATCCACTATTTGTCTTTTGATTCGAGAATCTATCCTATTTACATTTAAAGTAATTATTGATAGTTATAGACTGACATTGCCATATTGTGAAGTGTTTTTTGATTGTTTTGTGGATCCTTTGTCCTTTCTTTGTCTCTTGCTCTACTCCTTTGATAATTTTCTGTGGT
>NZ_CAMHZD010000206.1 GCF_946190065.1 Streptococcus mitis
CCCCCCCCCACAATTTTTTTTTTTCACCCACACGCGGCAACCCCCGATACCTGGAAGTGACTGGAGTTCAGACGTGTGCTCTTCCGATCTCTGAAGTCCTTTATGGTAGCCAATTCGGTCTAGGTGCCCTTTTGTCTGGTCTCGTTAAATGCGGTTTAGGCTGAACACTTGGTTTTGGATGAGTAACAACTACATTAGATCGGAAGAGCGTCGTGTAGGGAAAGAGTGTAAGCACTGGTGT
>NZ_CAMHZD010000207.1 GCF_946190065.1 Streptococcus mitis
CCCCCCCCCTCTTCTTTTTTATCTATATCTTATCTTCTATCACCAGATACCTGGAAGTGACTGGAGTTCAGACGTGTGCTCTTCCGATCTCTTGCTGTTGTTTTAGAGTTCCAATAACTCTCAGGTTGGTTAGAGTGTATTGTAGCGTGTAATCATCCACCTCCTTAACACCAACAGTTGCAAAATCAGATGATTTCCCTTCAAGATCGGAAGAGCGTCGTGTAGGGAAAGAGTGTAAGCC
>NZ_CAMHZD010000208.1 GCF_946190065.1 Streptococcus mitis
CAGGTATGTTAGAAATTACAGGACGATCTGGCCGGAAACAGAAAATAGAGGTTCCAACCACAGTGACATTAGTAACAAATCTCTCTGTGCTTCAGTTTGTGGAATAACAATATCCTCCCTACCAAAACCATTTTTCCCTCCAACGTAATGATACCTTTCATAGACCTCTGTGGGAGCAAGAAAAGATGTAGGAATAGATAGAGACAGCTGAAGAATATGCTGCAGAGCTGGGCTTCTCCCT
>NZ_CAMHZD010000209.1 GCF_946190065.1 Streptococcus mitis
GGGTTAGAGTGGAATGGAGCAAATTTGAAAGACAAACGATACATTTAAAGAAATATATTGCTCCATACCAGGTGAACCCCTGGACAGTGCTAACTTGTCACGCTATGAAATCCCATCAAAGCCTTATTGTTAATCTATCTCAGCCCTACAGGATGGTTTTCTGCAGCGAGGTTTACAAAAACAAAGCTGAGTTCTGCCAAAAGAAAAAGGGAATAGATGAAAGAAAAGGATAGAAGGAAAG
>NZ_CAMHZD010000210.1 GCF_946190065.1 Streptococcus mitis
GGGAATTCTTAGAATGTCATACACGCCTCCCGTGATTTGCACTTTCCCCCATTTTAAGCACCTCATGGATTCTCCAGAAAGTAGGCGCTCAATATGTATTTGCTGAACCAATTAGTAAATAAATGAGGAAAATATTTCTGCGGACATCAAATAAGACTCAGCAGCTGTATGCCAGTTAGCATGATTTCTGAGGGGGTAGTTCACAATTCATGGTTATCTTCTCCTGCATTTCAATGGTAAT
>NZ_CAMHZD010000211.1 GCF_946190065.1 Streptococcus mitis
CCCCCACCCTCCTTTTTTTTTGTCAATCCCCTCCATGCTTCTCCAGCTACCTGGAAGTGACTGGAGTTCAGACGTGTGCTCTTCCGATCTAGTCTTTTGTATTTCCCAGATATTATTCTCACTAAACAAATAATCTCAAAATTACACTTAGAGATCGGAAGAGCGTCGTGTAGGGAAAAAATGTAATCACTGGTGTAGATATAGGTGGTCGCCGTATCATTAAAAAAAAAATGGTGGGGGG
>NZ_CAMHZD010000212.1 GCF_946190065.1 Streptococcus mitis
GTTGCTGAGGAGGAGTAAGGCAGGGATACAGAAGAGCAATGTTCTATGCGGTCCTTAAACCTCGGCTCCCAGACCTGGGGAAAGCATTTTGTGTTTTTTTCTGCACCTGAGGTTTGGTTTTCCAGAAGAATGGGTCATTTTGGGAGGTATTGCACAAACCAGACTTCTAAATGCCCCCACCCTCTCTATCTATAGGTTGGAAGGACTTTGAAATATGGGCGTCCTCTTGTATATTTTTGG
>NZ_CAMHZD010000213.1 GCF_946190065.1 Streptococcus mitis
GATCTTAAAAGTACCCATCACAAGTAAAAAATAAAAAAATTATAACTATGTATGATGATGGATGTTAACCAGACTTATTGTGATGATAATTTAGCAATATATACAAATATCGAATCATTATGTTGTACACATGAAATTGATATAATGTTATATGTCAATTAGATCTCAATTAATAAATATTGACAACTGTCAAAAAAAAGAATCCACCAAAAATAATTAGAAATAATTACCAAATACAAT
>NZ_CAMHZD010000214.1 GCF_946190065.1 Streptococcus mitis
CATTGGATGCATATTAATGCTCTGGATCAAAACCTTATTTCACTAGAACTGGGTTTCTCTTCATGAGAAGGTACATTTATTGACCTTTGAGGAAATTCCCTACTTGGAATAAGAATGAAAATTCTGTCTGGTGGGAGATGAAGGGATGTTAACAGATCTGGGTTGGCCATCTAAGGACCAGACCTTCTGGCCAGAACCAGGCTCAGGAACAGAGAGATGTGTGTGCACTGCTTTTGCTTG
>NZ_CAMHZD010000215.1 GCF_946190065.1 Streptococcus mitis
CCCCCCCACCTTTTTTTAAATGAACCGGCGACCACCGAGATCTACACCAGTGCTTACACTATTTCCCTACACGACGCTCTTCCGATCTTTCTTGGCTACGATATTGGCCCATTTACGTCCCATTAGGAATCTCCTTTTTTCACATTTTAATCTTTCTTGCCTCCATACCAGGTATCAAAGGCTTCTTCTTGGATGAGTAGGCCCATTTTAGAGATCGGAAGAGCACACGTCTGAACTCC
>NZ_CAMHZD010000216.1 GCF_946190065.1 Streptococcus mitis
CCCCCCCCTACTTTTTTTAATGATCCGGCCACCACCGAGAGCTACACCAGTGCTTACACTCTTACCCAACACGACGCTCTTCCGATCTTTTCAATGTTGGTAAAAAGTTGACAAATCCAATTTTTAGGACTAAACTAAGTAAGTAAATTATAATTAAAAGGAGAATTCGTCATGAATTTAACATTTTTCGGTCTATGTCTTGCCAGATCGGAAGAGCACACGTCTGAACTCCAGTCACT
>NZ_CAMHZD010000217.1 GCF_946190065.1 Streptococcus mitis
TGAAGAGATATTTGCACATCCTTGTTCACAGCAGCATTAATCACAAGAGCCAAAAGTTGGAAGCAACCCAAGTGCCCAATGACATATGAATGGATAAACAAAATGTGGTATATCAATACAATGGAATATTAGTCTTAAAAGGAATGAAATTGTGACACATGTTATAATGTGGGTAAATTTTGAGGACATCATGTTAAGTGAAGTAAGCTACTTATATGAGGTACCCAGAGTAGTCAAAT
>NZ_CAMHZD010000218.1 GCF_946190065.1 Streptococcus mitis
GGTGAACAAGACAGAAACTAGCTTTGATTTTTCTGAGGGAGAATATCAAGAAATTAGAGAATTAAAAAACGAGAGAATAACAATGGCTAATATTTCTTGAGTAGGACATGCTAGATACTAGTCTAAATGTTTACCGTGTGCTAATTTATTTAATTCTCATAAAGAGATATAAGAAATATTTGGAATGGTCAATATAGGCTGAAATGGCAGTACATGGTTGGGACCAACCTAGCATTGGG
>NZ_CAMHZD010000219.1 GCF_946190065.1 Streptococcus mitis
TTACACTATTTCCCTACACGACGCTCTTCCGATCTAATCTCATAGGTATCTTCCAGCGCATCACGAGTATGGACAACAAAAGGTAAACTTGAAGTGACTTCAACAGCAAACCAAGACACACCAATCTCAGAAGGTAAAAAACCAATCTTGGAGATCGGAAGAGCACACGTCTGAACTCCAGTCACTTCCAGGTATCGGGGGGGGGGGGGTGGGGGGGTTAAAAAAATGTGGGGGGGGG
>NZ_CAMHZD010000220.1 GCF_946190065.1 Streptococcus mitis
GGCTGCCTAAAAAATGATCCATGGATCCATGTTTAGACCATAAACTTTCAATGTTGTACATCTGCATTCTAATCTAAGGCAGCCTTAAATACAGCAGCTGGCAGCAGGCTATAGCTCACATTGCCTGCCAATGAATCTAGTCATTGGTAGATGTGTTCACAGCTATGGAATTATTGCTGCTGTAACAACCGAATTCACACTGGTTCTTAACTTCAAGCTGATTGGTTTACTTGGCTGC
>NZ_CAMHZD010000221.1 GCF_946190065.1 Streptococcus mitis
TGATTTTAAATTATGTAATGTATTTAGAGACCTATGTCTTACACATTATCTTAGGTCTGTTACTATACCAAGAATATAATTATATTCAGGTTCTAAATATTGAGCTTCCCTTCGAAAGCCAAATCTCCAATAATCATAAGAGCCCTGCACTCTGTTTGCTGTCTTTAAATTTCTTGCCTTGAGCTTCAGCAAATGAAGGAGCTCATCTGGTCTCTTAAACCGGTTCGCTGGATCAGCT
>NZ_CAMHZD010000222.1 GCF_946190065.1 Streptococcus mitis
GAATAATTAACCAATCATCCAAGTTTTGAATACTTCATTCTTTTCTCCACTCATTTGAAATCCCATCTTCATTATATACTAAAAACTCCTTTACGTGGGTCTTTTTCTGGTGTTTCTACTCTGCTTCATTCATCTGAGTGCCGGTCTTGACACTGATACCACACCATTTCACATTTTTTTTTAGCTTTGTAATATGTTCAAATCTTTGGCAATGCAAGTCCCATGTTACAATTATCTT
>NZ_CAMHZD010000223.1 GCF_946190065.1 Streptococcus mitis
AGCTTGGCTTCTCTGGTAAGTCTCACACAAGCCTTCACTCCTTCTTCAGATAGGTTAGAGACCATTCCTCTGGGCTCCTGTACCACCCTGGATTTATGTCGCTGACAGAATGGATCATACCTTACTAATACTACTACTTATTTGTTTGTTTCTCTGTCCCTCTATGCAGAGTGAATTGCAAGGACAATGATAGTCTTTTGGGTTTTTGTTTTGTTTTGTTTGCTTTTTAATTTCCATT
>NZ_CAMHZD010000224.1 GCF_946190065.1 Streptococcus mitis
CCCCCCACTTTTTTTTTAATGATCGGGCGACCACCGTGATCTACACCAGTGCTAACACTCTAACCCAACACGACGCTCTTCCGATCTCAAGATAGGTTACCGTTTCAGAAATTTCTTTGTTTCCTGTCTCAGCAGTACTAATTTTCCCAATAGATCGGAAGAGCACACGTCTGAACTCCAGTCACTTCCAGGAAGCGGGGGTGCCCCACGATAAGGTGGAGGTATGTAAAAGCGGCTG
>NZ_CAMHZD010000225.1 GCF_946190065.1 Streptococcus mitis
AGCCTAAGAGGAGCCCAGGCTGCTCTTCTACTGTTCATTTCTGATTGTCAGCCTAGCAGAATCCCAGAGAAGCCATGTTGTGCACGGAGGAGAAGCTCTGAGCTAATATGGCTGCTCCTAAAGCTCAGAGGACTAGGGCAGCTTAGTGAGTCTTAGAGCTTCAGTGACGCAGAAGCTCATATCTCTTGAAAGTGTGATAAACACATTCAGCAGAGCTGTGGCTTGTTTGGCTGAGATG
>NZ_CAMHZD010000226.1 GCF_946190065.1 Streptococcus mitis
TACGGCGACCACCGAGAGATACACCTGTGCTTACACTCTTTCCCTACACGACGCTCTTCCGATCTAATCAGCAAGCACCTCAGCTAGTCAGTCAGCATCGACAAGTGCAAGTCAGTCAGCATCGACAAGTGCGATCCAATCAGCAAGCACGTCAGCTAGTCAATCGGCTTCAACAAGTGCAAGTCAATCAGCAAGAGATCGGAAGAGCACACGTCTGAACTCCAGTCACTTCCAGGT
>NZ_CAMHZD010000227.1 GCF_946190065.1 Streptococcus mitis
TTAGGAAAGAGATTAAATTACTTAAATTACCATACCACAGTCTATTTAAATATTAATTTCAAATAAATTAAATGTTTAAATCTAAAAAAATGAAACTATAAACATTCTAAAAGAAAATATAGAAGGGTAAATTTATAATCTTAGGATGTGGAAGTCTTTCCTAAATATGACTGAACACCAAAAAGATCAAATGAAAAGGGCTGAATGACTTAATTGCATAAAAATTAAAACCTTGCC
>NZ_CAMHZD010000228.1 GCF_946190065.1 Streptococcus mitis
TTCCCAGAAAGAGAAATCAAACTTTTAAGGATTTGAGAAACTGCTATGGTCTCAGCTTTACAAGGCCCAATTGTCTTCTCTCTAGACTTGTCCCAGCAAAAGGCCACCTTTTAGTCTCAGAGCACCTGAAAGACTCATGGGTATGTACCATTCTCTGAAGTCCATGTAACAAGATGTATACGGGAACAAATCTGATGACCTCAAAATGGTTTGGGTTTAAAAATTGGTCTAGTATTT
>NZ_CAMHZD010000229.1 GCF_946190065.1 Streptococcus mitis
CTTCAGTTTCTTTCCGTGCCTCACAATTTTCAGTATACAGATCTTTTGAATACTTGGTTTAATTTATTCCTAAGTATTTTATTGTTTTTGACGCTATTGTTAATGGGATTGTTTTCTTTATTTCTTTTTTAGATAATTCATTATTAGTGTATAGAAATGCAATTGAATTTTGCCTGTTGATTTTGTATCCTGCAACTTTACTGAATTCATTTATTAATTTTAACAGTTCTTTAAGGG
>NZ_CAMHZD010000230.1 GCF_946190065.1 Streptococcus mitis
GATTTTCTTATTCCTATTTGTGGTCTTCTCTTTCTCACTTACATTTAAGTCTCTTCAACATTTCTTGTAGACCTGGTTTCTTAGTGATAAACTGCTTTAATTTTGCTTGTCTAGGAAACTCTTTATCTCTCCTTCCATTCTGAATGATAATCTTGCTGCGTAGAGTATTCTTGGCTGTAGGATTTTTCCATTCAGAATTTTAAATATGTCATTCCACTCTCTTCTAGTCTGTAATGT
>NZ_CAMHZD010000231.1 GCF_946190065.1 Streptococcus mitis
GCCCGTAACTGAAGGCTTTGACAGAAGATCCGCAGTGAATCATTTGGGGAAATGCGGCTGCGAGTAAACAGGCTGCTCCTCCCGGGCCCTCTCGGCCTGTGGGCCGTGCCTGCACACAGCGAGCCCTCCAGAAGCGCGTCAGCCCGGAGCTGACAAGCCTTGCGTTACTTCACCCAGCTCTGGTCTGCCTTCTCCAGACACACTCCAGTTACTCAAGGAGCCTCTTTTTTTTAAGGG
>NZ_CAMHZD010000232.1 GCF_946190065.1 Streptococcus mitis
TATGTTAAAGAAGACATTATTCTTTAACAAGTAGTCAAAATCTTCTAAGAAATCAAAGTAGTACAACTGAAAAGTTTTGTACCAGTCATTTATGTAGAGTAACAATGGAATTTTACTCGGGTAAAAAACAAATACAAAGAAAATTCTCTCATATGCCTTGGTTCATCAGTATGCTGATCATTCATATATCTATGCGTTCCAAAATATGATGTTTTTCCAAAGACATGCCTACAATGT
>NZ_CAMHZD010000233.1 GCF_946190065.1 Streptococcus mitis
TTGGGCGCGTAGCTCAGGTGGTTAGAGCGCACGCCTGATAAGCGTGAGGTCGGTGGTTCGAGTCCACTCGTGCCCATAAAGTTTGGTCCGTTGGTCAAGGGGTTAAGACACCGCCTTTTCACGGCGGTAACACGGGTTCGAATCCCGTACGGACTATTTTGGAGGATTACCCAAGTCCGGCTGAAGGGAACGGTCTTGAAAACCGTCAGGCGTGTAAAAGCGTGCGTGGGTTCGAA
>NZ_CAMHZD010000234.1 GCF_946190065.1 Streptococcus mitis
CCCCTTTTTTTTTTTAATCATACGGCCACCACCTAGATCAACACCTGTGTTTACACTTTTTCCCTCCACGACGCTCTTCCGATCTATCGGTTGAACCAGCTCCACCTCCGACACTACCAGGTCCTCACCATTGAAGAGGTACATGATAGAGAGAACGGAAGAGCACACGTCTGAACACCACTCACATCCAGGTATGGGGGGTGGACCAGTGTAGGTATAAAAAAAAAAACTGGGTG
>NZ_CAMHZD010000235.1 GCF_946190065.1 Streptococcus mitis
CTCACCATTAAGTAAATTACACAAGAAAATGTCAGTTGTTATGTGGGATTCTGAAAATTCCACCAGAAATCCTTTTGCTCAAGTCTGGAGCATTAAGGCTTTCTTACAGAGCCCTAAAGCAACATCATTATTTCAGGAATTAAAAACATGTGCTGATGGAGCTAATGGAAGTTTCAAATAACTCCTGACTCCTTTCAGCCAGCATGGTTTTCTCTCTTTCCAGAATACTAAATTCT
>NZ_CAMHZD010000236.1 GCF_946190065.1 Streptococcus mitis
GGGATGCTGTGGTCGGGGTAGCATCTGAAACTGGGGAGGATTCAGAAACTGTGTTCAGTAACTCCCAGTAGACTCATAATGTGGACCAATCTAAAGGGTGTGGTGAAAGCAAGCAACCTAGTGAAGGGGCCCCTGTAAGGTTGTGAGACTCAACAGGTACCTTGGCCTTTCAAAGCTCAAAGGTGCAGAGGTGGGCAGCCTGGCAGGCAGAGCACCAGAGTACACTTCTTCATGAG
>NZ_CAMHZD010000237.1 GCF_946190065.1 Streptococcus mitis
TTGTCAATTTTTACCTGCTTCCCTACCTTTTCCCATTCTAGTTTGGCAATCAAACAACCTCACAAAGTTTGTCTTACTTGTTTTATAGTATTTAATTAAGGGCTATTAAAATGAGTATTTTCTTATAAATGAATAATCTTATTTGTTAAGATCACCCAAGAGCCAGAAAACACTATCCAATTTCTGGGCAATGTGTTCCGAACAGTAAATTAACTAATTAGATGGCCATGTAGTCC
>NZ_CAMHZD010000238.1 GCF_946190065.1 Streptococcus mitis
CCACGATCTTTTTTTAAGGATACGGCGACCACCGAGATATACACCAGTGTTTACATTATTTCCAAACACGACGCTCTTCCGATCTTACAACAGTTTATGTAATATCAGATACGAATGAAGTGGAAAAATACAGAACGATTATAAACTTTGAAGATCGGAAGAGCACACGTCTGCACTCCAGTCACTTCCAGGTATGGGCGGGGGGCGGGTGGGGGGTAAGACAAAAAGCTGCGGCG
>NZ_CAMHZD010000239.1 GCF_946190065.1 Streptococcus mitis
CCCGCCGCCCCCCCCGATCCCGGGAAGTGACTGGAGGTCAGCCGGGTGCGCTTCCGATCTGATCGAGGCGGACTGACTAGCTGAGGTGCTGGCGGATTGACTCGCACTGGTTGAAGCCGATTGACTAGCTGACGTGCTGGCTGATTGGCTCGCACTGGTGGAAGCCGACTGACTTGCACTTGTGCTGGCGGATTGGCTTGCACTGGTTGAGGCCGACTGACTTGCACTTGTGCTG
>NZ_CAMHZD010000240.1 GCF_946190065.1 Streptococcus mitis
CTACATGCTGAGGGTCAAGTCTCTGTATCCGCTGCGTCCGAGGCTTGGGCACAGCCCTGGAAAAATAGGCTTGACCCAAGTGGCCAATAAAACTTTCCATTAACGAGAATGAGTTAAGAGTTTTAAAAAGACACGTGAAATCTTTCCATTTGAGCAGTTTGTTTTTTAATGAAATGAAACCTTTATTGACATAAGCTCTGCCAGGCAAGGGGAGAATGATTAATTAAACTCTGCG
>NZ_CAMHZD010000241.1 GCF_946190065.1 Streptococcus mitis
TTAAACAGTGAATCACCTACAAAAAGCACAAAAATGCAAAAAACATGGCGCTAAGTAGACACAAAAATGACACTTGCTTACGGTATGAGACGAGAAACAAGAAGGTGGAGCATCAATTTGTTGGATCGCAGCTGGGAACGTGAACAGTGGGCAACTCCAATTGCTCACAGCCTGGGCATGTCTGCACATGACCGTGAAAGTGCCATAAGCACTGGGGTTACGAATAAGTTTTAGC
>NZ_CAMHZD010000242.1 GCF_946190065.1 Streptococcus mitis
GAAAGGCAACACTGTTAGAGGGCACTAAGGTCTCATTTAAGGTTAACTGCTACGGGTTTAAAATGGGAAGTGTCAGAATAGTTGAGTGCACTGCTGGAGAAGGTGAGGATTTGGAGAATAAAATTGAGGCAGTGAAAGGAAGGGAGTTGGGAGAGTGTGCAAAGGAAATAGTATAGTTTATTAACGATAGACTCTAGTTGGCTCTAATAATCTAATTGGATCTAATAATGTAATG
>NZ_CAMHZD010000243.1 GCF_946190065.1 Streptococcus mitis
GTGTTAGATTCTTCTTTCAAGAATAAAAACAATCAGCCCAGCTCATTAATTCTAAGATGTGGAGATGAGAAGCTCTCTGTGTATCTGTATTACAGTGAGTGAATCTGGAGATCTTATATCAGGATCTTGTCCTATGGGAATTGGCAATCAGTGCACATGGAAAGAAGGCCTATATATACTCTACTAGTGTATTCTGAGAGACACTTATCCTCATGGAGCTGTGGCAAAAAAAGGG
>NZ_CAMHZD010000244.1 GCF_946190065.1 Streptococcus mitis
GCATTATGATCGGAGAAGACGCTTGTTATTATTTCAATTTTTTAAATTTGTAGAGGGTTGCCTTGTTTCCCAACATATGGTCTATCCTTGAGAATATTCTGTGTGCACTTGAGAAGAATGTGTATTCTGCTATTTTTGGATGGATTGTTCTATATTTATCTACTAAATCAAACTGTTTTAGCTTTTCATTTAATTTCACTATTTCCTTGTTGATTTTCTGTCTGGATGATCTGTC
>NZ_CAMHZD010000245.1 GCF_946190065.1 Streptococcus mitis
CCAAAATTTTTATAATGAAACGGCGACCACCGAGATCTCCACCAGTGCTTACACTCTTTCCCTCCACGACGCTCTTCCGATCTACGTTTAATAAATTTATCAAAAAGTAAATTAAACTCATATCTGTTTTGTATATTTTCTTTTGTTGTAAGGGTAAGGAAACTAGTTCTGTCATCAAAATTTGTATCTAAGATCGGAAGAGCACACGTCTGAACTCCAGTCACTTCCAGGTAT
>NZ_CAMHZD010000246.1 GCF_946190065.1 Streptococcus mitis
CCTTTTTTTTTTTAATGATACGCCGACCACCGAGATCTACACCTGTTCTAACACTCTTTCCATCCACGACGCTCTTCCGATCTCTAAAATGTGATATAATAGTACTAATTTATTGGAATACATGAAAGTTCTTGAAAATTTTCATGTATTTTTAGCTAAGGAAGTAGGAGATCGGAAGAGCGTCGTGTTGGGAAAGAGTGTAAGCACTGGTGTAGATCTCGGTGGTCGCCGTAT
>NZ_CAMHZD010000247.1 GCF_946190065.1 Streptococcus mitis
CCATTTATCTGCTCTACATGTAAATCCCGCGGCGGCGGGGCGCGGGGGGGGGGGGGGGGGGGGGGGGGGGGGGGGCGGGGCGCGGGGGGGGGGGGGGGGGGGGGGGGGGGGGGGGGGGGCGGGGGGGGGGGGGGGCGGGGGGGGGGGGGGGTGGGGGGGGTGGCGGGGGGGGGGGGGAGAAAGGCGCGTAGGCGGGGGAGGGACGTTCGGCGTCCCTAGAGAGGAGAGGTGGGC
>NZ_CAMHZD010000248.1 GCF_946190065.1 Streptococcus mitis
GGAGAACTAAAGGCCCTCTTTGTCATTCAACTAAGTAAATGTTAACCTCGTACTTAAATCTTCTTTTCACAAAAAAGAATTCTTGGTGTGATGTCCCAGAAAGAAGCTTAAGCATAGCACCCTCCGTGTTCTTTGTTTTTTTGATCATGTATGATGTTTATCTAAAAATTCTTTATTTCACACATTCTTAAAAGTAGTTTTGCTGCACATGCAATTCTCAGTTATTGTCTCTTA
>NZ_CAMHZD010000249.1 GCF_946190065.1 Streptococcus mitis
CCCCCCCCCCCCCCCCCCCCCCCCCCCCCCCCCCCCCCCCCCCCCCCCCCCCCCCCCCCCCCCCCCCCCCCCCCCACTTTTTTTTTAATGATACGGCGACCACCGAGATCTACACCAGTGCTTACACTCTTTCCCTACACGACGCTCTTCCGATCTAAAGAAGAGGGTTTGCGGATTCCTTCTTATCAAAGACCATATAAATGGAACAGAAAACATATCCGTAATCTTTTTTA
>NZ_CAMHZD010000250.1 GCF_946190065.1 Streptococcus mitis
CATGGTCAATTAATTTTTGACAAAGCCGTCAAGAATACACAATGGGGAAAGAATAGTCTCTTCACCAAATGGTCTTGATAAAACTAGATATCCACATGCAAAAGAATGAAACTGGACCATTATCTTACACCATACACAAAAATCAACTCAAAATAGATTAAAAACTTGAACCTAATTCCTGAAACCACAAAACTCCTAGATAAAAACCTTAGGAGATCGGAAGAGCGTCGTGT
>NZ_CAMHZD010000251.1 GCF_946190065.1 Streptococcus mitis
GTCCACTTTTTGTTGAATTCCCATAACAGGGGAACCCAGTGTGCTTATTTGCACAAGATTTACTTTGCTATATATAGCACATTGAAAGAACTCACAGGAGAAATGGAAAGGCTATTTTGCTGTCTGCTTTTTTAGAATAGTCTTAGCTCGGCTTTCTCTGTTTACTTGGTTTGAATTTTCCCGGAGTACAGTGTGTGTGCATTGCCCTGACATACCCTCTGGTTATTTTTCCT
>NZ_CAMHZD010000252.1 GCF_946190065.1 Streptococcus mitis
ATTAAACACTTTAAATGTTTCACTTCCCCACTGAAGAGAAACTGACGGAAATTTATCTAGATAAATGTTAAAATTGTAAAGTCCTGAACCTCCATACAACCCTACTACACGTTGAAAATTGGAAGTATAACCTTTCATTTGACCAAAGATATAGAATGTACCTAAAGCAATTAATCCAAAAACAATAGAGTTTCGAATAATCTTAAAATTTATATTTTTCAAGATGTTTTGAT
>NZ_CAMHZD010000253.1 GCF_946190065.1 Streptococcus mitis
CATATATTTAAAGGTATGCATTTTCTACCAAGTGCTGTTTATCCACACCCCATAAATTTAGATATTTTATATAGCCATTATCATCCAGTTAAAAAACTAACTAATTTCATACATAAGTTCTTATTTCACCCATGATTATTTAGAAGTGTATTGCTTCATTTCCAGGCAGTGGGAATTTTTCTGGCTGTCTTTTTGCTACTGATTTCTAAAGGAATTCAGAGATACTTTGACTT
>NZ_CAMHZD010000254.1 GCF_946190065.1 Streptococcus mitis
CCTTTTTTTTTTATTCATACGGCGACCACCTAGATCTAAACCTGTGCTTACACTCTTTCCATCCACGACGCTCTTCCGATCTGTCCGTTCACGTGATTTATTGGACTCCATAGCCCAAGTGTCCGAGTTGTGGCAATACTGGCAACGCATGAGATCGGAAGAGCACACGTCTGAACTCCACTCACTTCCAGGTAGCGGGGGATGAGTGCTAACAGGTATAAAAAAAAAAGGGT
>NZ_CAMHZD010000255.1 GCF_946190065.1 Streptococcus mitis
CAGGCGGCCGCGCAGGCCGGTAATCTGGCGATCCCTCTGGTTAAACAACTGACGACACGGGTGGCGCAGCAGGATGCTGATGCCGCTCGCTTCGTGCATTGGGGCGCCACCAGTCAGGATGCTCTCGACACCGGATTGATGCTGCAACTGCGAAACGCACTGGCATTAACGCTTATCGACCTGGATCGACTGATGGCGGCGCTGGTGCAGCAAATCACCCGTCATCAGGATTG
>NZ_CAMHZD010000256.1 GCF_946190065.1 Streptococcus mitis
GATCTTAAAATAAAAACAGGAAATATTGAACTGATGCATGAAACATTTTTCAATGACTCATTTCTTCCTCAAAGATTTTCTACTCGTTCTGAAGCAGGAAAGACCTTCAACAATCCATTTCCATCCCCAAGAATAGGTTCAGGGAGTATTTAAATAGAAATAAAAGGCAAGGGATTCCAAGCATCAACGGGCAATTTGAAATATTCCTGCAAAACGCCTAAAGGCTAAAAGAG
>NZ_CAMHZD010000257.1 GCF_946190065.1 Streptococcus mitis
GATAACTCGGGAGAGATTTAGACCTTGAGTGGCTGGGTTGGATTTGTGATTTGAAAATGGACAGAAAGTAGAAGACGTAAGGGCTCTCGGCAGAAATCTGGATGAGAAACAACACAAGCACGGAGCAGGGATGGAGCTGGGAATACACAGCTGACATACTGACAGGCATGCAATTGAAGTAAAAACCTGTATGGAGTTATGTAAAACCAAACATGAGCGCACGTGAGTCTTTC
>NZ_CAMHZD010000258.1 GCF_946190065.1 Streptococcus mitis
TATATTTTTTTAAATCAACCGCCGACCCCCTAGATCTACACCAGTGCTTACACTATTACCCTCCACGACGCTCTTCCGATCTGACAAGCCAGTCAGTTGGATCAAAAAGACTTGGAAGTGGCTGTCAGCTACCGTTTGCAAGAAGTGCGAAAGATCGGAAGAGCACACGTCTGAACTCCAGTCACTTCCAGGTATGCGGGTGTGCTGGGACATAGGTATAAAAAAAATAGTGC
>NZ_CAMHZD010000259.1 GCF_946190065.1 Streptococcus mitis
GTACAGATGCACACAATTCTTTCAAGGAGTTTTGCTGTAAAGGGGAGCCAGAGGAATGAGATGGTTGTGTGGGGAGGTGAGGTCAAGTGTTTATTTGTTTTAGAATGGGAGCTCTTCCAGTATGTTTAGTTTATATGCTAATGGAAATACTCCAGTAGAGAAGGAGAAATTGGTGGTTTTTTTTTTTAAAGATTGGCACCTGAGCTAACAACTATTGCCAATCTTCTTTTTTT
>NZ_CAMHZD010000260.1 GCF_946190065.1 Streptococcus mitis
TGAGAAACATGAAGCTTTCTCAATAAGATCACAACTCCTTTTCAACATTATACTGCAAGTTCCAGTTAATGCAATAAGTCAAGAAAAGGAAGTAAAAGGCATTCAGATTGGGAAGGAAGAAATAAAACTGCCTTGTTCACAGATGACATGATCACCTATGTAGAAAATCAAAGAGAATCAACAAAAAAAATGGAACTAATATGTGATTATAGCTATGCTGCAGGATACAAGGT
>NZ_CAMHZD010000261.1 GCF_946190065.1 Streptococcus mitis
GGCTTTTTTTTTTTTTGCTGAAGTAACTAAGTACGCCGATACCTGGAAGTGACTGGAGTTCAGTCGTGTGCTCTTCCGATCTTCGACCAGATGAAAACCGCTAGAAAAGAGATTGTTAAACAGTGTGATGATATTTTTTTGTTTAACTGTAAGATCGGAAGAGCGTCGTGTATGGAAATAGTGTAATCACTTGTGTAGATCACGGTGGTCGCCGTATCAGTTAAAAAAAAGGG
>NZ_CAMHZD010000262.1 GCF_946190065.1 Streptococcus mitis
AGGGCTTGCCTTGGTGCCAGTTTTGTGCTTTTTACCTGGAAATGTGTCATCCTTTCTTTTTACTGGGCAGGGTAAGCTGTAACAGCTCCTCCAATATACTTGGTTGACCTTTTTTTTTTTTCACTTTTCCTTTTTAAAGTTTAAAGAGTCAAATAGTTCTAGAAGGCTCATTACAGTAGCCAGCAGTCTTCCCACTCCCTCCTCCTCAGAGACAACCACTTTCATCTCTGTTA
>NZ_CAMHZD010000263.1 GCF_946190065.1 Streptococcus mitis
GGCTGACTCCAAAACCCAAATGACAGAGCTGCTCGTGTGTTCTCTCATAAAGTTGGTGTGTGTGTCCGTGCTATGTCAATTCCTCTAAAGAATAAGCCCTCTTGCCTGTGTGGAAGGGCAATGCTAAATGATTAAGGGTATGGGTTAGTGTATTAGTCTTCCATTGGTGCTTCAACAAATTATCACAAACTTGATAGCTTAAAACAGCACAAATTTATTATCTTACAATTCTG
>NZ_CAMHZD010000264.1 GCF_946190065.1 Streptococcus mitis
ACCACAGTCTTATCTGCTGGTTTAACCACATCGTTACCTGCATTTGGCTTAGCTGCGTCGTCTGCGGTCTTAGTTTAGTCTGCTGCTGGAATAACGGCTGTGTTTCCTGATGGCGTTGTTACTGTAGCGTTTCCTTTATCGTCGACTACTACAGTCGCACCTGGATTCACTGCTTTAACTTTGTCTTCGATGGCGTTCTTCTCAGCGTCTGTAAGTTTTTGTGGGTTCGCTA
>NZ_CAMHZD010000265.1 GCF_946190065.1 Streptococcus mitis
TATTTTTTTTTAATCATCCGGCGACCACCGACTTCTACACCAGTGCTAACACTATTTCCCTCCACGACGCTCTTCCGATCTCTTGTGGCATAACACCAAGAGAAATCACTCGTTTATCACCTAGTAGTTGTTGTAAATTGGCTAATAGAGTAGATCGGAAGAGCACACGTCTGAACTCCAGTCACTTCCAGGAATCGGCTGTTGGTGCGGGTTGGAGGGTTTTAGAAATGGG
>NZ_CAMHZD010000266.1 GCF_946190065.1 Streptococcus mitis
TTTTTTTTTTTAATGATACGGCGACAACCTATATCTACACCAGTGATAACACTCTATCCCTACACGACGCTCTTCCGATCTCAAGATGGTGACATTACTACAGTCATTTCTAGTCACCATATGTTGCTGTCACAGGCTGTTTGTAGTGTTTAGATCGGAAGAGCACACGTCTGAACTCCAGTCACTTCCAGGTATCAGGTTTTGTCAGTTTAAGAAGATTAAAAATAAATCT
>NZ_CAMHZD010000267.1 GCF_946190065.1 Streptococcus mitis
CCCCTTGTTTGTTTCCGCACTACAGCCGGGAGCCCCCCCTACCTGGAAGTGACTGGAGTTCAGTCGTGTGCTTTCCGATCTCTTGAATCCAAACTTTAGTCTTAATAAATGGTTTCAAAATTGGGCCAGATTTTATCTTTTCAATCCAGCGAGATCGGAAGAGCGTCGTGGATGGAAAGACTGGAAGCACAGGGGTAGATCTCGGTGGTGGCCGTATCATTATAAAAAAAGG
>NZ_CAMHZD010000268.1 GCF_946190065.1 Streptococcus mitis
AGGGAGGGGAAGACGAGCCCAGTGGTTCTCCAGCCTGGATGCACTTTGGAATCACCTGGGGAGCTTTTAACAATTAAGTCTGAATCGCTGGGGATGGAGCCCAGGTGTCTGAATTTTTTTAAAGCTTTCCAGGTGATTCTAATATATAACCAAACTGGAGAACCATTGGACAATCCCAAGGCCCACAGCCAGTGGGGAGCAGAGTCAACTCTAGAATTCCAAATCTTGAGGC
>NZ_CAMHZD010000269.1 GCF_946190065.1 Streptococcus mitis
CCTGGCGGCCGGGCGGCCCCTGGTTGAGGCCGACTGACTTGCTCTTGTGCTGGCGGATTGGCTGGCACTGGTTGAGGCCGACTGACTAGCTGTGGTGCTGGCCGACTGGCTGGCACTGGTCGAGGCCGACTGACTAGCTGAGGTGCTGGCTGATTGGCTCGCACTTGTTGAGGCCGATTGAGATGCTGAGGTGCTGGCGGATTGGCTCGCGCTTGTTGAGGCCGACTGACT
>NZ_CAMHZD010000270.1 GCF_946190065.1 Streptococcus mitis
ATCTCAGTTACTGGTACAGTAGGGCAACAAGATATACATATGTGCTTACACTATTTCCATCCTCGACGCTCTTCCGATCTAACTAAGGTTGAAATTCCATTAACAGAAGCGAATGGTAAGAAGATTCCAGCTGGTACAACCTTCGAAAGCGATCAACCAGACGTTATCACAGTAGATAAAGATGGAAAAGTCACTGTAACAATCCCAGAAGAGATCGGAAGAGCGTCGTGT
>NZ_CAMHZD010000271.1 GCF_946190065.1 Streptococcus mitis
CCCTCTCTCATGCTCTTGCTGAATGTGTTGCACTTGTCGATGCTGACTTACTAGCTGAGGTGCTTGCTGATTGACTTGCACTTGTCGATGCTGACTGACTAGCTGATGTGCTGGCTGATTGACTTGCACTTGTTGAAGCCGATTGACTAGCTGACGTGCTTGCTGTTTGCCTTGCACTTGTCGATGCTGACTGACTAGCTGATGTGCTTGCTGATTGACTTGCACTTGTTG
>NZ_CAMHZD010000272.1 GCF_946190065.1 Streptococcus mitis
AGAAGAACCAATCAGAAATATTGGAGATGAAAGACATAATGGATAAGATAAAATAAAATATGGATTCCTTGAACGCTCGAGTGGACATCATTGAGGAGTGAATCAGCATAATTGAAGTAGACATATTGAAATGTTCCAGATAAAGAAGGAGAGAGAACTAAGAATAAAAAGAAATGAAGAGAGTCTTGAAGGAATATCCAACTCAATTAGGAAATGCAACATAAGATTTGT
>NZ_CAMHZD010000273.1 GCF_946190065.1 Streptococcus mitis
TTCAGTGAGTCATAATCTTTTTGCTGGTGGAGGGTCTTGCCTCCATGTTGATGGTCCCTGACTCAGCAGGGTGGTGGTTGCTGAAGGCTGGTGTGGCTGTGGCAGTTTCTTAAAATAGCACCACAGTGAAATTTGCCCTGTCCGTTGACTTTTCCTTTTATGAACGTTTTCTCTGTAGCATGTGATGCTGTTTCATAGTATTTTATGCACAATAGAACTTCTTTCAGAATT
>NZ_CAMHZD010000274.1 GCF_946190065.1 Streptococcus mitis
CCATTATAAAAGGCTTTTCTCACACACCAATTTAACACATATTCATTCAACACGCATTGATTGAGTCACACACCCATTCTCAGCACTGAAGAATCAAAAATGACAAAGATACTCCTGCCCCTTATGAGCTGAGAATCTAACTGGCTTATTTGTGCAAATTAGTTTTATGTGAATTTAAAGGGCATGAATCCATTTTATCAGAGCCTAAAATCTCCTGTGTGAGTAAGTCGT
>NZ_CAMHZD010000275.1 GCF_946190065.1 Streptococcus mitis
CAGGACTCTCAATGTATGAAAGATGAAAAAAGTGACCCTGAGGGCAAATTGATAATTGTGGCAAGCTTAGTGCTCCCCACTAATGTACACAGATAGGTTAATTTATATTTCCCCATAGGTGTTTGTCTGATAGACTGATGATGTTAAGCAGAATAACAAAATCTGCATTTAAATGAATGTATTATAACATGGAAAAGTGGAACTGGAATACAAAGTAAGCACCATCTTGTT
>NZ_CAMHZD010000276.1 GCF_946190065.1 Streptococcus mitis
TGCTGCACCTTTGTAACTGGTTCCAAAGTTTTCACAGAGCTGTTGTGGCCCATACGATGTGGGTTATTTGGTTTTTCCATGGGAACCGAGGTCTGGAGCTTCCTGGTTTGCCATCTTGCTGACATCACCTGATGCTAAGTAACTTTCTATTGTTAAGTGTGTATATTCATTTTCTATTGTTGTTGTAACAAATTATCACAAATTTAGTGGTTAGAAGTTCCACTTGGGTCT
>NZ_CAMHZD010000277.1 GCF_946190065.1 Streptococcus mitis
AAATGTAGACTTTCATATATTGGTAGACAAATGGAATTTTGCGGTCTTTTGGGAAAGTAATTTGGTAACACCTATTTAAATTAAAAATACATGCCTCCTTTATCCACAGTCCTGCCGCTGGGAATTTATAGTAATTTAAATTACTGTGTAGTTATATGCACTAATAAAACCACCAACTTATAAAATTGTATCTATAAGAATTATGTATTACAAAATTTTTCAGGTGGGCAA
>NZ_CAMHZD010000278.1 GCF_946190065.1 Streptococcus mitis
TCCGATTTTTTTTAAAACCCGAGTAGTTCAGTAGCTATACCTGGATGTGACTGGAGTTCAGACGTGTGCTCTTCCGATCTCTTTAGAATTGAACCTACAGGAAACATTAGCCCAAACGGAGGATTTCAAAGAGGGAGTTCGGGCACATTCGAGATCGGAAGAGCGTCGTGTAGGAAAGAGTGTTAGCACAGGTGTAGATCTCGGTGGGCGGCGTATCATTAAAAAAAATGA
>NZ_CAMHZD010000279.1 GCF_946190065.1 Streptococcus mitis
CGTCCGTCTGCCATCCCTTCAAGACGTATAACCGGGTAAAATGCAAACATTTAAGAGGTAATCTTTAATTATTTCTGGATGCCTGAGACTAAACCGAGGCTTACAGGTGATAGAAATGATGATGAAATGAGCAATATTTTAGCTATTAGTTGTTTCTTCCATTACTTGCCCTAGAGGTAATGCAGCTTTATAATTTTTCTTAACTACAACAGCATCAAAAATACAAATATC
>NZ_CAMHZD010000280.1 GCF_946190065.1 Streptococcus mitis
CTTTTATTTTTTTCAATGGATTTGCGGTGACTCCAGATACCTGGAAGTGTCTGGAGTTCAGAGGTGTGGTCTTCGGATCTCTCTGTAATTATTGAAAAATATAAGCTGTGGGCCTCCAGATTCGAGCTATCTTTAAGCGTTATACAGATTTAGATCGGAAGAGCGTAGTGTTGGGAAAGACGGTTATGAGAGGTGGAGATGACGGTGGTGGGCCTTTGAATAAAAAAAAAA
>NZ_CAMHZD010000281.1 GCF_946190065.1 Streptococcus mitis
CTTCAGACTTTCCATGTTTATAGCTGGTTTTCTATTGCTGTTTGTGCAGTAATGGGATTTGAGGTTTATTTTCACATTTCCTGAGGTTACAGCAGGGGTGCCTATTCAGAGCATGTATTCCTAAATATTTTTGGCAGCTTCACTTGGCTAGTTTAGGAGTTCAGTTGACTCTGAGGGGAGATTTCATCACAACAACACTCATCTTCTGCTTCACAATTCCAGGTGGAGTGG
>NZ_CAMHZD010000282.1 GCF_946190065.1 Streptococcus mitis
AGCACCTCAGCTAGCCAATCGGCTTCAACAAGTGCTTCAGCTTCTGCTAGCACATCAGCTTCTGAATCAGCTTCAACAAGTGCTTCAGCTTCAGCTTCGACAAGCGCCTCTGAGTCAGCGTCAACAAGTGCCTCAGCATCAGCAAGCACCTCAGCTAGTCAGTCTGCTTCAACAAGTGCCAGCCAATCAGCAAGCACGTCAGCAAGCCAAAGTGCTTCAACAAGTGCAAG
>NZ_CAMHZD010000283.1 GCF_946190065.1 Streptococcus mitis
GCCCTGAGCTAAGCCATACGAATCCCTAGAATAACTTTTCAAAAGCCTGTTAGCCTCTTGAGGCTCCAACACTTCTCTATTTTATTTTATTTTATTTTATTTTATTTTATTTTATTTTATTGCAGTAACAGCGGATTCTAACATTATGTAGCTTTCAGAGGTACGTTGTAATGTATTTCGAATTCTGTGTGGATTACATCGTGTTCACCACCCGAAAACTAATGCTAGTC
>NZ_CAMHZD010000284.1 GCF_946190065.1 Streptococcus mitis
CGTTTAATGTATATAATATGATGTTTTTCTTCTCCAACTTTATTGATATATAATTGACATATAACATTGTGTAAGTTTAAAGTGTACAATGTAATGATCTGTTGTGTGTAGATATGGCAAAATGATTGCCAAAATAAAGTTAGTTAACACATCCATCACCTCTCATAGTTATAATTTTTTTTTTCTGGTGAGAAATTTTAAGATTTGCTCTCTTAGCAACTTTCAAACAT
>NZ_CAMHZD010000285.1 GCF_946190065.1 Streptococcus mitis
CTCAAAACAGATCTTTGAAAGTTTGGACCAATGTCTTGTGTCCTTGAGAACCAGTGTTAACAAGTGGCTGATCTGAATGCTTTGCCGCCATGGAACCAGTGTGGCTTATATTCTTTTTTCATTTTTTTCCCTCAAAATCCAGGTGGATAAGGTATTATTGGGTGGGGAAAGTACCAAATAGTTGGAGAGGGAAGGGTCATTCGGAGAGGACACTACACCAGCTTCTTGGC
>NZ_CAMHZD010000286.1 GCF_946190065.1 Streptococcus mitis
CCTTTAACTGGTGTTACATTAACCGGAATATCAACAGTAATTGTTTTGCCATTTGGTAATTCTACCGTTACTTTAACTGGAGTTTTCTTACCTGGCGTTGTTAAGTCTGGAATATTCTCAACATTCGTTACCTTGCCACCTTCTGGAATGGCAATTCCCTTGGTGTAATCCTCTGGAGTTAATGGTGTATTCGTAACTGGGGTTTCGATACCTTTAACTGGTGTTACAT
>NZ_CAMHZD010000287.1 GCF_946190065.1 Streptococcus mitis
TTTTTTTAAATCATCCGCCGACCACCGATATATACACCAGTGATTACACTATTACCCTACACGACGCTCTTCCGATCTGATAGAAACAGGGTTTTCGCCTTCATCGATATGAAGCATATGCAGGGTTTTTTCGTTGTTGTATTGGATACCCTTGTCAGAGACCATTTCCATGACAACGAGTCCAGCTCCGAGCTCTTTTGCAATAGTACAGATCGGAAGAGCACACGTC
>NZ_CAMHZD010000288.1 GCF_946190065.1 Streptococcus mitis
CTCAATTTATCACCTTGAGTAACAATATAATTTGACTTCCTCTGTGGAGAGATGAAGAAATTAGTTCTTCATCTTCTCTTACCTTCCTCCTCTTTCTTCATTTCTTCCCCTCTCCCCACATGGCTATCATAATTCCTTTTTTGGATGTTGTTTTAGTCTTCTATTGTTAATTTATTATTTTTCCATAATATATATTTTATTTCAGAAAGTGTAGTAACTACACATTTAT
>NZ_CAMHZD010000289.1 GCF_946190065.1 Streptococcus mitis
ATGCAAAACAAAACAAAAAGAATTGATCCATAGCTTGCATCATATATAAAAATTAGCTCAAAATGGATCCTGGATTAAATATTAAACCTAAAATCATAAAACTTCTAGAAATAAATAGGAAAAATTCTTTGTGACTTTGGATCAGGCAAAAATTTCTTAAATTCAGTACCAAAAGCAAGATCCATAAAAGAAATTTGTAAATTGGACTGCATAAAAATTAAGAACTTCT
>NZ_CAMHZD010000290.1 GCF_946190065.1 Streptococcus mitis
GGAAAATGCACTTTACATGTACAGGGTAAATTAGCTTCTTTAAATAAGCAGCTTATCTTTCACAGAAACCTTCTGAGTGGAGTCAGATTGATGCCTGGGACCCTTGGAGACCATCATCCCACTTCAAGGTGCTTACCAGCATTAGCATTACTGCTACCTTTCTCCCAGGCACCTAGAGACAGGCGAGGTGGGCCTGGTTACCAACACCATGCCAGGCCTGGCAAGAGAT
>NZ_CAMHZD010000291.1 GCF_946190065.1 Streptococcus mitis
TTATCTTGATTACCACCGTTACTACTCTCACCTGCACATGAACTGTTATTATTCACTCCCGCAGGGGGATAGCTCTTCCTGCATTTACCATCTCTAAGTTACCTCAGGGCTCTGTTGCCTTTTCGATCTTCCACTATTAAATTATTTTTGTGAAAATAGCTGACGTGGCTTCTGCATTCAGTGTCAGATGCAGCAGCTGATCTGAGAAGTTCAAGTGCCTGGGAGATGT
>NZ_CAMHZD010000292.1 GCF_946190065.1 Streptococcus mitis
CATTTAAAACTGTGTCTGGAGGGCCAGCCCGGTGGCGCAGCGGTTAAGGTTGCACGTTCCGCTTCGGTGGCCCGCGGTGTGCAGGTTCGGATCCCGGGTGGGGACATGGCACCACTTGGCAAGCCATGCTGTGGTAGGCATCCCACATATAAAGTGGAGGAAGATAGGCATGGACGTTAGCTCAGGGCCAGTCTTCCTCAACAAAAAGAGAATTGACAGCAGTTAGATC
>NZ_CAMHZD010000293.1 GCF_946190065.1 Streptococcus mitis
TGTTCACCTACTGTTACAGTGACTGGGATTTCTTCCGTTGAGCCATCTGGATAACGTACAAGAACTTTACCTGTAATTTTATCGCCTGGTTTTGCTCCTTCTGGAATTGTCACAGTGACTTTGCCATCTTTATCTACTGTGATGACTCCTGGTTGATCACTTTCGAAGGTTGTACCTTCTGGAATCTTCTTACCATTCTCTTCTGTTAATGGAATTTCAACCTTAG
>NZ_CAMHZD010000294.1 GCF_946190065.1 Streptococcus mitis
TGACTCAGATGCCGATGTGCTGGCTGAGGCTGACGCACTTGTTGAGGCCGATTGACTAGCTGAGGTGCTGGCTGAGGTTGACGCTGACTCAGAAGCTGATGTGCTTGCTGATGCTGAGGCACTTGTTGACGCTGATTCTGATGCGCTTGTCGATGCTGAAGCTGAAGCACTTGTTGACGCTGATTCAGAAGCTGATGTGCTTGCTGAAGCTGAAGCACT
>NZ_CAMHZD010000295.1 GCF_946190065.1 Streptococcus mitis
ACCGTCACATGGAAAGACACGCCAGTTGTGAACACACCAGGCAGTCATCCAACAGTAGCCTTAGTCACTTATCCAGACGGAACAGTCGATGAAGTCGAAGTACCAGTCACAGTTAAGAAACAAAGTGACACCTTCAACCCAACGGCAAAAGAACCGAACCAAACTGTTCGTCACAACGAAGTACCAGATCCAGAGAAAAGTATTAATACAAATG
>NZ_CAMHZD010000296.1 GCF_946190065.1 Streptococcus mitis
TTAGTTAAAACAAATAATGGACTAAAAGAAGGTTCAGCTACAGAAACAGGTAAAGTAACAGAAGCGAAACAAGAAGTCGTTTATGAGTACGCACCAAAAGTAGGTGGAAACGTCGAAGTGAAATATGTTATTGCAGGCACAGAAACAAACCTAAAAGATCCAGTAACATTAGTAACAAATGGACAAGTAGGAAGTGACTATACTGCAAC
>NZ_CAMHZD010000297.1 GCF_946190065.1 Streptococcus mitis
AAGGTTAAAGCAGTCAACCCAGGTTCAACTGTAGTAGTAGACGATAAAGGCAACGCCACAGTCACAACTCCAGAAGGTAAGACAGCGGTTATCCCAGCGTCAGACTTGACTAAGTCAGCAGCAGACGCAGCTAAACCAAACGCAGGTAATGACATCGTTAAACCAGCAGATAAGACAGTAGTAGCGAATCCAGATGCTCTCAC
>NZ_CAMHZD010000298.1 GCF_946190065.1 Streptococcus mitis
TTTGGAAGTTTCTTAGTCTCTACAAATTTGTAGCCTGGGATGTCTTTCTTAGGTTGTTCACCTTCTTCTGTTGGATTACCTGGAATTGCATTTCCTTCTTTATCCTTGAATGAAGTCGTTACTTTTTCGTAGACGTGTTCTGTATCTCCATTTGGAAGTTTCTTAGTTTCTACGAAACGGTAGCCTGGGATATC
>NZ_CAMHZD010000299.1 GCF_946190065.1 Streptococcus mitis
TCTTAGTTTCTACGAAACGGTAGCCTGGGATATCTTTCTTAGGTTGTTCACCTTCTTCTGTTGGATTGCCTGGAATTGCATTTCCTTCTTTATCCTTGAATGAAGTGGTTACTTTTTCGTAGACGTGTTCTGTATCTCCATTTGGAAGTTTCTTAGTTTCTACGAAACGGTAGCCTGGGATATC
>NZ_CAMHZD010000300.1 GCF_946190065.1 Streptococcus mitis
TCTGTTGATCCATCTGGATAACGTACTAGAACTTTACCTGTAATCTTATCTCCTGGTTTTGCTCCTTCTGGAATTGTCACAGTGACTTTGCCATCTTTATCTACTGCGATGACTCCTGGTTGATCACTTTCGAAGGTTGTACCTTCTGGAATCTTCTTACCATTCTCTTCTGTTAATGGAATTT
>NZ_CAMHZD010000301.1 GCF_946190065.1 Streptococcus mitis
GAAGGGCTGATTTCTTTGCCTTCTTCATTCACATAACTTGTTACGACTTGACGGTATACATGCGTTGTATTGCCTTTGTCGTCTTTCTTAGTTTCTTTGTAAATGTACTCTGGAATGTCTTTCTTATCTTTCGTTCCTTTGTCTGAAGGGTTGATTTCCTTGCCTTC
>NZ_CAMHZD010000302.1 GCF_946190065.1 Streptococcus mitis
G
The DNA here is from genome assembly GCF_946190065.1 of Streptococcus mitis. Taxonomy (GTDB): domain Bacteria; phylum Bacillota; class Bacilli; order Lactobacillales; family Streptococcaceae; genus Streptococcus; species Streptococcus mitis_DE. Next base: position 2 of record NZ_CAMHZD010000302.1, read on the forward strand.
CAAGCACGTCAGCTAGTCAGTCAGCATCGACAAGTGCAAGTCAATCAGCAAGCACCTCAGCTAGTCAGTCAGCATCGACAAGTGCAAGTCAGTCAGCATCGACAAGTGCAAGTCAGTCAGCATCGACAAGTGCGAGCCAATCAGCAAGCACGTCAGCTAGTCA
>NZ_CAMHZD010000303.1 GCF_946190065.1 Streptococcus mitis
GAGCCATCTGGATAACGTACAAGAACTTTACCTGTAATCTTATCTCCTGGTTTTGCTCCTTCTGGAATTGTTACTGTAACTTTTCCATCTTTATCTACTGTGATGACTCCTGGTTGATCACTTTCGAAGGTTGTACCAGCTGGAATCTTCTTACCATTCGC
>NZ_CAMHZD010000304.1 GCF_946190065.1 Streptococcus mitis
TGACTAGCTGACGTGCTTGCTGATTGGCTCGCACTTGTCGATGCTGACTGACTTGCACTTGTCGATGCTGACTGACTAGCTGAGGTGCTTGCTGATTGGCTCGCACTTGTCGATGCTGAAGCTGAAGCACTTGTTGACGCTGATTCAGAAGCTGATGTGCT
>NZ_CAMHZD010000305.1 GCF_946190065.1 Streptococcus mitis
CTAGGGAGTTTAGCTCAGCTGGGAGAGCATCTGCCTTACAAGCAGAGGGTCAGCGGTTCGATCCCGTTAACTCCCATTTAAGCGGGTGTAGTTTAGTGGTAAAACTACAGCCTTCCAAGCTGTTGTCGCGAGTTCGATTCTCGTCACCCGCTTTGAAC
>NZ_CAMHZD010000306.1 GCF_946190065.1 Streptococcus mitis
ATACTTTGCCTGTCTTACTTCCTGGTTTACTTGTGTCTGGTTGTTCGGACCAGCTATAGTTTGTTCCTGCTGGTAAGGCATTTGTATTAATACTTTTCTCTGGATCTGGTACTTCGTTGTGACGAACAGTTTGGTTCGGTTCTTTTGCCGTTGGG
>NZ_CAMHZD010000307.1 GCF_946190065.1 Streptococcus mitis
GGGGGGGGGGGGGGGGGGGGGGGGGGGGGGGGGGGGGGGGGGGGGGGGGGGGGGGGGGGGGGGGGGGGGGGGGGGGGTGGGGGGGGGGGGGGGGGGGGGGGGGGGGGGGGGGGGGGGGGGGGGGGGGGGGGGGGGGGGGGGGGGGGGGGGGGG
>NZ_CAMHZD010000308.1 GCF_946190065.1 Streptococcus mitis
AACTCATATCCTGGGATATCTTTCTTAGGTTGGTTACCTTCTTCATTTGGTGAAACTGGCTTACCACTTTCATCTACGAATGATGTAGTTGTTTTAACTACCTTACGGTAAACGTGAGTTACATTACCATCTTTATCAGTTGTAGTCTT
>NZ_CAMHZD010000309.1 GCF_946190065.1 Streptococcus mitis
GACTTAACAACGCCAGGTAAGAAAACTCCAGTTAAAGTAACGGTAGAATTACCAAATGGCAAAACAATTACCGTTGATATTCCGGTTAATGTAACACCAGTTAAAGGTATCGAAACCCCAGTTACGAATACACCATTAACTCCAGAGGA
>NZ_CAMHZD010000310.1 GCF_946190065.1 Streptococcus mitis
TTTGTAAATGTACTCTGGAATGTCTTTCTTATCTTTCGTTCCTTTGTCTGAAGGGTTGATTTCCTTGCCTTCTTCATCTACATAACTTGTTACGACTTGACGGTATACATGCGTTGTATTGCCTTTGTCGTCTTTCTTCGT
>NZ_CAMHZD010000311.1 GCF_946190065.1 Streptococcus mitis
TTTGTAAATGTACTCTGGAATGTCTTTCTTATCTTTCGTTCCTTTGTCTGAAGGGTTGATTTCCTTGCCTTCTTCATTCACATAACTTGTTACGACTTGACGGTATACATGCGTTGTATTGCCTTTTTCGTCTTTCTTAGT
>NZ_CAMHZD010000312.1 GCF_946190065.1 Streptococcus mitis
TCGTCTGCTGTCTTAGTTAAGTCTGCTGCTGGAATAACGGCTGTGTTTCCTGATGGCGTTGTTACTGTAGCGTTTCCTTTATCGTCTACTACTACAGTCGCACCTGGATTCACTGCTTTAACTTTGTCTTCGATGGCTTT
>NZ_CAMHZD010000313.1 GCF_946190065.1 Streptococcus mitis
TCAGAAGCTGATGTGCTTGCTGAAGCTGAAGCACTTGTTGAAGCCGATTGACTTGCGCTCGTGCTTGCTGATTGGCTCGCACTTGTCGATGCTGAAGCTGAAGCACTTGTTGACGCTGATTCAGAAGCTGATGTGC
>NZ_CAMHZD010000314.1 GCF_946190065.1 Streptococcus mitis
GATTGCTTTCTTCTCTTCTGGAGTGAGAGCATCTGGATTCGCTACTACTGTCTTATCTGCTGGTTTAACGATGTCATCACCTGCATTTGGTTTAGATGCGTCTGCTGCTGATTTTGTTAAGTCAGAAGCTGGAAT
>NZ_CAMHZD010000315.1 GCF_946190065.1 Streptococcus mitis
CCATCAGGAAACACAGCCGTTATTCCAGCAGCAGACTTAACTAAGACAGCAGACGATGCAGCTAAGCCAAATGCAGGTAACGATGTGGTTAAACCAGCAGATAAGACTGTGGTAGCGAACCCAGAAAAACTTAC
>NZ_CAMHZD010000316.1 GCF_946190065.1 Streptococcus mitis
GTTGTAACTGTCGCATTTCCTTTATCGTCTACTACTACAGTCGCACCTGGATTCACGGCTTTAACTTTGTCTTCGATCGCTTTCTTCTCAGCATCTGTAAGTTTTTCTGGGTTCGCTACCACAGTCTTATCTGC
>NZ_CAMHZD010000317.1 GCF_946190065.1 Streptococcus mitis
GTTGTCACTGTAGCGTTTCCTTTATCGTCTACTACTACAGTCGCACCTGGATTCACTGCTTTAACTTTGTCTTCGATCGCTTTCTTCTCAGCATCTGTAAGTTTTTCTGGGTTCGCTACCACAGTCTTATCTGC
>NZ_CAMHZD010000318.1 GCF_946190065.1 Streptococcus mitis
GCGCTGCTGGTTGGTCTTCCTCAGGTGGCGCTGGAGTTGGGGTTTCTGTTGCTCCTGGCGCTGCTGGTTGGTCTTCCTCAGGTGGCGCTGGAGTTGGGGTTTCTGTTGCTCCTGGCGCTGCTGGTTGGTCTTCC
>NZ_CAMHZD010000319.1 GCF_946190065.1 Streptococcus mitis
TGGAGTTGGGGTTTCTGTTGCTCGTGACGCTGGAGTTTCTTCAGCTGGTTGCGCTGGAGTTGGGGTTTCTGTTGCTCGTGACGCTGGAGTTTCTTCAGCTGGTTGCGCTGGAGTTGGGGTTTCTGTTGCTC
>NZ_CAMHZD010000320.1 GCF_946190065.1 Streptococcus mitis
CAGCATCAACAAGTGCAAGCCAATCAGCAAGCACGAGCGCAAGTCAATCGGCTTCAACAAGTGCTTCAGCTTCAGCATCGACAAGTGCGAGCCAATCAGCAAGCACGTCAGCTAGTCAATCGGCTTCAAC
>NZ_CAMHZD010000321.1 GCF_946190065.1 Streptococcus mitis
TTTTTTTTTTTTTTTTTTTTTTTTTTTTTTTTTTGTGTTTTTTTTTTTTTTTTTTTTTTTTTTTTTTTTTTTTTTTTTTTTTTTTTTGTGTTTTTTTTTTTTTTTTTTTTTTTTTTTTTTTTTTTTTTTT
>NZ_CAMHZD010000322.1 GCF_946190065.1 Streptococcus mitis
AGTTTTTCTGGGTTCGCTACCACAGTCTTATCTGCTGGTTTAACCACATCGTTACCTGCATTTGGCTTAGCTGCGTCTTCTGATGTCTTAGTTAAGTCTGCTGCTGGAATAACGGCTGTGTTTCCTGAT
>NZ_CAMHZD010000323.1 GCF_946190065.1 Streptococcus mitis
CAACCAGACACAAGTAAACCAGGAAGTAAGACAGGCAAAGTATTAATCACCTACCCAGATAAGAGTACGGAAGAAGTGACGGTAACGGTAAACGTAACGCCGCAAAATGATGAATACAGCCCAACTGG
>NZ_CAMHZD010000324.1 GCF_946190065.1 Streptococcus mitis
TGGTTGATCACTTTCGAAGGTTGTACCTTCTGGAATCTTCTTACCATTCTCTTCTGTTAATGGAATTTCAACCTTAGAACCTGGGTTGCCATGGCCATCTTCATACTTCGGTGTGTAGATATCTTT
>NZ_CAMHZD010000325.1 GCF_946190065.1 Streptococcus mitis
GGAATGTCTTTCTTATCTTTCGTTCCTTTGTCTGAAGGGTTAATTTCTTTGCCTTCTTCATCTACATAACTTGTTACGACTTGACGGTATACATGCGTTGTATTGCCTTTGTCGTCTTTCTTCGT
>NZ_CAMHZD010000326.1 GCF_946190065.1 Streptococcus mitis
GACTCAGATGCCGATGTGCTGGCTGAGGCTGACGCACTTGTTGAGGCGGACTCAGATGCCGATGTGCTGGCTGAGGCTGACGCACTTGTTGAGGCGGACTCAGATGCCGATGTGCTGGCTGAGGC
>NZ_CAMHZD010000327.1 GCF_946190065.1 Streptococcus mitis
CGAAGACAAAGTTAAAGCCGTGAATCCAGGTGCGACTGTAGTAGTAGACGATAAAGGAAACGCTACAGTGACAACACTATCAGGAAACACAGCCGTTATTCCAGCAGCAGACTTAACTAAGACA
>NZ_CAMHZD010000328.1 GCF_946190065.1 Streptococcus mitis
CTTAGTTAAGTCTGCTGCTGGAATAACGGCTGTGTTTCCTGATGGCGTTGTCACTGTAGCGTTTCCTTTATCGTCTACTACTACAGTCGCACCTGGATTCACTGCTTTAACTTTGTCTTCGAT
>NZ_CAMHZD010000329.1 GCF_946190065.1 Streptococcus mitis
CTTGCTGATTGACTTGCACTTGTTGAAGCCGATTGACTAGCTGACGTGCTTGCTGATTGACTTGCACTTGTTGAAGCCGATTGACTAGCTGACGTGCTTGCTGATTGGCTCGCACTTGTCGA
>NZ_CAMHZD010000330.1 GCF_946190065.1 Streptococcus mitis
GCAAGCACGTCAGCTAGTCAGTCAGCATCGACAAGTGCAAGTCAATCAGCAAGCACCTCAGCTAGTCAGTCAGCATCAACAAGTGCAAGCCAATCAGCAAGCACGAGCGCAAGTCAATC
>NZ_CAMHZD010000331.1 GCF_946190065.1 Streptococcus mitis
TCGTCTGCTGTCTTAGTTAAGTCTGCTGCTGGAATAACGGCTGTGTTTCCTGATGGTGTTGTAACTGTCGCATTTCCTTTATCGTCTACTACTACAGTCGCACCTGGATTCAC
>NZ_CAMHZD010000332.1 GCF_946190065.1 Streptococcus mitis
ACGGCTGTGTTTCCTGATGGTGTTGTCACTGTAGCGTTTCCTTTATCGTCTACTACTACAGTCGCACCTGGATTCACTGCTTTAACTTTGTCTTCGATGGCTTTCTTCTC
>NZ_CAMHZD010000333.1 GCF_946190065.1 Streptococcus mitis
GAAGCTGAAGCACTTGTTGAAGCCGATTCAGATGCTGATGTGCTTGCTGAAGCTGAAGCACTTGTTGAAGCCGATTGACTAGCTGACGTGCTTGCTGATTGGCTTGCACT
>NZ_CAMHZD010000334.1 GCF_946190065.1 Streptococcus mitis
TACCTGCATTTGGCTTAGCTGCGTCTTCTGATGTCTTAGTTAAGTCTGCTGCTGGAATAACGGCTGTGTTTCCTGATAGTGTTGTCACTGTAGCGTTTCCTTTATCGT
>NZ_CAMHZD010000335.1 GCF_946190065.1 Streptococcus mitis
TACCTGCATTTGGCTTAGCTGCGTCGTCTGCTGTCTTAGTTAAGTCTGCTGCTGGAATAACGGCTGTGTTTCCTGATAGTGTTGTCACTGTAGCGTTTCCTTTATCGT
>NZ_CAMHZD010000336.1 GCF_946190065.1 Streptococcus mitis
TTAGTCTCTACGAAGCGGTATTCTGGAATGTCTTTCTTATCGACTGTTCCTGGTTCACTTGGATATTTAGGAATTTCATTTCCTTCTTTATCCTTGAATGATGTCTT
>NZ_CAMHZD010000337.1 GCF_946190065.1 Streptococcus mitis
GCTGATTGACTTGCACTTGTTGAAGCCGATTGACTAGCTGACGTGCTTGCTGATTGGCTCGCACTTGTCGATGCTGACTGACTTGCACTTGTCGATGCTGACTGACT
>NZ_CAMHZD010000338.1 GCF_946190065.1 Streptococcus mitis
ACGATAAAGGAAACGCTACAGTGACAACACCATCAGGAAACACAGCCGTTATTCCAGCAGCAGACTTAACTAAGACATCAGAAGACGCAGCTAAGCCAAATGCAGG
>NZ_CAMHZD010000339.1 GCF_946190065.1 Streptococcus mitis
ACGATAAAGGAAACGCTACAGTGACAACGCCATCAGGAAACACAGCCGTTATTCCAGCAGCAGACTTAACTAAGACATCAGAAGACGCAGCTAAGCCAAATGCAGG
>NZ_CAMHZD010000340.1 GCF_946190065.1 Streptococcus mitis
TGAAGCTGAAGCACTTGTTGACGCTGATTCAGAAGCTGATGTGCTTGCTGAAGCTGAAGCACTTGTTGAAGCCGATTCAGATGCTGATGTGCTTGCTGAAGCTGA
>NZ_CAMHZD010000341.1 GCF_946190065.1 Streptococcus mitis
GATGTCTTAACTTTTTCATAGATGTGCTCTGTATCACCATTTGGTAATTTCTTAGTCTCTACGAAGCGGTATTCTGGAATGTCTTTCTTATCGACTGTTCCTGG
>NZ_CAMHZD010000342.1 GCF_946190065.1 Streptococcus mitis
GTAGATAAAGATGGCAAAGTCACAGTAACAATTCCAGAAGGAGCAAAACCAGGAGATAAGATTACAGGTAAAGTTCTAGTACGTTATCCAGATGGATCAACAGA
>NZ_CAMHZD010000343.1 GCF_946190065.1 Streptococcus mitis
ACTGGCTCTGTAGATAAGAAAGATATCCCAGAATACCGCTTCGTAGAGACTAAGAAATTACCAAATGGTGATACAGAACACATCTACGAAAAAGTTAAGACATC
>NZ_CAMHZD010000344.1 GCF_946190065.1 Streptococcus mitis
TTTGGCTTAGCTGCGTCGTCTGCTGTCTTAGTTAAGTCTGCTGCTGGAATAACGGCTGTGTTTCCTGATGGCGTTGTCACTGTAGCGTTTCCTTTATCGT
>NZ_CAMHZD010000345.1 GCF_946190065.1 Streptococcus mitis
ACGGCTGTGTTTCCTGATGGTGTTGTAACTGTCGCATTTCCTTTATCGTCTACTACTACAGTCGCACCTGGATTCACGGCTTTAACTTTGTCTTCGAT
>NZ_CAMHZD010000346.1 GCF_946190065.1 Streptococcus mitis
GGTAACGATGTGGTTAAACCAGCAGATAAGACTGTGGTAGCGAACCCAGAAAAACTTACAGATGCTGAGAAGAAAGCGATCGAAGACAAAGTTAAAGC
>NZ_CAMHZD010000347.1 GCF_946190065.1 Streptococcus mitis
CCTGCATTTGGCTTAGCTGCATCGTCTGCTGTCTTAGTTAAGTCTGCTGCTGGAATAACGGCTGTGTTTCCTGATGGCGTTGTTACTGTAGCGTTTCC
>NZ_CAMHZD010000348.1 GCF_946190065.1 Streptococcus mitis
ACGGCTGTGTTTCCTGATGGTGTTGTAACTGTCGCATTTCCTTTATCGTCTACTACTACAGTCGCACCTGGATTCACTGCTTTAACTTTGTCTTCGAT
>NZ_CAMHZD010000349.1 GCF_946190065.1 Streptococcus mitis
TCAACCTTAGTTCCTGGTTTGCCATGGCCATCTTCATACTTCGGTGTGTAGATATCTTTATCTTGTTCACCTACTGTTACAGTGACTGGGATTTC
>NZ_CAMHZD010000350.1 GCF_946190065.1 Streptococcus mitis
GTTGTAACTGTCGCATTTCCTTTATCGTCTACTACTACAGTCGCACCTGGATTCACGGCTTTAACTTTGTCTTCGATGGCTTTCTTCTCAGC
>NZ_CAMHZD010000351.1 GCF_946190065.1 Streptococcus mitis
GAAGGCAAGGAAATCAACCCTTCAGACAAAGGAACGAAAGATAAGAAAGACATTCCAGAGTACATTTACAAAGAAACGAAGAAAGACGACAA
>NZ_CAMHZD010000352.1 GCF_946190065.1 Streptococcus mitis
GGAAACGCTACAGTAACAACGCCATCAGGAAACACAGCCGTTATTCCAGCAGCAGACTTAACTAAGACAGCAGACGACGCAGCTAAGCCAAA
>NZ_CAMHZD010000353.1 GCF_946190065.1 Streptococcus mitis
TCGACTGTTCCTGGCTCACTTGGATATTTAGGAATTTCGTTTCCTTCTTTATCCTTGAATGATGTCTTAACTTTTTCATAGATGTGCTCTGT
>NZ_CAMHZD010000354.1 GCF_946190065.1 Streptococcus mitis
TCAGCAAGCCAAAGTGCTTCAACAAGTGCAAGTCAATCAGCAAGCACGTCAGCTAGTCAATCGGCTTCAACAAGTGCAAGTCAATCAGCAAG
>NZ_CAMHZD010000355.1 GCF_946190065.1 Streptococcus mitis
TTTGGCTTAGCTGCATCGTCTGCTGTCTTAGTTAAGTCTGCTGCTGGAATAACGGCTGTGTTTCCTGATGGTGTTGTAACTGTCGCATTTCC
>NZ_CAMHZD010000356.1 GCF_946190065.1 Streptococcus mitis
CTGGCTGAGGCTGACGCACTTGTTGAGGCTGACTCAGATGCCGATGTGCTGGCTGAGGCTGACGCACTTGTTGAGGCTGACTCAGATGCCGA
>NZ_CAMHZD010000357.1 GCF_946190065.1 Streptococcus mitis
TTTGGCTTAGCTGCATCGTCTGCTGTCTTAGTTAAGTCTGCTGCTGGAATAACGGCTGTGTTTCCTGATGGTGTTGTCACTGTAGCGTTTC
>NZ_CAMHZD010000358.1 GCF_946190065.1 Streptococcus mitis
CAACAAGTGCAAGCCAATCAGCAAGCACCTCAGCTAGTCAGTCAGCATCAACAAGTGCAAGCCAATCAGCAAGCACGAGCGCAAGTCAATC
>NZ_CAMHZD010000359.1 GCF_946190065.1 Streptococcus mitis
TGACTAGCTGATGTGCTTGCTGATTGACTTGCACTTGTTGAAGCCGATTGACTAGCTGACGTGCTTGCTGATTGGCTCGCACTTGTCGA
>NZ_CAMHZD010000360.1 GCF_946190065.1 Streptococcus mitis
TTTGGAAGTTTCTTAGTTTCTACGAAACGGTAGCCTGGGATATCTTTCTTAGGTTGTTCACCTTCTTCTGTTGGATTGCCTGGAATT
>NZ_CAMHZD010000361.1 GCF_946190065.1 Streptococcus mitis
CAATCAGCAAGCACCTCAGCTAGTCAGTCAGCATCAACAAGTGCAAGCCAATCAGCAAGCACGAGCGCAAGTCAATCGGCTTCAAC
>NZ_CAMHZD010000362.1 GCF_946190065.1 Streptococcus mitis
GCTGCGTCGTCTGCTGTCTTAGTTAAGTCTGCTGCTGGAATAACGGCTGTGTTTCCTGATGGTGTTGTAACTGTCGCATTTCC
>NZ_CAMHZD010000363.1 GCF_946190065.1 Streptococcus mitis
AGCGCAAGTCAATCGGCTTCAACAAGTGCTTCAGCTTCAGCAAGCACATCAGCTTCTGAATCAGCGTCAACAAGTGCTTCAGC
>NZ_CAMHZD010000364.1 GCF_946190065.1 Streptococcus mitis
ACAACGCCATCAGGAAACACAGCCGTTATTCCAGCAGCAGACTTAACTAAGACAGCAGACGACGCAGCTAAGCCAAATGCAGG
>NZ_CAMHZD010000365.1 GCF_946190065.1 Streptococcus mitis
TCAGCATCGACAAGTGCGAGCCAATCAGCAAGCACGTCAGCTAGTCAATCGGCTTCAACAAGTGCAAGTCAATCAGCAAGCAC
>NZ_CAMHZD010000366.1 GCF_946190065.1 Streptococcus mitis
ACAACACCATCAGGAAACACAGCCGTTATTCCAGCAGCAGACTTAACTAAGACAGCAGACGATGCAGCTAAGCCAAATGCAGG
>NZ_CAMHZD010000367.1 GCF_946190065.1 Streptococcus mitis
GTTTCTTTGTAAATGTACTCTGGAATGTCTTTCTTATCTTTCGTTCCTTTGTCTGAAGGGTTGATTTCCTTGCCTTCTTCAT
>NZ_CAMHZD010000368.1 GCF_946190065.1 Streptococcus mitis
GCTGAGAAGAAAGCCATCGAAGACAAAGTTAAAGCAGTGAATCCAGGTGCGACTGTAGTAGTAGACGATAAAGGAAACGC
>NZ_CAMHZD010000369.1 GCF_946190065.1 Streptococcus mitis
AGTCAATCGGCTTCAACAAGTGCTTCAGCTTCAGCAAGCACATCAGCTTCTGAATCAGCGTCAACAAGTGCTTCAGCTTC
>NZ_CAMHZD010000370.1 GCF_946190065.1 Streptococcus mitis
TAGACGATAAAGGAAACGCTACAGTGACAACGCCATCAGGAAACACAGCCGTTATTCCAGCAGCAGACTTAACTAAGACA
>NZ_CAMHZD010000371.1 GCF_946190065.1 Streptococcus mitis
CCCCCCCCCCCCCCCCCCCCCCCCCCCCCCCCCCCCCCCCCCCCCCCCCCCCCCCCCCCCCCCCCCCCCCCCCCCCCAC
>NZ_CAMHZD010000372.1 GCF_946190065.1 Streptococcus mitis
TACCTGCATTTGGCTTAGCTGCGTCTTCTGATGTCTTAGTTAAGTCTGCTGCTGGAATAACGGCTGTGTTTCCTGATGG
>NZ_CAMHZD010000373.1 GCF_946190065.1 Streptococcus mitis
GCAGGAACAAACTATAGCTGGTCCGAACAACCAGACACAAGTAAACCAGGAAGTAAGACAGGCAAAGTATTAATCACCT
>NZ_CAMHZD010000374.1 GCF_946190065.1 Streptococcus mitis
ATCAAAAAAGAAAGGACTAAATCTGTCCTTTCTAGAGCTTAGCTTTTCTTCAACCCACTACAGTTGACAAAGAGCCAAA
>NZ_CAMHZD010000375.1 GCF_946190065.1 Streptococcus mitis
CCCCCCCCCCCCCCCCCCCCCCCCCCCCCCCCCCCCCCCCCCCCCCCCCCCCCCCCCCCCCCCCCCCCCCCCCCCCCC
>NZ_CAMHZD010000376.1 GCF_946190065.1 Streptococcus mitis
TTTTTTTTTTTTTTTTTTTTTTTTTTTTTTTTTTTTTTTTTTTTTTTTTTTTTTTTTTTTTTTTTTTTTTTTTTTTTT